>NZ_JBIRZM010000012.1:208150-249412 GCF_044390825.1 Streptomyces sp. NPDC018833 | reverse complement strand
CATGGACGGCCTTGTCCGCACCCATCGACAGCGCCTTGCGCAGCGCGTCCTTGGCATCCTCGGGACCGACGGTCAGCACGGTGACCTCCGCATCGTCGGCCTCGTCCGCGATCTGCAGCGCCTGCTCCACCGCGTACTCATCCAGCTCCGACAGCAGGCCGTCGACGTCGTCGCGGTCGACGGTCAGGTCATCGGCGAAGTGCCGGTCGCCGGTGGCGTCGGGCACGTACTTCACACAGACAACGATCCTCAGGCTCACGCCGGCTCTCCTACTGCATCGTCTCTACTGGACTGCCTTGTGAACGCAGCATAGGCGTCCGAAGGGGCGGATCCCGGTCGGGGCAGGCCGCGCTCCGATCGAAATATTACTCGCCAGTACATCGAGGTTGGTCTCGCTAAGCAAGCGCTTTGCCATGTGACCTTGACAACGGCGGCCAGGTCAGTCACGCAGCGCCGTGAAGCGGCCGCGGTGGTACAGCAGGGGGCGGCCGCCGCCGACCGGGTCCCCGGCCACGACCTCGGCGATCACCAGACGGTGGTCGCCCGCGGGCACCCGTGCCACGACTCGCGCCACCAGCCACGCCACGACCCCTTCGAGGACGGGCACGCCCTCGGGACCGGTGTGCCAGCGGGTGGGCGGCGCGAAGCGGTCGGCGCCGCTGCGCGCGAAGGTGGCCGCCAGCTCCTGCTGGTGCTCGCCGAGTATGTGCACGCCTATGTGCTCGGCCTCGGCGACGGCGGGCCAGCTGGAGGACGTGGTGCCCACACCGAAGGAGATCAGGGGCGGGTCGGCGGCAACGGAGGTGAGGGAGGTCGCGGTGAAGCCGGCGGGGCGCTCCCCCGGAGCGGTGACGATCGAGACGCCGGCGGCGTGCTGGCGGAAGACGGCCCTGAGCAGGTCACCCGCGGCCGGAGAGGCGGCGGGCGGGGCGAGAGGTGAGTGCTGGGGGCCGACACGGCCGACGGGGATCACAGGCCGGGCTCCGGTACGGCCGGAGGAGGAAGCGGGGGCCGGGGTGCCGAGGTGGGTCGGGGCCGTCATCGAGGTTTCCTTCTGCATGGGTGCGAACTAGGCGGCTGCGGCGGCGACATCAGCCGGACAGCGCGCGCTCGCGTAACGGACGAGGTCCACATGGACGCGTCCGTGGAGAAGGAGAACTGGAGGCACGGATGTCAGCCTGACGACGGTTGCCCTGTGCAGTCAAGTGCGCACCGGAATGTGGGACCGGTGTCACGGCGCGTCATACGGCGCGTCCGAGCGCGGCGATGACGTCGGCCCGGCGGGGCGCTCCCGAGGCCCTGGTGACGATGCGGCCCGCGGAGTCGAGCACCAGGACGGTGGGCGTCTTGACGATGCCCAGTTCCCTGACGAGCTCCAGCCGCTCCTCGGCGTCGATCTCGACGTGCGCGACCCCCTCGACCATGCCCGCGACGTCCGCCAGCGTGCGACGAGTCGCACGGCACGGCTGACAGAAGGCCGTCGAGAACTGGACGAGCGTCGCGCGCCGCCCGAGCCCCGCGCCCAGCTCCGCCGTACCGAGCATCTGATGCGGGTCCTGAACGCCCACCGTGGGCCCACCTCCGTCGAGTCGTCCACCGCTGTAGCGTTGAGCCGTGGCCGATGATTCCCGGCTGCCGGGGTGAACGCGCAACGACGGCACACCCGACGTGATGAGAATCTCGCCCATACCAGGCCCCAGGGCTGGTCAGCACGCCACGCATAGGGGACGATCGCCCCAATGCCGAAAACCTACGGCTGCGTAACTTCTACCGGGAGAACCCTCCCCGGGCACGACGAAAGGGTCCTCCCCAGATGGCAGAGCTCGTCTATCGGCCGGTCATCGGCGCCGCCCTCACGATGTTCAAGGCGCTCGACCTGAAGATCGACACTCAGGGATCCGAGAACATTCCGCGTACCGGGGGTGCTGTCCTGGTCAGCAACCACATCAGCTACCTGGACTTCATCTTCTCCGGCCTCGCCGCACTGCCGCAGAAGCGCCTGGTCCGCTTCATGGCCAAGGACTCGGTCTTCCGCCACAAGGTCTCCGGACCCCTCATGCGGGGCATGAAGCACATCCCGGTGGACCGCAAGCAAGGCGAGGCGGCCTACGCGCACGCCCTTGACTCGCTGCGCTCGGGCGAGATCGTGGGCGTCTTCCCCGAAGCGACGATCTCTCAGTCGTTCACCCTGAAGTCCTTCAAGTCGGGTGCGGCACGGCTGGCGCAGGAAGCCGGCGTGCCGCTGATCCCGATGTCGCTGTGGGGCACGCAGCGGCTGTGGACCAAGGGCCGTCCGCGTAACTTCCGACGCTCGCACATCCCGGTGACGATCAGGGTCGGCGAGCCCATGGAGGCGCCGACGGACCAGTACGCCGGCGCGATCACGCGGCGGGTGCGCGAGCGGGTGCAGGAGCTGCTGGAGGCGGCTCAGCGCGCGTATCCGGTGCGGCCGAAGGACGCGGCCGACACCTGGTGGGTACCCGCGCACCTCGGGGGCACGGCACCCACGCCCGCCGAGGTCCGCGAGGCCCGCTGAAGCCGTGCCGCGAGGCGCTGTCCCTTACCGGGGTGCGTGGACCGTGACCTGCGCCCCGGGGCTCAACTTCTCCAGCCCCTCGGCGAGTTCGCCGGCTGCCGCCCCGAGCTCGCCGCCGGTCGCGGGCGCCATGCCCTCCAGCAGGAACAGGGCGTTCACCGTGTCCTCGGTGAGCCGGGTGCGCACACCCTGGCGCCAGTTCCAGCGGCGACAGGTCACCCCCTCCTCGTCGCACCAGACGACCTCGCCGGCCTCGGGGTGTTCCATGCTCTCCGTGCCGCCCGCGACGGTGTGGAACGGCTCTCGGCCCGTGGCGCGTACCAGGCGCATGGCACCGGCGATGCGGTCGGTGTCCTCGCCGCCGACCGGGATCAGGTGGGCGACGCTGATCGCGTTGTAGAGATCGACCAGCGCGTTGATACGAGGCAGTCCGCCGTCGGCGAGTGCCCGCCGGGCCAGCGCCTCGGCCGAGTTGCGGGTGCGCGAGGGCTTGGAGCCGAAGGCGGTGTACGCCGCGCGCCAGGCCGCCATGTGCGGGTCCTCGTGCGGGGCACGCCCGTCCAGCCGGACGGCGAGGCGGCGTACGGCGTCGTCCAGCAGCGCCGAACTGTCCTCGCCGCTCGGGCCGTTCACCAGGCCACGTGCCTCGACGGCGACATGGACGAAGCCGGGCGCGAGGGCGCGCACCTCGTCGGAGACGGTGAGGGAGAGAGCCATGGGTCCGCCGATCGAGTGTCCGTGGGCAGCGTGTCAGATGTGCGTGGGCAGCATGCGCCAGAGGGCCGGCCGGTCGGGCGCTGCCCGGAGTGCCGCGAGAACCGCCGCGTGGGGTTCAGCAAAGAGTATCGGATAGTCCACTTCATTGAACTCGGGTCGTACGCGCCAGGCCAGCCGCTCCTCCGCCAGCGAGAACCTGGCGTCGACCCCGGGCTTGTTGCCGCGCGGATCCTGACGCAGCCAGCCCGGCATGCCGGGCAGCCGGATGGCGACCAGCCCGTGGACCATGGGGCGGGAGCCGTCGTCGTCCGTGAGGCGCTGGTAGCACAGGGCGGTGGGGATGCCTTCGGCGCGCAGCAGAGCGGCGAGCGCGTGGGACTTCGCATGGCAGATGCCGGTCCCTTGCGCGAGGACGTCCGACGCCCGCCAGGTGACCCGCATATCGCCGCTGTCGGCGGAGTGCGCGATGGTGTCGCGGACGAATTCGTAGGCCGCCTTGGCGTATGAGTATGCGCCGATGCGATCGGCGCGCAGCATCGCCACGGTTTCCCGTACACAGGGATGCCCGTGGTCGATGACGGCATCTGCGGCGAGATACGCGGAAATCTCAGGGGTGTGCTGCATCAGCTCCATGGCCCCTGACCGTAGAGATGCGGCCGACCGGGTGTCAATCAATTTCCGGTCGACCGCATGACTATGCACTAACCCGTCAGTGGGCCATCTCTTCCTTCAGCGCCTGGACGAACGCGTCCACGTCGTCCTCGGTGGTGTCGAACGAACACATCCAGCGCACGTCACCGGCCGTCTCGTCCCAGAAGTAGAACCGGAAGCGCTGCTGCAGCCGCCGGGTCACCTCCTGCGGCAGCCGTGCGAAGACGGCGTTGGCCTGCACGGGATACAGGATCTCCACCCCGTCCACCGTGCGCACCCCCGCGGCCAGACGCTGGGCCATCTCGTTGGAGTGCCGGGCGTTGCGCAGCCACAGATCCTTGGCGAGCAGTGCCTCCAGCTGCACGGAGACGAAGCGCATCTTGGAGGCGAGCTGCATCGACATCTTGCGCAGATGCTTCATGTGGCTGACCGCGTCCGGGTTGAGGACGACGACCGCCTCGCCGAAGAGCATGCCGTTCTTGGTGCCGCCGAAGGTGAGCACATCGACACCGACCGCGTTGGTGAAGGTCCGCATCGGGACATCCAGCGAGGCGGCCGCGTTGGATATCCGCGCACCGTCGAGATGGACCTTCATGCCCAGACCGTGCGCGTGCTCGACGATGGCGCGGACCTCGTCCACCGTGTACACGGTGCCCAGTTCGGTGTTCTGGGTGATCGAGACGACCTGGGGCATCGCCCGGTGCTCGTCCTCCCAGCCCCATGCCTGCCGGTCGATCAGCTCGGGAGTGAGCTTGCCGTCCGGGGTCGGCACGGTGAGCAGCTTGAGGCCGCCCATCCGCTCCGGCGCACCGCCCTCGTCCACGTTGATGTGTGCGGTCTCCGCGCAGATCACCGCGCCCCAGCGGTCGGTGAGCGCCTGGAGGGCGGTCACATTGGCGCCTGTGCCGTTGAACACGGGGAACGCCTCGGCCGTCGGCCCGAAGTGGCTGTGCATGACCCGCTGGAGGTGCTCGGTGTACTGGTCCTCGCCGTAGGAGACCTGATGGCCGCCGTTGGCGAGGGCGAGAGCCGCGAGCACCTCCGGGTGGGCGCCCGCGTAGTTGTCACTGGCAAACCCGCGGACGGACGGGTCGTGGTGACGGCGGGCGTCGGTCTTCAGGGTTTGGGGGTCAGCCACAGACGCTGTCCATTCAGTTCCTCGGCGGGGCGGTCCCAGACTGCGGCGATGGCGGCGGCCAGCTCCGACACGTCGGTGAAGCCCGCGAACTTCGCATTCGGGCGCTCGGCGCGCATGGCGTCGTGCACCAGTGCCTTGACGACCAGGATGGCAGCCGCTGCGGCCGGGCCCTGATCGCCCCCCGCCTTGCGGAAGGAGTCGGCGACGGCGAGTGTCCACGCCTCGGCGGCGGCCTTCGCCGCGGCGTAGGCGGCGTTCCCCGCGGTGGGCTTGGTGGCTCCCGCGGCGCTGATCAGCACATAGCGGCCGCGGTCGCTGCGCAGCAGTGCGTCGTGGAAGGCGAGCGAGGTGTGCTGGACCGTACGGATCAGCAGCTTCTCCAGCAGCGCCCAGTCGGCGGGATCGGTGTCGGTGAAGCCGGCGCTGCCGCGCCAGCCGCCGACGAGGTGCACCAGTCCGTCGACCCGGCCGAATTCCTTCTCGGTCCTGTCCGCCCATTCCTTGGCGGCGTTCAGGTCGAGCAGATCGACGGTGTCGCCGATGACGGTGGCGCCGCCGTGCGCGTACCGGGCGGCATCGACGGCCTGCGCCAGCCGCTCGGCGTCGGCGTCGGAGGCGACGACGGTCGCACCGGCCTCGGCCAGTCTCAGCAGGGTGGCCCGTCCGGCGGGGCCGGCCGCACCGGCCACCGCCACGACCGCGCCTTCGAGCGCGCTGCTGCCGTTCCGGTTCATGATCGTCGCCTCCTGGATGCGAGAGCTCACGCGGCCGCTCCGACCGAAGCAGCGGTGATCCCCTTGGTGGAGGCGATCACGTTCTTCAGTTTCTTGGAGAGCGCCTCATAGAACATGCTCAGCGGAAACTCGTCCGGAAGCACGTCGTCCACCAGTTTGCGCGGCGGCTGCGTCAGATCCAGGGCATCGGGGCCCTTGGCCCAGCGGGAGCCCGGGTGCGGGGCGAGGTAGCTGGAGACCAGCTCGTACGCGGCGAACCAGTGGACCAGCTTCGGCCGGTCGATGCCGTCGCGGTAGAGCTTCTCGATCTCGGCGCACAGCTCGTTGGTGACCTTCGGCGCCCGCTCCCAGTCGATCTTCAGTGTGTTGTCGGTCCACCGCACCACGTCGTGCTTGTGCAGGTACGCGAACAGCAGCTGGCCGCCGAGGCCGTCGTAGTTGCGGTTGCGGTCGCCCGTGACCGGGAAGCGGAACATGCGGTCGAAGAGGACGGCGTACTGCACGTCGCGGCCGTGCCGGTTGCCCTCGGCCTCCAGCTTCACGGCCTCCTTGAAGGCGGTGAGGTCGCAGCGCAGCTCCTCCAGGCCGTACATCCAGAACGGCTGGCGCTGCTTGATCATGAACGGGTCGAACGGCAGGTCGCCGTGGCTGTGGGTGCGGTCGTGGACCATGTCCCACAGGACGAACGCCTGCTCGCAGCGCTCCTGGTCGCCGACCATCTCACGGATGTCGTCGGGCAGCTCCAGACCGAGGATGCGCACGGCCTCCTCGGTGACGGCGCGGAAGCGGGCCGCCTCGCGGTCGCAGAAGATGCCGCCCCAGGTGAAGCGCTCGGGCGCCTCGCGTACGGCGATCGTCTCCGGGAAGAGGACCGCGGAATTGGTGTCGTACCCAGCCGTGAAGTCCTCGAAGGTGATGCCGCAGAAGAGGGGGTTGTCGTAGCGCGTGCGCTCCAGCTCGGCGAGCCAGTCGGGCCAGACCATGCGCAGGACGACCGCTTCGAGATTGCGGTCCGGGTTGCCGTTCTGCGTGTACATCGGGAAGACGACGAGATGCTGCAGCCCGTCCTCACGGCCGGCGGCCGGATGGAAGGCGAGCAGGGAGTCCAGGAAGTCCGGGACGGTGAAACCGGCCTTGGCCCATGCGCGGAGGTCGGCGACGAGGGCCCGGTGATAGGCCTCGTCGTGCGGGAGCAGCGGGGACAGTTCCTCCACCGCGCCGACGACCCGCTCGACGGCGGCCTCGGCATCGGAGCGGGCGGGGGCGCCCTCTGCGTCGAAGTCGATCGAACCGTCCTTCGACTGCCAGGGGCGGATCTCTTCCACGGCATTCTTGAGCACCGGCCAACTCGGGTGGTCGACCACCCGGCCGGCGCCAGATATGCCCCTTGCGGCCACGTCCTGCACAAGAATTTCCGTCATGTCACTTCCTTCACGGGAGAACCTCGCGTCAAGACACCGTATCCATCGCGCGTTCCTTCCTACAAGAGGAGGCTTGGGAAATTATCCTGCGGGACCCCCATGATCGCAGAAGTTTTTACGGCGAGTGGCGGTCGTCACGCACAGTCCGGGCCCCATGAGCACATCGTCGAGCACCTCGGGGGGCCGGTCGGTCAAGAAGACGCCGGACGCGCCCACCGGCGGGTGATCCGCACTCCGCACCACACCTCGTCACGGCTGCCAGCACCGGCTTCGCCAGGGCGGGCGGGACGCGGACGGGCAGCTTCCGGACACCCCGCGCGAGAACGGTCCCCTCCCGCGGACGGGCCGTTAGGCTGCCTCCTTACCGCGTGCGCCCCCACCGCGCGGGCGAGCGGGGGCCGGGCCGCGGGAGCCGCCGTCGACGGAAGCGAGAGAATCTTGACTTTCCTCACCATCGGTCATCGCGGGGTCATGGGCGTCGAGCCGGAGAACACCCTGCGCTCCTTCGTCCGCGCCGAGCAGTGCGGCATGGACGCCATCGAACTGGACCTGCATCTGACCAAGGACGGCGCGCTGGCCGTCATGCACGACGCCGACGTGGACCGCACGACCGACGGAAACGGCCCCATCGCGGAGAAGACCCTCGCCGAACTGCGTCAGCTGGACGCTGGCCTGGGCGAGCAGGTGCCCGTCTTCGAGGAGGTCCTCGACGCCGTGCGCTCACCGCTCCAGGCCGAGATCAAGGACGTGGCGGCGGCACGCGCCCTGGCCGAGGTGATGGAGCGCCGCGACCTGGTGCCCCGGGTGGAGGTGTCGTCCTTCCACGACGAGGCCGTCGCGGAGATCGCCTCGCTGGTGCCCGGCGTGCGCACGGTCCTGATCGCCAGCCGGTGGGGGACGGACATCGTGGACCGGGCGAAGGCGGTGGGCGCGGCCACGCTGGCGCTGAACATCCGCCGGCTCACGCTGGAGACCGTGGAGCGCGCCCACGGGGAGGGACTGGGAGTGATCGGCTGGGTCGTCAACACCCAGGAGCACCTGCGGCTGGTGCGTGCGCTGGAACTGGACGGCGCGACCACGGACTTCCCCGAGATCCGGCGCACGGGGCGGTTCACGGCCTGACCCGGGCGAGGGTGCCCGCGCGCGGCGGCGGGTCCCACGAGGCGGCCTCTGCAAGGGGCGGCTGCCGGCGGCCGATCGGTCCTGCAAGGCCGCTGCTCCCTGCCGAGGGCGCCCGCACGCGGCTACAGGCCCCCGAGGCGGCGCTCGCGGCCTCGGGGCTCGGCAAAGGGCGGCTGCTGCCGACACGCGGGGTCCCGGCAAGGCGCCGGTCACGGCGAGCGGGGCCTGCAAGGGGCGGCCGCTACCCGCCGAGGCTGCTGCTCCGGCGCGGGCACCCCGCGCGCGGCGACGGGTCCTACGAGGCGGCTGCCACCCGCCGATCGGTCCCGCAAAGCCCCTGCTCCCTGCCGAGGGCGCCGGCCGGGCGCCGACCCCGCCCCCAGAGGGGGCTGGGCGAGCCGGCTGCTCGCGGCCGAACGATCTCGCAAGGCGCCGGCTGCTGGACCCTGCGGGGCCTTCGCCGGGCGCCGGCTGACGTCAGCCTTCGAGGTCCTTCACCAGCAGTTCGAAGACGAGGTCGTCGCGCTGCGGGATGCCGAACCGCTCGTCGCCGTACGGGAACGGGCTCAGCTGTCCCGTACGGCGGTAGCCGCGGCGCTCGTACCAGGCGATCAGCTCCTCGCGGACGCTGATCACCGTCATGTGCATCTCCCGCACGCCCCAGGTCTCGCGTGCGCTGCGCTCCGCCTCGGCGATCACCCGGCGGCCCAGGCCGCCACCCTGGAGCTCGGGGCGGACGGCGAACATGCCGAAATAGGCGGCGTCCCCCCGATGTTCGAGCTGGCAGCACGCGATCGGCTCCCCGTCGCGCTCGACGACCATCAGCCGGCTGCCCGGAGCGGTGATGACCGCGAGCACACCTTCCGGGTCCGTGCGCCGGCCGTGCAGGATGTCGGCCTCGGTGGTCCAGCCGGTGCGGCTGGCGTCGCCGCGGTACGCCGACTCGATCAGCGGGACGAGTACCGACACGTCGGCGGCCACCCCGTCACGGTAGGTGAGCTCGCCGGATTCCCGGGGCGGTGCGGTGTCCATGGGCGGCTCCGTTTCGACCAGGTGCCGGGCACGGCAGGGTGCAGGCACAAGGGGTAGGCGTGGCAAGAGGGTAACGCGGCCCGCGAGCGGACCGGTTCCGGTCCGGGCTCCCCTGGCTCCTCCCTGCCTGCGCCCCTGGCGCGCTCCCCCTGCACTCCCGTGCGCTCGCGTGCGTACCGCCGCTGCGGGCATGCCCCCTTCGACGCCGTCGAAGGGGGAGATGCGCGTGCACGCACCGATGACGTCCGGCTGGCTGCTCATGGCGCTGTGTGCCGCGACCGGGGCGTACTGCCTGGTGCGGATGCGCAGGTGCGCGGGTGGGGCGCGCGAGGCGGCCGGCGGCGAGGCGTTGATGGGCTTCGGCATGGCCGCCATGGCCGTGCCCGCCACCCTGCTCACGCTGCCGTCCTGGCACTGGGTGGTGTACGCGGTGGTGTTCGCCGCCGCGGCCCTGCGCGCGATATCGGCCATGCGCACCGACCGGCATCATGTGCACCATCTCGTCGGGTGCCTGGCCATGATCCACATGGCCGCGGCGATGGCAGGCTCCGGCGGCGCTCACGTGTCCCACGGGGCCACCGGTACCCCTGTGCTGACGCTGGCCCTGTTCGTCTACTTCGCGGGGTACGTGCTGCGCACCGGCCTGCGGCTGGCGCCGGTCCCGGCACCGGCCGGAGCGCCGGGCACGCCGGTGCCCACCCGGGGCTCCGGGCCGGAACTGGCCCTGGCCTGCAGGCTCTCGATGGGCCTGGCGATGCTGGCGATGCTTCTCACTTCGTGAGACGCCCCAGGCGGTCTCCCCGGGTCAAACCGTGGTGTGCGTCACTTGCCGGGCACGGCCATACCCGCAGGTAGCCTCTCGCTCATAGGCTGGCCGCATGATGGTCTCGCTCGCGCTGCTTCTGCTCGGCGCACTGGCCGCCGTTGTCGCCCCACGACTGGTGTCACACGGCGACTGGGCGGAGCGCGAGCCCGTCGTCGCGCTGTGGGTGTGGCAGTGCGTGGTCGCCGCCGTGCTCCTGTCGTTCGGCCTGTCGATGACCCTGAGCGCCGCCGCCGCCTGGCAACTGGTCCGCGGCCATGTCTTCGCCCCGGCACCCCACGGCGTCGTCGAGGCCTACGCCCTGGGCGCGAGCGGGCCCTGGTCCGCCGCGCTGGCCGTCCTCCTGGCGTGCGGCGGGCTGTGGACCGCGGCGATGCTCACGCACGAGGTGCTGCGGACCCACGCGCGCCGCCGCCGGCGGCGCAGGGAACTGCTGGTGCGCTCACCGCTGCTGCCCGGCGAGGTGCCCGGCGACGAGCCGCTGGTGGTCCTGGAGGGCGAGCGGCCGGACGCCTGGTGGCTTCCGGGCGCGGCTCCCCAACTGGTGATCACGACTGCCGCGTTGCGCAGACTGAAGGGCAGTCAGCTGGATGCGGTGCTGGCGCACGAGCAGGGACACGCCCGGGCCCGGCACGACTGGCTGCTGCACTGCTCGGCGGCGCTGGCCAACGGGTTCCCACAAATCCCGGTGTTCGCCGCCTTCCGCGACGAGATGCACCGGCTGGTCGAGCTGGCCGCCGACGATGTCGCGTCCCGGCGGTTCGGGCGGCTGACGATCGCCCTGGCCCTGGTCGAACTGAACGAGGAGAGCGGGGTGTTCGGCCCCTGTCCCACGCCGGGCGCGCAGCTGCCGCAGCGGGTGAACCGGCTGCTCAGCCCGGTGCCGCGGTTCACCGCCGGCCGCCGGCTCCAGCTGACGGCGGCGGCCGCGCTGGTGCCCGTGGTCCCGTTGCTCGTGGCGTTCGTCCCAGGACTGCGCGCGCTGGGATAGCCGCACCGCCTGCCGAGGAGTCAGGATCGGAGCATGTCCTCCTCGCAGAAGCTGAGCCCGGCCCCTTCCCCGCCCCGCCGTCCGGCCCCGCCCATGACGGCGGCGGCCCGCACCGGCACGCTCTGCCTCGCCCTGACGGCCGTGCTGACGCTGCTGGTGGCCCTGCCCTGGTCGCCGCTGGTCTCCTTCGACCGCGACGTCGTGGAGACGCTGCACGGCTCCGCGGTCACCCAGCCAGGGTTCACCCATGTCAACCGGGTGCTGACGGACTGGGTGTGGGATCCGTGGACGATGCGCCTGCTGGCCGCCGCGGCGACCCTTTGGCTGTGGTGGCGCGGCGAACGGCTCCTCGCGGTGTGGGTGGCGGCGGCGAGCGTACTGGCCGCGGCCGTGCAGCAGTCGCTGAAGGCGGTGGCCGACCGTGAGCGGCCGCAGTGGCCGGACCCGGTGGACTCGGCGCAGTACGCGGCCTTCCCGTCGGGTCACGCGATGACGGCTGCGGTCACCTGCGGGCTGCTGCTGTGGCTGGCCCGCCGCTGCGGAGCTGCCGGGCACGGCTGGGCGGCAGGCGTGCTGGTCGCGGGCGTCAGCGTCCTCGGCGTCGGCCTCACGCGCCTGTACCTGGGGGTCCACTGGCCGTCCGACGTCGTCGCCGGATGGCTGCTGGGGGCCTCCGTCGTGGCCCTGACGGTGCTCTCCTACGAACGGCTGGCCTTGTCTCGGCGCGGCTGAGCCGTGAAGGATACGACGGTATGGCGATCAAGGCTGTGCTGTTCGACTTCTCCGGCACCCTGTTCCGTATCGAATCGGCCCACGACTGGCTCCGCGCCGTGCTCCGCGAGCGGGGGATGTCGCTCCCGGACTACGAGGTGGCCGGCCTCGCCCGACGGTTGGAGCGGGCCGGTGCGCTTCCGGGCGGACCGCAGCCACGGCAGCTGCCGGACCATCTGGCCGGGCCATGGGCGGTACGCGACACGAGCACGGAGCTGCACCGGGCGGCCTACACCGGTCTCGCCCGTGAGGTGGCACTACCCGACGAGGGCCTGTACGACGCGCTCTACGACCGCCATATGACGCCTGCCGCATGGCGGCCCTACCCGGACGCGGCCGAGGTGCTGCGCAGGCTCCGGGAGCGCGGCGTACGCGTCGGCGTGGTGAGCAACATCGGCTGGGACCTGCGGCCGGTGTTCCGCGCCCACGGCCTCGACGCGCTCGTCGACGCGTACACGCTGTCGTACGAGCACGGGGTGCAGAAACCGGATGTGCGGCTCTTCCGCACGGCCCTCGACGCACTGGGCCGGGATCCGCGGGAGGCGCTGATGGTGGGCGACGACCGGCGGGCCGACGGTGGCGCGGCGGGCCTGGGCTGCGCGGTCCTTTTCGTCGATCATCTGCCGGTGGACGAGCGGCCCGAGGGGCTTCGCCCGGTGCTCGCTCTGGTCGACCGGGCCCGCTAGTTGTATCGACCTGAAGCGTTGTTCACGCGGCTGATCGGTGGCTGGCCTCCGAGTGCGGTGTGGCACCGGTGATGGTTGTAGCTGCGCAGGAAGATGTCCCAGTGCGGCGGAGCGCTTGTTGTTGCTGGTGCAGGGCCGGACGCAGGCCCATTCGTCCAGCGGGATTCGGTTGAAGTGCTCGACCTTTCCTTTGGTCTGCGGCCGTTACGGGCGGGTGCGCTTGCCGGCTGCACCTAGGTCGGCCAGGGCCTGTGCCAGGCGTGGCTGTGGCGGTAGGCGAAGGCGTCTGTCGGTCACTATCCGCTCGATGCGGGTGATGCCCCCAGTGGCGCAGAAGGCCGCGGCCCGGCGCAGGAAGGCGGCGCAGGTGGCGGCCTTCTCATCGGCGTGGACCTCGCTTTAGGCGAGGCGGGTGTGGTCGTCGGCGGCGCCCGGAGCGCAGTTCGGCAAAGGGACCGGAGCACACTGAAGACAGGCGACCGAAATGGGTGAAGAGCCACCCGGACCGGACGATCCCCCGCGTCGCCCGGTCCGGGCAGCACCCCCGCCGACCAGCCCTGGAGACTGGGGAAGCGGGACACGCTGAGTATATTGGCTCAGAGCCAGTCAACGCAGGAGTTCAGCATGTCCCCGCGAAGCGCAGAGGTCAATGAAGAGCTCCGTCGGCGTTCGCGCGAGCGGCTGCTGCAGGCGACGGTGGAGCTGGTCGACGAGCGCGGGTTCGAGGCGACGACGCTCGGTGACATCGCCGACCGCGCGGGCTCGGCACGCGGACTCGTCTCGTACTACTTCCCCGGCAAACGGCAGCTGTTGCAGTCCGCGGTGCACCGGCTGATGCACCGCACCCTTCGGGCCGCCCTGGAGCACGAGCCGCCCACCGAGGACGGCCGCGAACGCCTGGCCCGGGCCATCGACGCGATCCTCGGCCTCGCCGTCGAACACCCGAGGCTGATGCGTACGCACATGGCGGGGATCCTCCAGGCCGAGGGCTTCGTCCAGTGCCCGGAGCAGCAGCAGCTCGCCGCTCTGCTGCGCGACACCGTGCGGCGGTACGGCTCCACCGACGTGGACACCGACTACCCGCTGCTGCGGGCCCTGCTCATGGGCGCGGTCTTCGCGGTGCTGCTGCCGGGTGCCCCGATGCCCCACCCGCGGCTGCGCGCCGAGCTGTTCCAGCGCTACGGGCTGGACTGGGAGCTGGGCGTTCCGCCGGGCCAGGCCCGGCCCGGGGGAGCGACTCGTCCCGTCCCGGCCCTTCCGGGTCAGTCGCCGAAGTCCGCCGGGTCCGCGGAGTCGTCGAATTAGGTCGGCTGCGTCCGTACATTGGGCTCCCGCGTCCGCACATTGAGCTCTTGCGTGCGCACCCGCGCCGGCGCCGGTGCGCCGGTCGTTCATCTGACGCGCCGGGACGCCACCCGGGCCGGAGACTCCCCAGGGGCGCGCGCCGGTGCGATGCTGGAATCCCCTGCGGGAAGGAGCGCAGCCGTGCTTCGTGTCGCCGTCGTCGGTTCGGGACCCAGCGGGGTCTACGCCGCACAGGCCCTGGTCCAGCAGTCCGCCGTGCCCGACGTCCGGGTGCACATCCTGGACCGTCTCCCCTGCCCGTACGGGCTCGTGCGCTACGGGGTCGCCCCCGACCACGAGAAGATCAAGTCGCTGCAGAACAACCTCCGGTCCGTGCTCGAGGACGAACGCATCGACTTCGTCGGCAACGTCGAGGTGGGGGCGCACGGCCTCACACCCGCACGGCTGCTGGAGCTGTACCACGCCGTCGTCTACTGCGTGGGGGCGGCGCGGGACCGCAGGCTCGGCATTCCCGGCGAGGACCTGCCCGGCAGCCACTCCGCCACCGACTTCGTCTCCTGGTACAGCGCACACCCCGACGCGGTGACCGGCGGTTTCCGGCTCGGCGGACCGTCGGCCGTGGTGATCGGGGTCGGCAACGTGGCTGTGGACGTGGCCCGCATCCTCGCCCGGGGGGCGGACGAACTGCGCACCACCGATGTGCCCGAACCGGCGCTGGCGGCGCTCGCCGCGAGCCGCGTGCGCGATGTGCACATGGTGGGCAGGCGCGGCCCGTCCGGGGCCAAGTTCACCACGAAGGAGCTCCGCGAGCTGGGCGCGCTGCCCGGTGCGGACGTGATGGTCGAGTCCTCGGACCTCGCCCTGGAAACGGCGTACGCCGACCCGGAGGCCGTGCCCGCGGTCGTTCGCCGCAATCTCGCGGTCGTACGGGAATGGGCCGCGCGGCCGCCCGCGGGGCGGGCGCGGCGCATCCATGTGCGATTCTTCCTCCGCCCGGTGGAGGTGCTGGAGGGCGGCGGACGGGTGGCGGGCGTCCGCTTCGAGCGCACGGCGCCCGACGGCCGGGGCGGGGTGCGCGGCACGGGCAAGTACGAGGACATCGAGGCCCAGCTGGTGCTGCGGGCGGTGGGCTACCGGGGCGTCCCCACGCCCGGGCTGCCGTTCGACACGGACCGCGGCATCGTGCCGAACGCGGCGGGGCGCGTACTCAGGGACGGTGCGCCGTCCCCCGGCGAATACGTGGCGGGGTGGATCAAGCGAGGACCGACCGGCGTCATCGGCACGAACCGGCCGTGCGCCAAGGAGACCGTCGCCTCCCTGCTCGACGACGCGCCGCAACTGGCGGCCCGGCCGGTCGCGGCTGATCCGCTGGCCGAGCTGCAGGCGACGGGTCAGCGTCCGGTCGCCTGGCCGGGCTGGCTGGCCATCGAGTCGGCCGAGGAAGCGCTGGGCCGCACGCTGGGCCGACGCTCCGTCAAGATTGCGGACTGGCAGGGCCTGCTGTCGGCGGCGCGCGGGGCGGACTGAGGGGAGCGCGCGCCTGCTGCCGGGCGACGGATCGGGCCGGCCGCGACCGCCCGAGGCTACCGGCGGCGGACCGGGGCCGCTCAAGGCCAGCCTGCCAGCGACGCGCCGGGCGGGCTGAGCCCGGGGCTTGCCGAGGGTTGCGCACCGGGCCGACCAGGACCGACCGGAGGCTGTCGGCGGCTGGGCACCGGGCGGATTGACGCCGACCCGAGCCTGCCGACGGCTACGCACAGAAGGACCGACCGCCCCGAGCCTGCCCGGCGGCGAACGGAGGCCGCCTCGGGCCTGCCCGCAGCGGCGCACCGGGCGGATTGACGCCGGCCCGAGCCTGCCGACGGCTGCGCACGGCGGGCCGTGACCGCCCCGAGCCCGGCCGCATCGCACTGGGACGCCCCAGACCGCTCTGAGCCCTGCCCGGCAGCTGGACACCGGGCGCGCGCGCACTCCTGCACGGGCGCTACTGGCGCCGCACCGGGCGGTGGGCGCCGACCGGGGCCCACCGACGGCTGCCTACCGGCAGAATGCGGACCGCCCCGAGCCTGCCGACGGCGGGCCGTACGCCACTTCGACCGGACCGATCGGCCCGCACCGATGAGTTCCGCGTCCCGGTCCGGTCGGTACTGCTGTCGCGAGGCCGACGTGCGCGCAGACCGCAGGGCAGGACGCTGTCAGTGGTCGGGTGCAGACTGGCCCATACCGAGACAACGGCGTCCTGGAGGGATATCGGCCATGACCGATGTACTGCTCACCGTAGGCACTCGCAAGGGGCTCTTCATCGGCCGCAGAAGCGGCGGTCAATGGGAGTTCGACGGCCCCCACTTCAACGCCCAGGCGGTGTACTCGGTCGCCATCGACACCCGCAGAGCGGTCCCGCGCCTGCTCGTCGGCGGTGACAGCTCGCACTGGGGCCCCTCCGTCTTCCACTCGGACGACCTCGGCCGGACATGGGTCGAGCCGAAGCAGCCGGCAGTGAAGTTCCCCGAGGACACCGACGCCTCGCTGGAGCGGGTCTGGCAGCTGCACCCGGCATCCGAGGCAGCGCCCGACGTGGTCTACGCGGGCACCGAGCCCGCCGCGCTGTTCCGCTCCGACGACGGCGGTGAGAGCTTCTCTCTCGTGCGGCCGCTGTGGGAGCATCCGACCCGCTCGCAGTGGATGCCGGGCGGCGGCGGCGAGGGACTGCACACCGTGGTGACCGATCTGCGGGATCCGGATGCGGTCACGGTCGCCGTCTCGGCGGCCGGGGTGTTCCGCTCCCTGGACGGAGGGGCGAGCTGGGCTCCCTCCAACCAGGGGGTGTCGGCGGTGTTCCTGCCCGACCCGCAGCCTGAGTTCGGGCAGTGCGTGCACAAGATCGCCCAGGACGCGGCGGACCTCGACCGCCTGTACCTGCAGAACCACTGGGGCGTGTACCGCAGCGACGACGCCGGGGAGCGGTGGATCGACATCGGCGCCGGGCTGCCGTCCGACTTCGGTTTCGCGGTGGCCACGCATCCGCACCGCGCCGACACGGCGTACGTCTTCCCGATCACCGCCGATTCCGACCGCGTCCCGGCCGGCCGGCGCTGCCGGGTGTACCGGACGGGGGACGCGGGCGGGAGCTGGGAGGCGCTGTCGGCGGGCCTGCCCGAGGGCGACCACTTCGGGACGGTGCTGCGCGACGCGATGTGCACGGACGACGCGGACCCGGCCGGCGTCTACTTCGGCAACCGCAACGGCGAGCTGTACGCGAGCGCGGATGACGGCGACTCCTGGCAGCAACTGGCCTCGCACCTCCCGGATGTGCTCTGCGTGCGGGCCGCGGTGATGCGCTGAGGCGGGGCGGGCACGGGCGGTTGCCGGTCGGTGGCCGCCCGGAGAATGATCACGTGGTGCCGCGGGTCCGGTGGCACCGATGACGCCCCAGCGCCAGGTGTCATCTGTCTTCGCCTGCGCCGGGCGACGTGGCCTGCACACATGCCCGCCAAGAGCCTCCGCTCCGGCATACAAGCGCGGCCAAGGCCGATCCGGAGGTCCCTTTGGAGTGGACCGTCAACGAAGAGCCTCCACTCAAGCACGTACAACCACCTGCTGCAGATGCTCTTTTCGTCGTGGGCTGACAGACCTGCTGCGTAGGATGCTGCCGCCACATGAGTGATCCCGGGAAGCGAGGCCACGCCACCCGGGATCGGCCAGTCGTGGAAGGGACTGACATGAGCAAGGCTCTCACAGCGGCGATCGGCGTTGCCGATCGGCGGCTCCTGCCGGGCCGCAAGAGCCACCTGCCGTCCTTGCAGGTGGAGGGCCGACGTGACCCGCGGCTGCTCATTGACACACAAGCGACACCTGGAGACAGCCGCCCATGGCACCACGACCGTTGAAAGAAATCGTCGAGCCCGGCTGGGCCGAAGCCCTCGCCCCTGTGGCCGAACGCATCGCCGCCATGGGGGACTTCCTCCGTACGGAGATCGCCGCGGGCCGTACGTATCTGCCCGCCGGACCGCATGTGCTGCGCGCCTTCCAGCAGCCGTTCGACGACGTCCGCGTGCTGATCGTGGGTCAGGATCCCTACCCGACTCCGGGCCATGCCGTCGGGCTCAGCTTCTCCGTGGCACCCGAGGTGACACCGTGGCCGCCCAGCCTGGACAACATCTTCCGCGAGATGCACGCCGACACAGGCCATCCCCGTCCCTCCACCGGGGACCTCACGCCTTGGACGCGGCAGGGCGTCCTGTTGCTCAACAGAGCGTTGACGACCGCGCCGCGCAAGCCCGCAGCGCATCGCGGCAAGGGCTGGGAAGAGGTCACCGAGCAGGCGATCCGGGCGCTCGCGTCGCGCGGCAAACCGCTGGTGTCGGTGCTGTGGGGCCGGGACGCCCGTAACCTGCGGCCCTTGCTCGGCGACCTGCCGGCGATCGAGTCGTCACATCCCTCGCCCATGTCCGCCGACCGCGGTTTCTTCGGCTCCCGGCCGTTCAGCCGGGTCAACGAGCTTCTGGTGCGCCAGGGCGGGCAGCCCGTCGACTGGCGGCTGCCGTGACCCGCTTGCTCGGCGTCGACTCGGGCGGCTCCGGACTGCGCGTCGCGCTCGCCGAGGCCGGGGCGCTCGACGGGCCCCGGACGGCGGTGTCGGCCGAACCGGTGCGCACGGGTCGGGACGGGATCGACGCCGGGCACATGCTGGAGCAGCTGGTGCCGATGGCACGAAGCCTCCTTGAGCAGGACGGCGGCGGCGCCCCCGTGGCGGTCGTGATCGGCGCGGCCGGGATGGCCACGCTGGGCGACCGGCTGCGTGCCGAGCTGCCCGCCGCACTCGCCGCCGCACTCGGCGTGCGGCGGCTGGGGCTGGCGGCTGACGCCGTGACGGGCTATGCGGGTGCGCTGGGTCAGCGGCCCGGTGCCGTGGTCGCGGCGGGCACCGGAATGATCGCACTGGGCACGGACCTGGTCTCGTGGCGCCGGGCCGACGGCTGGGGGCACCTGCTGGGCGACTGCGGCGGCGGGGCATGGATCGGCAGGGCCGGGCTCGAGGCCGCGCTGCGCGCGCATGACGGGCGGCGGGGCGGTTCAGGGCCGCTACTGGCCCGCATGGAGGCCGTGTTCGGTCCGGCTGCGGACCTGCCCGGGCTGCTCTATCCCCGTACGGACCGGCCCGCGATGCTGGCCTCCTTCGCCCCGGAGGTCGCGTTCTGCGCGGACCGGGATCCGGTCGCGGCCGGCATCCTCGCACGGGCGGCCGAGCACATCGCCGAGGCGGCCGCGGCCGTGTGCCCGGCCACGGCCGAGGCGCCGGAGGGGTGCCTGGTCGCCGTGACCGGCGGCGTACCGAAACTGGGCGACCCGCTGCTCGTGCCCCTGCGAGCCGAACTCACGCGTCAGGTGCCGCAGGCGCGTGCTGTTCCCGCGGCCGGCGACCCGCTGCACGGCGCCCTGCTGCTCGCGGAGGCCGTCGCCACCGGCCGGCTGCTGGTGCCGCCGCACCCGACCATGCTCTACGTCTGCGACGGGACGGGGCAGGGGATCCGTACGTCGCCGAGCGGATAACGAGCGGATAAACACGGACAGAAGACGCACGACTGCACCCTCCCCGAACAGCCGCGTCCACAAAACCAGTAGCATGCGGCGCCATGAGCTCCCCCACTGGGCCTGCACCCGGCCTGCCTGTACGAATGCCACGCCCCCGACAGTCCGGGCGGCACCGCCGCCCGGAGCCCGTGGCCGCTCCCGAGGGCGCGCCCGCGCTCGTCCTGGCCGTGCCCGGCGCTCCCGCGCCCACGACGCGCAGCCTGGCCGAAGAAGTCATCAGCATCGCCCGGTCCGAACTGCCCGGCCTCGAGGTCGTGATCGGATACGTCGACGGCGACGACGAGGAGTACCCCACGCTCACGACGGTGCTCGCGAGCACCGCGGCCCTGCGCACCGAGCGGTACGAGATCGCCAAGGCAGCCGGCCGTGAGGTCGCCGAGCCCGAGGGCCCTGCCGCCGTCGTCGTCCCGCTGCTGGCGGGCCCGGACAACGCGCTGATGCGCCGGATCCGCGAGGCTCTCATGGACAGCCGGGCCGCGGTGGAGCTGACCGACGTCCTCGGTCCCCACCCGCTGCTGGCCGAGGCTGTGCACGTCCGGCTCTCGGAGGCCGGCCTCGCGCGTGCCGACCGCGCCCGGCTGTTCACGGTGGCGACGGCCGCCGACGGCATCGTCCTCGCCACGGTGGGCGGCGAGGAGGCCGTGCAGGCCGCCGGTATCACCGGCATGCTGCTCGCCGCCCGGCTGGCGGTGCCGGTGATGGCGGCGGCGCTCGACGAGCCGGGCTCGGTCGCCGCCGTCGCGGAGCAGTTGCGGGGCTCGGGCTCCGTCCAACTGGCGCTGGCGCCCTACCTGGTCGGCCCGGAGCTGCCGGAGGGTCTGCTCGACGCCGCGGCGAAGGAGGCCGGCTGCGCCGCCTCCGAAGCACTGGGCGCGTACCCGGCCATCGGCAAACTGGTGCTGTCGCAGTACGCGACGGCCCTGGGCATCGCTCAGCCCCAGGGGACTCAGCTGCGCTGACGGTCCCGCCGGGCGTCAGCGCACAAGGGCCCGTGCCGGAGGGCGACTTCCGGCGCGGGCCCTCGCGCGTGATGCGGCGCAGGGGCCGCTACGGTGGCGGGTCGCCGTGCGGGGGACCGATCCGTGTCGGCGACCGGTGAGCGGGTCGCCGTGTCGGCCATCCGCTCCGCGTCGCCGCCCGGTGAGCGGGGCGCCGTCCTGGTCGGCCGCGCCGGTGGCGGGCCACCGCGCCGATCAGCCGATCCACGTCACCGTCCGGCGAGTAGGTCGCCATGCCGGTCATCCCATCCACGTGACCACCCCGGTGAGCGGTCACTGAACCGATCGACCGATCCACGTCACCGCCCCAGTGAACGAGCCACCGAACCGATCAACCCATCCACGTCACCGCCCCAGTGAACGAGCCACCGAACCGATCAACCCATCCACGTCACCGCCCCAGTGAACGAGCCACCGAACCGATCGATCGATCGATCGATCGATCGATCGATCGATCCAACGTCACTGCCCCGGTGAGCGGTCACCCGCGCAGTGCACCGGTCACTTGGGCACCGGCGTCAGGGGCGCGTGGGCGCGGGGCGCCGCTTGCTTGGCGCGCCGGGTGCTCCAAGGGCGGTGAGAGCAGCGCCGCCTCAGCCTCCGGCCCGGCTCGGCCCAAGGGCGGCTTCCGCGATCTACGACAGGTGCGCCTGACAGGTCAGGCGAAGACCACACACGAGGGTGCGGGGACCGGCAGGGAGCCGGCGTGTCGGGGGGTGCCCGTCTCCTCGTCGACGTGGAACCAGGTGACGTCCCCGGAGCGCTCGTTCGCCGCGTAGAGCCGGCGGCCCGTGGGATCGAGCGCCAGGTCGCGGGGCCAGTGGCCGCCGCACGGCACCGTGGTCGCGAACTCCGCCTTCTCGAACGTCGGGTCCAGGTCAAGCACCGCGATGCTGTCGTGGCCGCGTACGGCGGCCCAGACGTGCCTGCCGTCGTGCGCGACGACCAGTGCCGAGGGGTACGTGGGCCCGTCGACGCCGTCCGGCAGCACGCGGCACTCCGCGACGGGCTCCAGCACGCCCGCACGGTCGTCCCACCGGCACACGGTGAGCGTCGGCTCCAATTCGCCCAGCACATAGGCGTGATGGCCGCCGGGGTGGAAGGCGAGGTGGCGCGGTCCCGTGCCGGGCCGCAGTGCGGTCCGGCCGTGGGCGGTCAGCCCGCCGGTGGCGGAGTCGAGGGCGTAGCTGCGCACCGTGTCGGTGCCGAGGTCCACGGCGAGTATCCAGCGACCGGAGGGGTCCGGCAGGACCTGGTGGGCATGGGGCCGCGTCTGCCGGTCGGGATCGGGGCCGCGGCCCTCGTGCGGGACGACGGCGGCGACGGCACCGGGGGCTCCGTCCGGGCCGAGCGGCAGCACACTGACGCTGCCGGAGCCATAGTTGGCGGTCAGCACACGCCCCTGGGCGAGCGCGAGGTGGGTCGGGCCCTCGCCCTCGACGGACACCGGCTCACCGATCGGCCGGAGGCGGCCGTCCGCGATGTCGAACGCGGCGACCGCGCCGTCAGCCCTCTCGGAGACCGCGTACAGGACCGTTCCGCCCGCTGCGGCCAGGTAGGAGGGGTCGGCTACGGCGTCGGTGGCCTCCCCGGCGGTCAGCGCGCCGGTGCCCACGTCCACCTCGGCGGCCAGGATCCCCCTCCCGCCCGCCGAGGTGAACGATCCGATGAAGGCCCGACCCGCGCAGGTGTCACCCACAACGTCTCCCCTCTCCAACCGCGGATCACCCGTGGACCGCCCACGGGCCGCACCCCGCGGTGCGCGGCCCCGACGGTAGCAGCAGGTCTAGACCAGGGGAGTGCAAAGCGGCCACGCGGCAACGGGCGTACGCCGTCGGTCAGACCGTGATCAGCGGGGCACGCGGGGAGGTGTGTACGGGGTGGGCGAGGTCGGCGAGCGCACGCTCGAGGCCGCGCAGATGCCCGAGCGCCGCCTCCGCGCCGGGGTGGTGCGGCGGGACGTGCACGACCCGGGTCGGGACCGCGGCCCGCGCGGGCCGGGCCGGCACGAGCGCGTGGACGGCCGCCTCGACGCGGCCGCAGGCGGCGGCGAGGCGGGCGTCGTGGGACGCCTGCGGATCGGCGGCGACAGCGGCCAGGCCGCGCACCTCGCGGGCGCACAGGTCGAGCAGCTCGACAACCCGCAGCGCGCGCGCCTTGCGGGCCCGCAGCGGGCTGAGCGGGTGGGTCAGCGGAGCGAGCGAGAGGCGTACGCGGCCGAGCAGCACTTCCAGTTCAGCGGCGAGCGGCGCGGGGTCGGCCGTCTCGTCCCCGGCGAGGCGGCGCGCTGCCTCGGTGGTGCAGTCGTGCACGCACCGCACGGCGCGCCGGATCCAGGCGTCGGTCGCGGCGTGGGTGGTGACGGGCAGAATCACCGCGACCGCGAGCGCCGCCCCCAGGGCGCCGACCGCGGTCTCCTCCAGGCGCAGGAGCAGCAGGCCCGGGTGAAGGACGCCGAGCAGTCCGTAGAGCAGCCCCGCCATGACGGTCACGAAGAACATCATCCAGCTGTACGACGGGGCCGCGGTGTAGAAGATCCCGAAGACGCACAGGGCGACCAGCAGGGCGGTGGGGCCGGGTGCGCCGGCCAGCGGGATCGCGACCAGCAGGCCCGCGACGATGCCGATGACGGTGCCGACGACCCGGCGGAAGCCGCGTACCAGCGTCTCCCCGCGGGAGGCGGTGTTGACGAAGATCCACCAGGCGGTGCCGACGGCCCAGTACCAGCGGTCTCCGGAGACGAACTGGCCCGCCGCGATGGCGACGGCGCACGCCGCCGTGGCCTGGAAGGCCTGACGCGTGGTGGGGCGGGCGAGCCCCCGGCCCGGCAGCGGTGCCGGGACGGCTGGAGGGGGCGTCCTGCGCTCGATGCACCAGGCGCCGAAACGGACGGCGGACGAGGCGACGAGCGCCAGCGCGACAGCTCCGTACAGCTCGGGCAGCTGTGCGGGGACGGCCTGCAGGAACTGGGTGACGAAGAACATCATGAACGCGAAGATCCCCAGCGCATTTCCGCGCGGGCCCCACCTGCGGGCATAGACGCCGCAGAAGACCACGGCGAGCCAGGCGGCGGCGCGCGGCAGCGGCTGGCCGTGCAGAACGGTCGCCAACGCGAGGACGGGGAAGCCGGCGGCGGGCAGCAGCGCGGTGGTCACGGCCTGGCGGCGCACCGACGGGTCGCCGACGGTGAACAGGGCGAGCATCGCGGCGAGGCCGCCGGTGATCGAGGCCACGAGCGAGAGGCCGGTCAGCTCCGCGGCGGCGACGGCGAGACCGACACCGAGGACCGCACGCGTCGAGACGCGCAGACGCAGGCGTCCCGGATCGGGCGCGACGAAGGCCCTCCTGATGTGCTGCAGGCCGGTCATGCTCCTCACGACTGCTCTCCCGCCCCCTTGCTGATCGACGCGCCACGCGGCAACGGTCTCGGACATGGCAAAGGCGCCGCGGGTCCGGCCCGGCTCCGTCGCCGGTCCGGCGCTGCGCAGCGCCCTGTATGCCCCCCAGGAAACCATCCCCGGGTCAATGGCTCAACCGGGCCCTTTCGCACTGGGCCATTGGTACAGTAGGAGTACGTGCGTACAGACCATGGAAGGGCCAACGGACCATGGCGGTGGACGAGCTCGACACCCGCATCCTGCGCCTGCTGATCGAGCAGCCGCGTACGAGCGTGCGGGAGTACGCGCGCATTCTCCAGATCGCGCGCGGCACACTTCAGGCCAGGATCGAGCGGCTGGAGCGCGACGGTGTGATCACGGGCACGGGGCCGCACCTCTCCCCTGCCGCGCTCGGTCATCCGGTGCTCGCGTTCGTCCACATCGAGGTGACCCAGGGGCATCTGGACGAGGTCGGCGAGGCACTGGCGGCCGTGCCGGAGATCATCGAAGCGTTCTCGATCACCGGCGGCGGGGATCTCCTGACCCGTGTCGTCGCCCGGGACAACGGTCATCTGGAGGATGTGATCCAGCGGCTGATCAATCTGCCCGGTGTGGTCCGGACGCGGACCGAGATGGCTCTGCGCGAGCGGGTTCCGCACCGGCTGCTGCCGCTGGTGGAGTCCGTGGGGAAGGCGGCCGGTTCCGCACGCTGAACGGGGGCTTGGCATGCTGGACGCCATGAGCACCGCGCGGACCCCCTCCGTCATCTTCGATCTCGACGGCACCCTGGTGGACAGCGAGCCGAACTACTACGAGGCGGGGCGCCGACTGCTCGCCTCGCACGGGGTGACGGGCTTCGACTGGGACGAGCACGCGTCGTTCATCGGCATCGGCACACGCGAGACGCTGGAGATCCTTCGGGCGCGCTACGCCATCGACGCGCCGCTCGACGAGCTGCTGGCGGCGAAGAACCGGATCTATCTGGAGCTGGCGCGCGCGTCGACGGACGTCTTCCCCGAGATGCGGAAGTTCGTGGAGCGACTGGCGGCGGACGGGGTGCCGACAGCTGTCGCCTCGGGCTCGTCGCGGGCGGCGATCGAGGCGGTGCTGGCCGGGACCGGTCTCGACGCCCACATCGGGCTGATCGTCTCCGCGGAGGAGGTCGGGCGCGGCAAGCCGGAACCGGACGTCTTCCTGGAAGCGGCCCGCCGCCTGGGCGCAGTCCCCGCGGACTGTGTCGTCCTGGAGGACGCCCCGCCCGGCGCAGCGGCCGCGCGGGCGGCCGGCATGCGCTGCATCGCCGTGCCGTACGTCCCCTCGACGGCGACCGACCCGGCGTTCCTGGCGGCGGACCTGCTGTTCCCGGGAGGCCAGCGGGAGTTCACGGCACAGGCGGCTTACGTATGGACGACGGGCACGGGGTGACGCGCGCGGGGGGCGCGCTGCGCGCCTGTGAGCGCGGGATGGCGCCCACCGGCTCCCGACGCCGCGGCAGGTCCCTGGCCGCGGTGACGCGCAGGGAGGCGCTGCGCGCCCGTGAGCGCGGGATGGCGCCCACCGGCCCCTGACGCCGCGGCAGATCCCTGGCCGACCGGCCCCGCTCAGGCCCACGCGCCGACAGCGCGGGCAGACGCCCACCAGCCGGACACCCCGGCCCCGGGACGCGGAGGAAGCCCCCTCGGCGACCCGCCCCGCCCAGGGGCAGCAGGCCGACAGCGCGGGCAGACGCCCACCAGCCGGACACCCCGGCCCGGGACGCCGGGGAAGGCCCCTCGGCAACCGACCCCGCTCAGGCGCGCCCACAGGCCGACCGGCCCCGCCCGGGGCCACGTGCCGGAGCGCGGCATGATGTGCCCGCCCCCGTGGCCCGGTCATTCCGGTCCGTCCGCCGAGTCGCCGCGCAGGCGTTGCGCGCGCAGTACCAGCAGCATTTCGAAGCGGCGGTCCGGGTCGTCGAGTGCGTCACCCCACAGTTCGCGGATCTGGCGCAGCCGGTAGCGGGCCGTCTGGGGGTGGATGCCCAGGCGGATCGCCACCTCGGGTGCGCCGCCCGAGGTTTCGAGCCAGGCAAGGACGGTCGCGGCGAGGCGGCGCGCCTGGGCCGGGCTCATGCCCTCCAGGGGCGCCAGACAGCGTGGGGCCGCCGCGTCGATCAGTTCCTGGGACGGCAACAGCACCAACTCTTCCGTGCGTTCGGTGCAGTGCAGCACCTCCCCCCGGGGCAGCAGGTCGCTCTCCACCAGCCGTACCGCCGTCTCCGCCCACCGCAGCGAGGTCGCGGCGGCGGCGAGCGGTACGGAGGGGCCGATCGCGCCGGACCAGCCGGCCGTGGCGCGCCGGACCATCTCCGAGCGGCCCGCGGTGTCCGGTTCGGGGATGACGATGCGGGGCTGCTCGCTCTCCATGTCGAGGAGGATGCCCTGGCCGACGGCCGGCGCCACCGCTTCCCTGGCCGGCCGGATGAGTACGCCCACGGCGATCGTGCCGGGCAGCTCCCAGCCGATGCGGGCGGCCCGTTCCCCGAGCGCGTCGACCGGGTCGCCGCGGTGCTGGACCAGCAGGCGGTCGATGAACTGCCGTTGCAGCCGCAGGCGTTCACCGGCTCGGCGGGCCGCTGCCTCGGCGTAGCCGCGTACCGACTGCTCCACCAGCCCGTCCAGGTACTCGAAACCGGATTCGGCCAGCTCGTACATGGCCGGCGCGGCGATGTCGACCTGTTGGCCGATCTCGGCGAACCGCCGCCACGCGAGCCGGACTCCGAGCCGGTAGATGGCCTGAAGTGAGTCGAGGCTGCGGCCGTTGAGGCCCTCGCCCCGGCCGAACTCCTGGAACACCTCGGGCGGCACCCGGGGGTTGAGCGCCCCTGAGGCCAGGTGCTGCACGAACCCCTCGATGGCGCGCCGGATGCCGATGAGCGCCATCGGTTCGCCGGAGTCGTCCTCCACGAGCCTGAGGTGCGGGAAGTCCTGGCGGATCTGGTGGAGGATCGCCTGCGCGAGTTCGCCGGCCTCGCCGAGGGCGATGGCGGCGAACCGTTCCACCTGCGGCTTGGGCACCTCGCTCCAGGCCGGGCGCGTCATCGGCGGGGCGGGGCGGTGTCGTAGCTGATCAATGGGACGTTCGGCTGGTCGGGCGTGGCGTTCAGCAAGGCGACGATCCCGAAGGCCGTGCCCACGGCGAGTACCGCGGCGATCACCGCGGTGGCAGCGGCGGCGGACAGTCTGCGCATAGTCGGGTCAGCTCCTCGTTGGAGACGATCCCCACCCCATGGGCCGGCCCCCACCGGCTGGACGCAAGTGTTGACAGGACATTGACAATCCGTCAAGTGGCTGCCTACTGTCTTGGCCCTCAAGGGCTGACCGGCCCGGGGACCCGTGCACCTCCCTGCGAGTTTCTCGATTCAGGAGTGCCCGGATGCGCCGTACCGCCTCACCGATGTCCCTTGTCCTGCTGGGAGCCGGGGTCTTCCTGCTCGTCCTCGCCCCTCTTCTGGTCGCGTACGTCCAGCCGCACGCCAAGCGCACCCCGATCGACGTGGACACCACGACGGTCTTCACCGGTACCGGCAGCTACTTCGACACCGGGAAGCTCAAGACCGTGCACGGGAAGACGATCACGGTCACCCGGCAGGTCCGGGGGGACGTCGCCGACAGCGTCGAGAGCGGCAACGCCGTCTGGGACGTGTCCACCTCCGTCGACACCGACGACACCCTGCCCGCGTCCGACACCCGGGACTCCCTGCAGTGGACGCTGGAACGCTGGGTCACGGACCGCTCCACCAACGAGCCGGTCCACTGCTGCCGGGAGTCGCCGGTCTTCGACGGCGAGGCGTACCTGAAGTTCCCCTTCGACGTCGAGGAGCGCGGCTACCGCTGGTGGGACGGCACGCTCGGCGCCGTTGTACAGCTCCGCTACACGGGCCGCACAAAGGTGCAGGGATACGAGGGACTCCGGTTCACCGGCAGTGTGGCGCCCACCAGGACGGGCGTGCGCCAGGTGCCGGGGCGGCTGGTGGGCAGGCCGAAGAGCCCCCAGGTGCTCGCCGAGGAGTGGTACGCCAACAGCGGGATCGAGCTCGTCGCGGACCGGCGCACCGGCCGTATCGTGTACGCCGCCATCGGACCGAGGAAGACCCTGCGCGCACCGGGCGCGGACAAGGACGCGGTCGTGCTCCTGGCCAGTGAGAAGATCGCCTTCACGCCCCGTACCCAACGGCAGCAGGTGGAGCTGGCCTCGGCGGACAGCCGGAAGCTCGCGCTGCTCGGCACGACCGCTCCGGCCGGAGCCGCCACCCTCGGAGCGGTGCTCACCCTCGTGGGCGGTGCTCTCGTAGCGCGTGGACGCCGACCGGAAGCAGTGAATCCGGATGCTCACCTGATGACGAATCAACCGACCTGACATTCGAACAAGTTGTCAGACCCGTGAGTAGCCGTGCGTCGAACACGTACCGAACACTGGCTGTCCCACCACAGCACGGCCCCACCCCGGTCACCCACCCCCCAACCCCGGTCACCGCACCGGCCTGCCGGCCGCTCCCCCACCCAGCGGCCGTCCCCCAACCTCCCACACCGCACAACGAGTTGGAGCCGCATGCCCCAGCACGTACCTCCCCCACTGCTCGGCGCCGGACAGTACCCGCACCGGCACCCGCTCGGCCGCACCCAGGCCGCCCCGCACGACCCCGAGCGTCCCCACCGCATCGCCTTCCTCGCCCACCGCGACCTGGACAACCCGGCCGCCGGCGGCTCCGAGCTGCTGATCGACCAACTCGCCCGCGGCCTCACGGACGCGGGCCACGACGTCACCCTGCTGTGCGGCGGCCCCGCCACGCACCGGCGGTCCTACCGCGTCGTGTCGGCGGGCAGCACGCTGGGCCACTACGCAGCCGCCCGCTCGGCCTTCGCCCGGCAGGTCGGCGCCTGCGACCTGCTCGTCGAGGTCTGCAACGGGATGCCGTACCTGACACCGCTGTGGCACCGGGGACCCACCCTGTGCCTGGTCAACCATGTGCACACCGAGCTGTGGGACATGCGCTTCCCGGCACCCGTCGCACGGGCCGGGCGGCTGCTGGAACACTGGGCCCTCGCGCGCGCGCACCGGGGCAACCTCCTGGTCGCGGTGTCCCCGTCCACGGCGGAGGCCCTGCGCGCCATCGGGGTGGACCAGCGGCAGATCCGCCTGGTGCACAACGGCGTCCACGAGCCCGCTCCGCGCGGCCCGCGCTCCGCGACCCCGCTCTTCCTGGCGCTGGGCCGGCTGGTCGACTACAAGCGCATCGACCTCCTGCTGCGGCTGTGGGAAAGAGTCAGGCCCGTGACCGGCGGCCGGCTCGTCATCGTCGGCGACGGCCCCGAACGGCAGCGGCTCGAACACCTCGCGGGCTCATCGGTGGAGTTCACCGGCCATGTGACGGAGGAGGAGAAGCACCGGCTGCTGTGCGCGTCCTGGCTCCTGCTGCATCCCTCGGCCGTCGAGGGCTGGGGGCTCGTGGTGACAGAGGCGGGGGCGCGCGGCACACCCGCGCTCGGCTTCGACGTGCCGGGCCTGCGGGACTCGGTCGAGGACGGTGTCACCGGCGTCCTCGTCCGCGGCGAGTCGTCGTTCGCCGCGGCGTGGTGCACGCTGGCGCTCGACGACGACCGCCGTGAGGTCATGGGCAAGGCCGCGGCCGAGCGCGCCACCGCCTTTCACTGGAGCAGCACCGTACGGCAGTTCGGGGCGGTGGCGGCGGAGGCCGTGGAACGCGCCCGGGCCGCCGGTGCCATGGCGACGGGCGCACGCAGGTGAAGGACCCGTCGTTCCGCCGCTCCCTCACCCTCCTCCGTGCCTTCCTGCGCGAGCAGGACGACCCCCGCACCGCCTACGACCTGCTGGCGCGGGACGCGGCCGACCAGGTCGAGCGCCACATCGCGCTCAACGGCCGGATCGTCGTCGACATCGGCGGCGGAGGCGGGTACTTCACGCGGGAGTTCCGCAGGCGCGGCGCCCACAGCTACCTCTTCGAACCGGACCCGGCCGAGCTCGCCGCCCAGCCGGGCGCGGGCACGGTCGTCGCCGACGGCTATCTGCTGCCGCTCGCCGACGGCGCGGCCGACGTCTGCTTCTCCTCCAACGTGCTGGAGCACGTGTCCGACCCGCGCACGTTCCTCAGCGAGATGGTGCGCGTCACCCGGCCGGGCGGACTGATCTACGTCTCGTTCACCAACTGGCTGTCTCCCTGGGGCGGTCACGAATGGGCGCCCTGGCACTACCTCGGCGCCGAGCGCGCCCGTGCCCGGTACGAACGCCGGACCGGCCGACCGGCCAAGCACCGCCTCGGGCAGAACCTGTTCGCCATCGGCGTCGGAACGACCCTGCGGCACGTCAGGGGCCGCGGCGATGTGGAGATCGTCTCCGCTCGGTCGCGGTACTGGCCCGTCGTCCCCCATATCGTCCCGCAGGTGCCGGGGCTGCGGGAGTTCGCCACATGGAACCTCCTTCTCATCCTCCGGCGGTGTTCATGACCAGCGCTGTCCACGCACGACCGCCCGCTTCCCCCTCGGCCGGGACCGCGCCGCCCGGAGCACCGCCCCCGCCGCCGCGCTCGCGCCGCTGGCTGCTGGGGTTCTGGGCCGCGGTGTTCGTGGCCTTCCTCGCGGTGTCGCCGGGGCGGATGACGTTCGAGACGAAGCTCGGTGTCGTGGCCGACCCGTGGCAGTTCCTTCGTGATCTGGGGCAGTTGTGGCACGACCGGGCCGGCTTCGGCGGTATCGCCGACCAGTACATCGGCTACGCGATCCCGATGCTGCCCTTCCACGCCGCCGCCGATCTGCTCCAGCTGCCCGTGTGGCTCGCCGAACGGCTGTGGCTCTCACTCGTGGTCACCACCGCCTTCTGGGGTGCGCTGCGCCTGGCCGAGCGCCTGGGCACCGGGTCCGCCGCCACCCGGACCGCCGGTGCCGCGATGTACGCGCTGTGGCCGACGTACACCATCGTCGTCGGCTCGACGTCGGCAGCCGCCCTGCCCGGGGCGCTTCTCCCCTGGGTGGTCCTGCCGCTGACCGATCCGCGCACCAGCCCCCGGATCGCCGCCGCGCGCTCCGCGCTGCTGATTCCGCTCATGGGCGGTGTGAACGCCGCGTCCACCCTTGCCTCGCTGCTGCCCGTCGGCCTGTATCTGCTGAGCCGGCCGGGCGGTGCGCGCAAGCGCGCCCTGATCGCCTGGTGGACCCCTTGCGTCATCCTCGCGACGGCCTGGTGGGTCGTTCCGCTGCTGCTCCTCGGGACGTACGGCGAGAACTTCATGCCGTACGTGGAGACCTCGCAGACCACCACCGCGACGATGTCGGCCACCGAGGTGCTGCGCGGGGCGGGGAACTGGGTGGGCTATCTGAACTTCGGCGAGCCCTGGCTGCCCGCCGGCTGGACCGTCGCCACCTCGGTCGCGGTGATCGCCGGATCGGCGCTCGCCGCGGCGCTCGGCCTCGCCGGCCTCGCCCGGCGCGATCTGCCCGAGCGTCGCTGGCTGGTGCTGACGGTCCTGACGGTCGCCCTCGTCACTCTGGCCGGATACGGTGGCGCGCTGGGCGGTCCCTTCCATGAGACCGTGCGGGACTGGCTGAACGGTCCGCTGGTGCCGTTCCGCAACATCTACAAGTTCCAGACCGGCCTGGCGCTCGCGCTCGCCCTGGGGTTCATGTATCTCACCGCCGCCGTGCCCCGGACGCTGCCCGCCCGTGCGCGGCGTCTGGTGCCAATGGCAGCGGCCGCACTGGTGCTGCCCGGCCTGTGCTGGCCGTACCTCAACGGCTCGATCCTGCAGCCCGGTTCCTTCCGGCAACTGCCCGCGTACTGGGAGACGACCGCCGACTGGCTGGCGGAGAACTCGGCCGACGACCGCGCCCTCGTCGTGCCCGCGACCGCGCACGGCCTCTACACCTGGGGCTCGCCGATCGACCAGCCGCTGGACGTGCTGGCCCGCTCGCCGTGGGCACAGCGCGACTACGTGCCCTTCGGGACGCCCGGCAACCGCCGGGCCATGGACGCGGTGGAGCAGGCGCTGACGTCGGGCGGCGAAGTGCCGGGCCTGAGCGAGTACCTGGGCCGCGCGGGTCTGCACTACGTCGTCGTGCGCAACGACCTCGACCCGGACCAGATCGGCCACGTCCCGACCACGACGGTGAAGCGGACCCTGGAGGCGTCCGGATACCGGCGGGTCACCGGGTTCGGGCCGGTGCTGACGGGCGGCCGCATCGCGGACGACACCCCCGTGCAGGTCGAAGGACTGTTCCCGCGCCAGCGCGCGGTGGAGATCTACGAACCGCCTGCGGGGACCACCCGTCCCGGCGCCGCGCGGCTGACGCCGGTGGCGGCTACGGCGGTCGTCAGCGGCGGGCCCGAGAGCCTGCTGCCGCTGTCCGCGGACGGCGTCCTGGCCGGGCGGCCCGCCGTCCTCGCGGGTGACGCGCATCCGGGGGTCGACCGGCCGCCGCTGTACGCGGCGGGTGACGGAATGCGCCGTGCCGACACCCGGTTCGGGCTGGTGAACTCCCACACGTCCCACACGTACACCCGTGACGAACGCAATCCGGAAGGCGCGGTGCAGGACCCGGGCGCACAGCCGCGCCAGATCCTGCCGTCCACCGGGGAGCGGCACCGGACGACGGCCGTGCTGCGGGGCGCTGCGTCCGTCAGCGCCTCCTCCGTGGGGAACTGGCTGTTCCACCTGCCCCAGTACGACCCGGTGAACGCCTTCGACGGCAACCCCGACACCGGCTGGGCCGAGGGCTCACCGGGCTCGCCGAAGGGCGAGTGGCTGCGTATCGCCTTCGCCGGCCCGACGACGATTCCCGAGAAGCTGTCGCTGACACCGCTGCCCAGCGCCAATGTGCGCGCGGCCCCGACCACCGTACGGGTGGAGACGGACCGGGGCAGCCGGGTCAGCCCCCTGCGGCCCGACGGGACCACGCAGGAGGTGGCCGCGCCCCAGGGTGCCGCGACATGGCTGAAGGTGACGATCCTCGACTCGCAGCAGGGCCGCCCGGGACTGACCGGCGCGGGGTTCACCGAGATCTCGGTCCCCGGTGTGCAGGTGACCCGGATGCTTCAGCTGCCCGCCGACGCGCCGCGCGAAGGGGCCGACTCCGTCGTCTACGCGCTGCGGCGCGGCAGCGATCCGGGGGGTCTGTCCGCGGTGCCCGCGGAGGTGGGGCTGCACCGGCAGTTCGACGCCGTCCGGTCGGGCGACCACACGGTGCGGGCCGCCGCCCTGCCCGTACCGGGCGACGCGCTCGACGACCTGCTGTTCGACCTCACCGGGCAGCGCGACAAGATCCTCGTGAGCGCCGACTCCACCGCACGCCTCGGCACCAATCTCAGCCCCCGCAACCTGACCGACGGCGACCTGACCACGGCCTGGGTCGCCGGGGAACGCCCCGTGCTGCACCTGTCCTGGCCGAAGAAGACCTCGGTCGGCGAGATCGTGTTCGCGGCGGCCGGGGGCCTGGCCACGCGGCCCGAGCAGGTGCAGATCAGCTCCCCCGACGGGACCGCGGTGGCGGCGGTGGACGAGAACGGCATGGCGCGGTTCTCCCCGATCACCACCGACCGGATGGACATCACGATCTCCCGCGTGGCACCGCTGACCCTGCACAACCCGGTCGCCGACGACCAGTTGCAGCTGCCGGTCGGGCTGAGCGAGGTCCACATCCCGGCCCTGGAGAGGTTCCGCGCGCCGCAGCCGGATCCGGACGACACGTTCACCCTGCCGTGCGGCAAGGGGCCGGTCGTGTCGGTCGACGGACAATTCCTCGAGACACGCGCCGAGGGACGGGTACGGGATCTGACGGAGCGCCGACCGGTCGCCGTGTCGCTCTGCACCGAGGACAGCCGGGTGCCGCTCGACCGGCGGACGCACACGATCGAGGCGGGGGACGCCGGTCCGCTGGCCGTCACCGGGATCACCCTCTCCACCGGTCCGTCGCGGGGCGCCGTGAGCGCGGGGCGCCAGGTGGAGGCCGTCTCCGGCGGCGGCGACCGGCGAACCGTGCGGGTGGGCGCGGGAGACCCCTCGTACCTCCAGATCCACGAGAACCACAATCCGGGCTGGAAGGCGACGCTGAACGGCAGGGAGCTGTCCCCTCTGCGGATCGACGGATGGCAGCAGGCGTGGCTCGTCCCGGCGGGGCAGGGCGGCACGGTGACGCTCCTGTACGAGCCCTCGCGCCTGTACGACGCCGGTCTGGCCGTCGCCGGGGGGCTGCTGATCGCACTCGCCGCTCTCGCCTTCGTCCGCCGCCGCTCCCGCCCGCCGGTGACCGTGCAGCAGCAGCCGGTGCCGCCCGGTCCCGGTCTGCTGCTCGGCACGGTCGCGCTGACCCTGGTGGGTGCGGTGGTCGCCGGCCCGGTCGCCGCGGTGGTGCCCGTCCTCGCGGTCGTGGCCTGGCTGCGCCCCGCGCTCCTCGGCCCGCTGGCGTTCGCGGCCATGGCCGGTGCGGGGATCGCCGCGGTCGCCGGCAGCGGGGAGGCGGCGGCCCTCGGCAGGGGCGCGTACGGACCGGTGGCCCAACTGCTGGCGCTCACCGCCCTGTTCGCCGCACTGGTGACGGTGGGGCGGGAGCGCCGGGCCGGGGCCCATCGGGCCGACCGGCCGGCCGTCCCGGGGACGCAGCCCGACGGCCCGCCCGGTCCAGAAGCGCAGGGCGGCGGCCGGCGAGGGTTCGACCACGACCGAGGGAGTGCCTGATGGCCACCGTTCAACGTCCGTCCTTCTCCGGCGAGGCGGCGGACAGACCGCTGCCGCGCGTGCCGTTTCCCGTCGTCGACGAGGTGGCACGGCACTGCACGGACCGCGCCGAGCCCAACACGGTGCACATCGAGATCCACCTCCCCGGGCGCGTCGAACCGGCCCGGCTGCGCGACGCGTTCACCCGCGCGCTCACCCGGCACCCGCGGGCGCTGATGCGGGAGCGGGCACGCGGCCCGCTCGCCCTGCGCTACGAGTGGGAGCTCACGGACGGGCCGGACACCGAGGTCGTCTCCTTCCCCCCGTGCGCGCCCGGCGCGCTCGCACGCGCCCGCGAACGCGCGCTCACCGAGGCGCCTTCCCTGGCGTCGTCGCCTCCGTTGCGCCTCGAGGTGGTCGAGGAACCGGGGAGGAGTGGCTGCGTGCTGCTCTTCACGATCCACCACACGGCGCTGGACGGCCCGTCGTGCCTGCGGCTCGCGGCGACGGCCGCCGAACTGCTGGGCGGACGACCGGCCCCCGTCGTACCGTCCGTCGTCCGGCCCTTGGCGGCACCGGCGACGCGACAGGCGGGCCGGACGCCCGCGGTGGCCCGGCCCGCCCGGGTCGCGGCGGGCAGACCCGGCCCAGTACCCGGCAATGCGATGCTCGTCGCCGAACTGCCCGTGCCGCGGCGGGAGTCCGGCGCCCCGTACACGGTCAACGACCAGCTGATGGTCGCCACGGCCCTGACCGTCGCCGACTGGAACCGGGAACAGGGCGCGCCCGAGCGCCCGCTGCGCATCACGATGCCCGTCGACGACCGCAGCCGTGGGCCCGAGATGCCGATCGGCAACGGCACCCGCCTGGTCGAGGTCGGCTTCACCACCGCCGAGGTGGCGGCGGACACGGACCCGGCCGAGCTGCTGCGGCGCACAGCCGAGCGCACCCGGGCCCTCAAGGCACTGCCCCGGCCCCCGCTGGGGCGCGCGGCCGCGCTGCTGACCGCGCCGGTGCTGCCCGTCGGCGCCCGGGCGGCGGCGACGCGGGGCCTGCGGCTGCTCGCCTCGCCGTGGACCTCCACGACGCTGCTCAGCAACATCGGCCGGATCCCGTACCCGCTCGACTTCGGCGAGGCGGGCCGGGCGAGCGCCGTCTGGTTCTCGGCGCCCGCCAGGATGCCCCGTGGACTGACCGTCACCACGGCCTCGACGGGCGGCAGGCTGCATCTGGTGCTGCGCTGGTCCCGGGCGCTGCTGGGCGACGACGACGGGCGGCGGCTGCTGCACCTGTTCACCCGCCGTCTGGCGGCGACCGACGCGGAGGCTCTGTGAGCAGCACCGCTCCCCCGGAGCTCCGTGACTTCTACGAGAACCCCGCCGTGCCGGTGGCGTCGGGCGACGCGCGCAGCAGGCGCCAGGCGCGGATGCTGGCCGCCGCGCTCGGCGCACCCGGCGCGCTCGTCGTCGACGTCGGCTGCGGGGACGGCAGCGCGGCTGCCGCCGCGGCGCCGATCCTCGCGGGACACCGGATCGTCGGTGTCGACTGGTCGCAGGACGCCCTGCGCCGGGCCCGGCCCCGGCTCGCGCATGTGGTGCGCGGCGAGCTCGACCGGGGCGGCCTGCCGTTCGCCGACGGCTGTGCGAACGCCGTGCTGTTCAGCGAGGTCGTCGAGCATCTCGTCGACCCCGACCGGGCCCTGGACGAGGTGCGGCGGATCCTGCGGCCGGGCGGTCATCTGATGCTGTCCACGCCGAACCTCGCCGCCTGGTACAACCGCGTCCTGCTGCTCGCCGGGTGGCAGCCGGTGTTCTCGGAGGTGAGCCTGCGCGGCATCCACGGCCGGCCCGGCCGTGAAGTGGTCGGCCATCTGCGGCTGTACACCGCCCGTGCGCTGCGTTCCTTCCTCACCGCGTCGGGTTTCGAGGTCGTCCGAATCGCGGGGGCGCCGTTCCACGGGGTGCCGCGTGGACTGCGGTGGCTGGACCGGGCCGCGTGCGCCGTCCCGTCGGCCTCCTCCGTCCTGCTGGCCCACGCACGGCGGAGGTAGCGGCATGTGGTGGGGTGTGGGCGCGGCGCTGCTGGCCAACGTGCTGTACAGCGTGGGGTTCGTGGTGGAGAAGCGGGCGCTCGGGGCACTGCCCTCCCTGTCGGCCCGGCGGCCGCTGCGCGTCGTCGGGGTGCTGCTGGCCAGCCCGCTGTGGATCGCCGGGGCACTGGCGCTCGCCGCCGGGTTCGTCGCGCAGCTGATCGTCTACCGGGCGCTGCCCATTGCGGCCGCGCAGGGCATCTTCGTGTCCGGTCTCGTCCTGCTCCTGCTCCTGTCGTCCGCGGTGCTGGGCGAACAGCCGTCCGGGCGGGAGCGCTACGCGCTCGGCGCCGTGCTGGTCGCCCTGCTGATGGTCGTCGCCTCGGTGCGCGAGGGCGAGGATGTCGTGAGCACCGGGGCGCCGTGGACGCTGGTGCTCCTCGTGTGCGTACCGGCGCTCGCGGTCGGCGTGTGGCTGTACGGGAGGGTGGAGGCGCGGGCGAGGAAGCGCCACCGGGTGCCGACGAACGGCATCGGCTACGGCGTGGCCGTAGGGCTGCTCTACGGCGTCAGCTCGCTGGCGATCAAGGGCGCGTCCGGAAGGCTGACGGGCGCGGGCATCGGGGAGGCGGCCCGGTCGCTGTTCGCCTCCCCGTATCCGTATCTGCTGCTGTTCACGGCGGCGGCCGGCCTCGTGATGTCCCAGGCCGCTCTCCAGCGGTGCAGGGCCTCCCTCATCGTGCCCGTCTGCACGACGGTGACCTGTCTGTTCACGGCGGTGCTCGGGACGCTCACCTTCGGGGAGCGGCTCCCGGACGATCCGCTGCTGCTGACCCTGCGGTTGGCCGGCACCGCTCTGGCGCTGTCGGTGCTCCTGGCCATGCCGCGCCACGACCCTCGGACCTGAAACCGCCGAGCCGCCCGCCCACGACGCAGTCCACGAGAACGAGGAGCCGCCCCATGAATCCGGACGACCCGCTGCTGCGGATCCTGGCCTGCCCGCTCGACAAGGGGCCGCTGGTGCGGCCGGCCGGTCTGGACGTGCTGTACAACCCGCGTCTGCAGCTGAGTTACCCGATCGTGGACGGCATTCCGCAACTGCTCCCCGCCTCCGGCAGCAAGGTCTCCGCGGACGACCACGAGAGGTACCTGCGGACGGCCACCGGCTGACCACGCCCGCGGCGGCCCGGGCCGCCAGGGCCGCCGCACCCCGGGCTGCCCACCCCCGCGAGGAGACGTGGAAGCGCTGTGCCATACTCGGCGCGCTCGCTGCCCGTTTACGAAGTCGTGGGGATCACTGTTGAAGCCCGTGCCCGCCGTCCTCGGCACCGGATCCGCCTCCGGTGCCGATCGCAGAAACCGGACGGCCGCGCCAGGACAGCGCCCCGCCACGACCGCAGCCGACATCCCGGCGGGAAGCGTTAAGTGAGCGGCATAACACTCAGCACTCCCTACCTCGACACCGACGCGGAGCAGCTCTCCTTCTCCCTGGGCCGGCCCGCGCTCGACGCCCTTGCCGTGCGCCATCTGACGGTCGGCGGGCTCGAAGTCGAGCTCAGGCTGCTCGGCGCCTCCCATCAGGTCTTCGCGGGCCCGGTACGGGAGACCGTGGCCTGCCTGCCCGGCGTCGCGGGGGGACTGCCGGCGACGGCGGTGCAGGACTTCGACGACTGGGGCTACCACTTCGGCGCGCGCGTCCGGCACTTCGCCGCGGCGCAGTTCAGCACACGGGTGGCGTGGATCCGCAGCCGGTCCGGGGAGCATCCCGGGGCGCTGTACGGAATCTTCCCGGGCTCCGCCGAGGCCGTCACCGCCCTGATCGTCGAGCGGCACAGCACCGGAGTGAGCTGGCGCACTTGGCACACGTACCCGCAGAGCCGCCAGATCGTGGCGACGCACACCCGGCTGGAGGCCCGATGAAGACCGCCCGACTCATCAGCGTGACGATGCTCGCCACGGTCGCGCTCACCGCCTGTGCCGGTGAACCGGACGACGGCAACGACGCGCCGAGGTCGTGGATCCACCAGGAGTACGACGGCGTCGGCCCGATCTACACCGACAGCAGTGACAAGACGTCGAAGGTCGCCAAGGAGATCGACGGCCACACCGACGCCGTCGACCGCATCGACGACGGCGACCTGGTGTTCCTGCGCTACCGCGACGACATCGTCGCGATAAGCCCCTACAAGGGCGGCAGCCAGATCGAGGTCGACGACTACCGCAACGGCCACCGCCGCTGGAGGTCCCACATCCGCAACGTGTGGCCGGACCCGGAGAGCAACGCATTCCGCGGCGGCGGCCCCGGCTCCGGCAAGTAACCGCTTCCGGTCCACCCACCCGAACTCCCCGACGACGTCCCCGAAAGGCACCCCCGTGGCAGAGATCCTCGAGTCGGCAGGCACCGCCCTGCTCTACGGCATGACCGGCTTCATCGTGATGGCGGTCGGCTTCATCGCACTCGACCTCGTGACCCCCGGCAAGCTCGTCCATGTGGTGTGGACGGAGCGCAACCGCGGCGCCGCGGTCCTGCTCGCCGGCCAGACGATCGCCATCGGTCTCGTCATCGACCAGTCCATCCGGGCGAGCGAGTCCGAGCAGGGCCTCGGCCTCGGCCTGTTCAGCACCCTGCTGTACGGCCTCGCCGGAGTCGCCGTGATGACGCTCGTCTCCGTCATAGTGGGTCTGCTGATCCCGGGCCGCCTGGGCGCCGCCGTGCTCGACGACAACGGGGACCGTCCCCACCCCGCCGCCTGGGTCCAGGCCGCGATGTACATCGGCACGGCCTTCATGGTCGGTGCCGCCGTCTCATAACCTCGCATGGGCACCACCGCACTCGACCGCGGCACCACGGTCACCGCGCGCCCGCCCGCGGCCCACTCGCGGGGGGCGCGCTTCCTGCTGCTCTTCTCGGTGTTCCTCTGCGCGGCCTGCGGCCTCGTCTACGAACTGGCGCTGACGGCGCTGGGCAGCTACCTCATCGGCAACTCGGTGATGCAGACGTCCGTGGTCATCTCCGTCATGGTCTTCGCCATGGGCATCGGCTCCCTGGCGGCCAAGCCGCTGCAGCGGCGCGCGGTCGGCGCCTTCGCCCTCGTGGAGGGACTGCTCGCGCTGACCGGCGGTCTGTCGGTCCTCGTCCTCTACGTGTCGTTCGCCTGGCTGCGGATCTACATGCCGTCCATGGTGGTGGTCTCGTTTCTCGTCGGCCTCCTCATCGGAGCCGAGATACCGCTGCTGATGACGCTGCTTCAGCGGATCAGGCGCCAGGAGGCGGGCAGCGCCGTCGCCGACATGTTCGCCGTGGACTACATCGGGGCACTGGTCGGCGGTCTGTGCTTCCCGCTGCTGCTCCTGCCGGCCTTCGGCCAGCTCAAGGGCGCGCTGGTGGTGGGTGCCGTCAACGCGGTGGCGGGCGTGCTCGTCGTGCTGTGGATCTTCCGCCGCGAGACCCGACGTGTGGTGCGGACCGCGCTGCTCGCCGGGGTGGCCGCCGTCCTCGCCGTACTCGGCACGGTGTACGCGCTGGCGGACGACATCGAGATCACCGCGCGGCAGCAGCTCTACCGGGACCCGATCATCCACGCCGAGACGACGCCGTACCAGGACATCGTCGTCACCCGGTCCACCGCCTTCACCGGGGAGCCCGACACACGGCTGTTCCTCAACGGCGACCTGCAGTTCTCCTCCGTCGACGAGTACCGCTACCACGAGGCCCTGGCCCACCCCGCCCTGTCGGGGAAGCGGTCGTCCGTGCTCATCCTGGGCGGCGGTGACGCCCTGGCCCTGCGGGAGATCCTGCGCTACGACGACGTCGAGGAGGTCACGCTGGTCGACCTCGATCCGGCGATGACGCGGCTCGCCCGTACCTTCGAACCGCTGCGCGAGCTCAACGGCCGCGCCCTGGCCGATCCACGGGTCCACACCGTCAACGCCGACGCCTTCAACTGGCTGCGCGACGCCAGCCGGCGCTACGACACGGTCGTCATCGACTTCCCCGATCCGGACAACGCGGCGCTGGCCAAGCTCTATTCGGTCGAGTTCTACCACCTGCTGCGGCACGTCCTGCATCCGGAGAGCCAAGTCGTGGTGCAGGGCGGCTCACCGTTCTTCGCGCCCAAGTCGTACTGGTCCATCGCCGCGACGATCGGCGAGGCCGGCTACCGCACCACCGAATACCAGGTGGACGTACCGAGCTTCGGCAACTGGGGCTTCGTCCTGGCCGTTCCCGGCACCGAGGGCCCGCCGCCGTCCCTGCGCCTCGCCGAGGACGCCCCGACGCTGCGGTTCCTGGACGACGCCGTCCTCGACGCGGCCACCGTCTTCCCCGTGGACCGCCGACCGCGCGACGTACGGGCCAGCACCCTGATGGACCCCGTGATCCTGGAGTACACCAACCAGGAGTGGCAGAACTACTGATCCGGCACTCGACGCCGGTGCGTTGGACGGCCGGTGCCTTCGACCGCCGGTACGCTCGACGGCCGGTGCGTTGGACGGCCGGTGCGTTGGACGGCCGGTGCGTTGGACGGCCGGTGCCTTCGACCGCCGGTGCGCTCGACCACCGGTGCGCTCGACCACCGGTGCGCTCGACCACCGGTGCGCTCGACCACCGGTGCGCTCGACCACCGGTGCGCTCGACC
>NZ_JBIRZM010000012.1:181421-208050 GCF_044390825.1 Streptomyces sp. NPDC018833 | reverse complement strand
CCGGTGCGCTCGACCACCGGTGCGCTCGACCACCGGTGCGCTCGACCACCGGTGCGCTCGACCACCGGTGCGCTCGACCACCGGTGCGCTCGACCGCCGGTGCGCTCGACCGCCGGTACGCTCGACCGCCGGTACGCTCGACCGCCGGTGCGTTGGACGGACACGAAGGCCGGGTCGTGGCCTTCTGCCGGGCTCCCGATTCTCGTAACGTCGGCACGGCTTGAAATGGCCATGACGATGAAGAAGAAGGTGCCCATGCCGCACAAGCGTCTCCTTCAGGCGGTCTTAGTCCTGGCCGCCGGCCTCGCGGTGATCGCGGCGCCGGCCGCCGCGGCCCCGCCGGGCCCGCCGGGCCCGCCCGACGTCTACCGTCCCGTCCGTGGACCTGCCGCGCCGGCCGAGTACCGGTATCTGCAGAAGACGCTGCCCGGACAGCCGATCCCCCGCCACGCCCACGCCGACGCCGCCGCGCAGGCACGTCTGTTGCCCACCGCCGGCGGGCGATGGAGGCCGATCGGACCGACCAACATCGGCGGACGGATCGTCTCGCTCGCGCTGGACCCACAGCGGGCCGACACCGTGTACGCCGCCGCGGCCAGTGGCGGGGTGTGGCGCAGCACGGACGCGGGGCAGACCTTCGAGTCCGTGTGGCCCGACGACTGGACGCAGGCCATGGGAGCGGTCGCCACGGCACCCGACGGGACGCTGTACGCCGGGACCGGGGAGCCCAACCCGGGTGGCGGGAGCATCACTTACGAGGGCACTGGCCTGTACCGCAGCACCGACGGCGGGAAGCGCTGGCACCCGATCGGGCTGCGCGACTCCGGCGCGATCAGCGCGATCACCGTGGACCCGGCGCATCCGCGGCGCATCTACGTGGCCGCGGCCGGGTCGCTCTACAACGGCGGCGGCGACCGGGGCGTGTACCGCTCGGACGACGGCGGGGACACCTGGCGGCGGATCCTCAACGGATCGAACGAATTCACCGGCGCCACCGAGGTGTTCGTCCAGGGCTCGACGCTGTACGCCGTGATGTGGGACCACCGCCGCACGCCCGGGCTGCGCACCTACGGCGGCACGGGCTCCGGCGTCTTCCGCAGCACCGACGAGGGAAAGACCTGGCAGCGCCTCGGCGGGGGCCTGCCCGCAGCGGGCCCGCAGGTGGGCCGGATCGGACTCGCCGTCGCCGGCGAGCGGCTCTACGCCATCGTCAGCCGGACCAGCGGGCCGTTCGAGGGCTTCTACACCTCCACCGACGGCGGTGACACCTGGAGCCGGACGCCCGCGGACAAGAGCCTCACGGACTCGCAGTCGTCGTTCGGATGGTGGTTCGGCAAGGTCTGGATCGATCCGGAGGACGCCCGGCATCTGCACGTCGCCGGAGTACCGCTGATGACCACGAAGGACGCCGGCGCCACCTGGACGTACGACGACACCAGCATCCACGTCGACCACCACGCGATGGTCTGGGACCCCCGCCGGCCCGGCCGGGTCTACCTCGGCAACGACGGCGGGGTCTACCGCTCGGACACGGGCGGCGACGGCGGTTGGGTCAAGGCCCGTCACGAGCCCTACACCCAGCTCTACAGCGCGGCGATCACCCCCCAGGACACCTCGCGCATCTCCGGCGGGGCACAGGACAACGGCTCGCTGCGCTCATGGGGCGGTGACGGCTTCAACGAGTACCTCGGCGGGGACGGGGAGGAGAACCTCATCGACCCGACCGACCGGAACACGGTGTTCGCCTGCTACCAGTACGGCAACTGCTTCCGGTCCACCGACGGCGGCGACACCCTCACCTACTTCGCCGACCGGACGACCTTCAAGCGGCGGAACTGGTTCACGCCGGTCGTCCTCGACCCGCGGAACCCGAAGATCGTCTACTACGGCGCCGAGGTGCTCAACCGCTCCACGGACGGCGGCGTGACCTGGCAGGCCATCAGCCCCGACCTGTCCGGCGGGCCGGGGCCCGATCCGATCTACACCAACTACGGGACGATCACCTCCGTCGCCCCGGCCGGCGACGGCAGGACCGTCTACGCCGGCACGGACGACGGCCGCGTCTGGGTCACCAGGAACCTGGGGGCGAGCTGGACGAAGCTGACCGAGGGACTCCCCTGGGTGACCCGCGTCGCCGTCGACCCCGCCGACCCCGACCGCGTCTACACCACCCACTCCGCCTACCGCGCGGGCTCGGGGCTCGCCCATGTCTACGGCAGCACGGACGGCGGCAGGCACTGGCACGACCTGTCGGGGAACCTGCCCGACGCACCCGTCAACGACCTGGTGATCGGGCGCGGCAAGGTGCTGTACGCGGGCACCGACCAGGGCGTCTTCCTCTCCCCGTCGGGCGGGCGGCAGTGGTTCCGGCTGGGCAGGGGCATGCCCGCGGTCCCGGTCGACGACATCGAGTACGACGCCGGCCACCACCGTATGGTCGCGGCCACCTTCGGCCGGGGCTTCTACGAGCTCACCACCGGCTGACCGCCAGACGCACGGGGCCCGGCCGCCGAGCGGCGGCCGGGCCCCGTGCGTCACCTGATATCCGGCTGCTTTCGCGGCCGGCCGTCAGAGCTTGTGCATCCCCTTGTAAGGGCTGACGATGCGGGTCTGGCAGGCACCGAAGTCGACGAGGAAAGCACCGGTGGCTTCCTGGCCGATGATCTTTCCGAGGCCGTGACGGTCGTGGGAGACGCGGTCGCCGAGGGCGAAGTCCTTGATCACGGGCTCGGCTGGGACTCCGAAGGGGCTGGTGGGCAGGTGGCGCCGGGGCGCGGATCGGTTCGTCATCGTGTAACAAGTATGCCCCTCCGGCCGTCCGGCGAGCCCTCCGCGGCCGGACCGGGCTCCACCGGTCCGCCGTGACGTGGTGCCGTCCGAGGATCCGAGCCGCATCTGAGCTGCTCGCGCGCCACCCCGGCCGCGCCTGCCGGAGCCCGGTGGCTCAAGCTTCGGTCCCCGAATGGCCGCGGGCCGGCGACTGCCCCAGGAACGACAGACGCACCTGACGGTCGGCGTTGTCCCTGTTGGTGTCCACCAGACAGAGCGACTGCCAGGTGCCCAGCTCCAGGCGTCCGCCGATCACCGGCAGTGTCGCGTGCGGCGGGACGAGGGCGGGCAGGACATGGTCCCTGCCGTGGCCGGGGCTGCCGTGACGGTGCTGCCAGCGGTCGTCGGCGGGCAGAAGGGTGTGCAGGGCGGCCAGGAGGTCGTCGTCGCTGCCCGCCCCGGTCTCCATGACGGCGACACCGGCGGTGGCGTGCGGGACGAAGACGTTGAGCAGGCCGTCCCTGCCTTCCGCGTGCTGTGCGAGGAACTGCTCGCAGGCGTGGGTCAGATCGGTGACCGTCTCGGTGGTTCCGGTGGTCAGGGTCAGCGTCGTGGTGGTGAAGTGTCCGGGCATGGCCCCATCCTCCCGCCGTCGGGTGCCCCGCGCGCCTCACACGGCCCTGTGCGGGAAGTTCCGGGACCCCTCCACAGTTGGTAGAACCGTGAACAACTTTGGGGCACACGACGTGGACGTGGTCGTCATCGGCGCCGGGCAGGCGGGTCTCTCGGCCGCCTACCACCTGCGGCGCGCCGGTCTGGTTCCCGACCGGGACTTCGTGGTCCTGGACCACGCGCCCCGCCCCGGCGGCGCCTGGCAGTTCCGCTGGCCCTCGCTCACGTACGGCAAGGTGCACGGCATGCACGCCCTGCCCGGCATGGAACTGACCGGTGCCGAGGACGACCGGCCGTCCTCCGAGGTGATCGGCGCGTACTTCGCCGCGTACGAGGAGCGCTTCGACCTGCGAGTCCACCGGCCCGTCCGGGTCCGCGCGGTACGGGAGTCCCAGGGCGGTCGGCTGGCGGTCGAGACCTCGGCGGGGGTATGGGCGACCCGCGCGCTGATCAACGCGACCGGCACCTGGGACCGGCCGTTCTGGCCCCGTTACCCCGGCCAGGAGACGTTCCGGGGGCGTCAGCTGCACACCGCGAACTACCCCGGCCCCGAGGAGTTCACCGGGCAGCGCGTCGTCGTGGTGGGCGGCGGGGCGTCGGGCACGCAGCATCTGATGGAGATCGCCGAAGTGGCCGCCGCGACCACCTGGGTGACCCGCCGGCCTCCCGTCTTCCGCGAGGGCCCCTTCGACGAGGACGCCGGGCGGGCGGCAGTCGCCATGGTGGAGGAGCGCGTACGGCGCGGGCTGCCGCCGCTGAGCGTGGTGTCGGTGACTGGGCTGCCCCTGGCCGACGCCGTCCGTCGCGCCCTCGCGTCGGGGGTGCTGGACCGTGAGCCGATGTTCGACCGGATCACACCGACGGGTGTGGCCTGGGACGACGGCCGTACGGTGGAGGCCGATGCGATTCTGTGGGCGACGGGATTCCGGGCGGCGATCGACCATCTGGCCCCACTGCGGCTGCGGGAGCCGGGCGGCGGCATCCGGGTCGAGGGGACGCGCGCCGTGCGGGACGAGCGGGTCCATCTCGTCGGCTACGGCCCGTCGGCGTCGACGATCGGGGCGAACCGGGCCGGGCGCGCCGCGGTCCGGGACATCAAGCGCTTGCTGGAACGGGAACCGGCCCTGGTCTGAGACTGTCCGTCCCGGCCGTGGACAGCTCCAGGGGGAAGGGGCGGCAATCAGCCGTCAGTGCCAACGGCCAGCGGTCAGCGGTCAGCCCATGCTTCTCGCCTCGGCCCTGCGCTCGTTGAACTCCTCCACATTGCGCCGGTGTTCGTCGTAGTCACCGGTGAAGCGTGTGTCCCCGGGCGCGACGGTCACGAAGTACAGCCAGTCGCCCTTGGGCGGCGCGACCGCGGCGCGCAGCGCCTCCTCGCCCGGGTTGCCGATGGGGGTCGGGGGCAGGCCCTTGCGCGCGTAGGTGTTGTAGGGGCTGTCGAGGCGCGTTTCCTCGGTCGTCGTGTCCAAGGTGCTGCGCTCGAGGGCGTAGTTGAGGGTCGAGTCCATCTGGAGCGGCATTTCCTTGGCCAGGCGGTTGCGGATGACCCGCGCCACCTTGCCCATGTCGGGCGTCGTGTCGGCCTCGGCCTGCACGATGCTGGCGATGTTCACCGCCTCATACGGGCTGAGGCCGCCCCTGCGGGCACTCGCGGCGACGGCATTCGCCCCGAACCGCTGGTTGGCCGTGTTGACCATGAAGCTGAGCAGGTTCGCCGGTGTGCTGCTCTCGTCGACGGGATACGTGGCCGGGAAGAGGTAGCCCTCGGGGTTTCCGCGGGCCTCCGGCGGAAGATTCAGCCGGGCCGCGCGGACGGCGGTCTGCGCGGTGCCGGGTTTCCGCTTCAGCGCCTTGTCGACGGCAGCGTAGACCTGGCCTGCGCGCCACCCTTCCGGGATCACCAGCGACTTCGGCGCGGGCCGGGGCCGTTCGGTCTCGTCCTCCCTCAGCAGGAACGGCATCAGGACGGCGGCAGCCACCACGGTCACCGTGCCCACGACCAGGACAAGACGGCCGCGGCGGGTAAGGCGGTACCTGCGCCCGGGCCGGCCCGACGCGTGCTCGTTCGACATACGGGCACGCTAACGCGGCCGCCCCTTCCGTCCCGGTACCTGCCCCGACGCGACACGCGCCATGCGAACGCACGAACGCCAACGCGGTTGTTCGCCCACCCGAGGCGACGCCGCCCGTCCCGACGTCCCCGGGAAGCGGCGGCGCCGTCGTGTGCGGGGTCCGCTCAGGGCGCGAACGCCGGGAGCCGGGCGAACTCCGGTGCCACCTCGACCCCTTCGGCAAGGGCGGCGAGGCCACGGCGGACCCGGCTCAGCGGGTGATCGGGGAACCGGGCGTCCCACTGGGCGTGATCGGCCGCGTGGAAGGGCAGGCCGCCCTGCACCTCCGGCGCGTAGGGGTGCGGGCGGAAGTAGTCGGCGGGGCCGACCTCGGCCATCACCATCGCTTCGCGCATGCCGGTCGTCCCGCGCTCGGCCGCCTGGATCTTCACGACGGTGCTGCAGTCGGCCCGGGGAATGGTGAAGCTGCCGATGAACGCCTGCCCGCTGGGCTGCCCGGGGAGCGGCAGTTTGAGTATCTGACGGAGCGCGGGCAGGGCTCCCAGCGTCTTGACCGATGCTTCGATCAGTCCGCCGCCCGCTTCGGCGGTGCGCCGCGTGAGCGCGGCGCGCAGGGCGGGGCCGTCGTCGAGGGACGCGGGCAGGTCCGGCGGCAGACCGAAGAAGTGCAGCGACAGGATGTCGCCCCCGTCGTTCGCCCATACGTCGTGGTCGACGGGCCGGAACCCCGGCAGGTCGACGCCCAGGAGAGCTCTCATGAGCAGCGATCATGCCGTACCGCGTGCCGCGCCTGACCGCCGGGGCGGCTCTTCACCGAGCCTGACGAAGCGTCATGAGAACCTGGAACAACGTACGTCGGCAGTCACAGTCCCGGTGGGCAGCGTCAGGTGGCGTCGGCCTCACCGCCTGTGCGACAACGCCCCTCAGCCGGCGTCGGCGGCACGGGCCCCCGGGACGGCATCAGGTGGCGTCGGCCTCACAGCCCGTGGAGCAAGCTCTCCCGCGGGGCAGGCCCTCAGCCGGCGTCGGCGGTCACGGACGCGGCGGGCTGCAACTCCGCGTCCCTGCGGACCAGCGCGGCGTAGCGGCCGTCGGCGTCGAGCAGTTCCCGATGCGTGCCGCGCTCGGCGATGCGTCCGGACTCCAGCACGACGATCTGGTCCGCGTCGCGGACGGTCGACAACCGGTGGGCGATGGTGATGGTCGTACGTCCGGCGGAGAGGGAGTCGATGGCCTGCTGCACGGCGTGCTCGGTGCGGGTGTCCAGGGCGCTGGTCGCCTCGTCCAGGATGAGGACGGGCGGGTCGCGCAGGATGGTGCGGGCGATGGCGAGCCGCTGTTTTTCACCGCCGGAGAAGCGGTACCCGCGCTCCCCGACGAGGGTGTCGTAGCCGTCGGGCAGCGACGCGATGTGGTCGTGGATCTGTGCCGCGCGGGCCGCGGCCTCGATCTCTGCGTCGGTGGCGTCCGGTTTGGCGAAGCGCAGATTGGCAGCCACGGAGGCGTGGAAGAGGTACGTCTCCTGCGAGACGACGCCGACGGCCTGCGCGAGCGTGTCGAAGCCCAGGTCGCGGACGTCGACTCCGTCGATCGTGACGCGGCCGCCGGTGACGTCGTAGAGCCGGGGCACGAGGTAGCTCAGCGTGGACTTTCCGGAGCCGGTGGGGCCGACGACGGCCAGGGAGCCGCCCGCCGGCACGGTGATGTCGATCCCGTCGAGCGTCGGCCGCTCCTGCCGGGCGTCGTAGGCGAAGACGACGTCCTCGAAGCGCACTTCGCCGCTCACCTTGTCGAGCGGCTCCGGCCGTGCCGGCTCGGTGATGTCCACGGGGAGATCGAGGTACTCGAAGATCCGCTGGAAGAGGGCGAGCGAGGTCTGCATCTGCACGCCGGTGGACAGCAGGCTGACGGCCGGCCGGAACAGGCCCTGCTGGAGCGAGACGAAGGCGACGAGCGTGCCGAGGGAGATCGCCGGTCCGCCCGCCCTGAGCGCGAGACCGGCCGCCCAGTAGATGAGGGCGGGCATGGCCGCCATGACGATGCCCATCGTGGACATCCGCCAGCGGCCCGCCATGCTGGAGCGCACTTCGAGGTCGACCAGCCGCTCGGACTCGTCCGCGAAGGACCGGGTCAGGGAATCGGCCCGGCCCATGGTGCGGCCGAGGAGGATGCCGCTGACGGACAGGGACTCGGTGACAGTGGCGGCCATCGCCGCCATCTGCTTCTGCCGCTGTGTGGTGATCGTCTTGCGCTCACGGCCGACGCGGCGGCTGATCCAGACGAACAGCGGGAGCAGGAGCAGCGAGACGACCGTGAGACGCCAGTCCAGGGCGAGCATCGCGACGACGGTGGCGACCACCGCCGTGAGATTGGAGACCAGGGACGTGGCGGTGGAGGTGACGGTCGCCTGCATGCCGCCGATGTCGTTCGCGATGCGGGACTGGACCTCGCCGGTGCGGGTCCTGGTGAAGAAGGCGAGGGGCATGCGCTGCAACTGCGCGTAGACCCCGGTGCGCAGGTCGTGCATGACGCGCTGGCCCACAGTGGTCGAGATCAGCGTCTGGAGCACCCCGAAGACGCTGGTCATCACCGCCGTGGCGATCATGCCGAGAGCGAGCAGGCTGAGCAGCCCGCTCCGGCCCTGCGGGATCGCGGTGTCCAGGATCTCGCGCAGCAGGAACGGCGACGCGACGGAGACCAGCGAGGAGGCGCCGACGAGGAGTCCGACGACGGCGAGCCTGCCCCGGTAGGGCCGGAAGAGGCGCAGGATGCGGCGCACGTCGGCGGGCGGCTGGTCGGGATCCTTGGGCGGTGGGGTCCAGGTCGGATGCTCGGGACGCAATGGGCTCCTTCCGGCATGCGGACGCGCACGGTCGGCGGACGGACAGTCTTCGAGAGCCTAGCTCACTGTTACCTGTATTCACAATGAAGCACGTCCTGATACTGTTCCCGCATGAGCCCCTCCGACGCCGACGGCCTGCTCGCCGAGCAGCTGCTGCGGCTGACCCGCCGTCTCCACCGCAGTCAGAAGCGCCAGCTGGAGTCCGCCGACATCGCCATCACCCCGGCGCAGTCCCGTCTGCTGCGGACCGTCGCGCACTACGACCGGCCGCCGCGCATGGCCGACCTCGCGGAGCGCCTGGAGGTGGTGCCGCGCGCCGTGACCAGCCTGGTGGACGGCCTGGAGGCCGGCGGCTGCGTGCGGCGCGTCCCCGATCCGGCCAACCGCAGGGTGACCCGCATCGAGCTCACGGACATCGGCCGTGCCGCGCTCCGGTCCCTGCGCGCCGCTCGCCGCGCAGCCGCCGAAGACGTCCTCGCACCGCTGACCATCGAGCAGCGAGAGGTGCTCGGTGAGCTGCTGTCCACGCTGGTCGACGGTCCGGGACGCCGTTGCTGACGCTCCACGGATCGGTTTGAGCCGTCCGTGTGGACGGCCAGGTGCCGGCCGTGCCTGCGCACGGCCGGGTTGCCGCGAGGCTGCCGGAGGTCACCGGCCGGTCTCCGCGCACGACCCGAGCCCGGCGCGTCACATCAGCCCACCCGCCGGTCCTCGGTCAGCGTTCCCTGGACCGTGCGCAGGCTGCGGTCGTAGCAGCCGCCCGAGCCGTGGAGCCGATAGCGCTCGGCCGTGGTGCCGACCACGCGCCGCTGGTCGCAGGGCACATTCGCCGTGCAGGTAGCGTCGCCCGTGTACGTGTCGTCCAGCCGTGACCAGGTCAGCCGCGCGCGCCCCGGCTCACCGTGGTGTCGGCCTTGTCCGCGAGGGTGAGGACGGTACGCAGCCGGTCACCCTCGCCGAGCGTCGTCATGCCGTCCATCTCGTACGTGCGGTGGGTGGCGGTGACCTCGTGCCCGCTGGTGACCGTCTCGTCGTCGGTCCATGTGGCGTCGAGCGCGTCCTTGCCCTCCCCACCCGTCCAGCGGTGGACCGGGTGCTCCACCCCGGACACCCCGGTCACCGGAAGGGGTGGGGAACAAGCCCGCCCCAGGCGACCGCCCCCTCAGATGAAGTTCAGCGCCGCCGCCCCGCCCACGCCACCGAGCAGCATGAACGCCGGCATCAGGACCTTCAGCTCCACCCAGCTGCCCGCCCGGAACCGCAGTCCCTTCGGCGGACCCACCGGGTACCAGCGCTTGCGGCCCACCGGGATCGGCCACAGTATCGGGCAGCCGGAGACGGTCAGTGCGTCGCCGATGTCGTGGACGAGGGCGCCGAGCACGATCGGCAGTCCGAGCCACAGGTACTCCTGGCCGGGCGCGGTGAACAGCCAGTCGGCGCCGTTGGCCGGCTTGTCCAGCACGCCCGCCAGGATCCACGCACTCGTCGCGCCGAGCAGCCACACCAGGACGTCGCTGGAAACGCGTGCGGCCCGCCACAGCAGGCCCTCGACCGCGAGCACCATGTGGATGAACAGGATCGCGAGCACGGCCCACCGGCCGCCCATGACGGCGAGGGCCGAACTGCCCGCCCCGATGAGCACCGCCCACAGCCAGGTGTGCGTCAGGGTGCGGTGACCGCCGGTCCTGCGCTTGTCTGCCGGCTTCTTCGTCGCCTTGTAGACCGCGTACGACAGCTTGTCGACGATCTCGCACAGCCCGCGCGACACCGGGCCGAAGGCGCGGGAGATCGTCGCCGCCTTGTGGTCGAGGTCCGGGGCGAGTGCCGCGCCCGCGCAGATCAGTGCTCCGACGACGAGTACGGGCCATGGCATCGGGTGGCCGGCGGCAGCCGTCGCAGCGCCCACCCCCAGCCAGGCAGCCGCCCCGGACAGGGAGTGCGCCGGTCCCATCATGTGCGTTCCCGCCCCATTGCTGTTGTGCTGAACCCCAGTTGACAGGGCAGCGTACCGGTCGTGATCTTCCCGGCGGCGGCCGGTTCCCTCATCGGGGCGGATGGCAGGCAAGATGGGGGCGTGACCCTTATCGATCAGCTGCCGCCCGACGCCGACCCCGATGCCCTCTTCGAGGCCTTCTCCTCCTGGACCGAGGAGCGGGGCATCGCGCTCTATCCGGCTCAGGAGGAGGCCCTGATCGAGGTGGTCTCAGGGGCGAACGTCATCCTGTCCACCCCCACGGGATCGGGAAAGAGCCTGGTCGCGGCGGGTGCGCACTTCACGGCGCTGGCAGCTGACAAGGTCACGTTCTACACGGCGCCGATCAAGGCGCTGGTGTCGGAGAAGTTCTTCGACCTGTGCAAGCTGTTCGGCACGGAGAACGTCGGGATGCTGACCGGCGACGCCTCGGTCAACGCGGACGCCCCGGTGATCTGCTGCACCGCCGAGGTGCTGGCGTCGATCGCGCTGCGCGACGGCAAGGACGCCGACGTCGGCCAGGTCGTGATGGACGAGTTCCACTTCTATGCGGAGCCGGACCGCGGCTGGGCCTGGCAGATCCCGCTGCTGGAGCTGCCGCAGGCCCAGTTCGTCCTCATGTCGGCGACGCTCGGCGACATGTCGATGTTCGAGGAGGACTTGACCCGCCGCACCGGACGCCCCACCTCCGTGGTCCGCTCGGCGACGCGTCCGGTCCCGCTCTCGTACGAGTACCGGCTGACCCCGATCACGGAGACGCTGACCGAGCTCCTGGAGACCAAGCAGGCGCCGGTCTACATCGTCCACTTCACCCAGGCGCAGGCCGTGGAGCGGGCGCAGTCGCTGATGAGCATCAACATGTGCTCGCGCGAGGAGAAGGACAAGATCGCCGAGCTGATCGGCAACTTCCGTTTCACCACCAGGTTCGGCAAGAACCTGTCCCGTTACGTCCGGCACGGCATCGGGGTGCACCACGCGGGCATGCTGCCCAAGTACCGGCGCCTGGTGGAGAAGCTCGCGCAGGCGGGCCTGCTCAAGGTCATCTGCGGCACGGACACCCTGGGTGTCGGCGTCAACGTCCCCATCCGCACGGTGCTGTTCACCGCACTCACCAAGTACGACGGCAACCGGGTGCGGACGCTGCGCGCGCGCGAGTTCCACCAGATCGCGGGCCGGGCCGGGCGGGCGGGCTTCGACACGGCGGGCCTCGTGGTCGCGCAGGCGCCGGAGCACGTCATCGAGAACGAGAAGGCGCTCGCGAAGGCCGGGGACGACCCGAAGAAGCGCCGCAAGGTAGTCCGCAAGAAGGCGCCCGAGGGCTTCGTCGGCTGGACGGAGAACAGCTTCGAGAAGCTGATCGCCTCCGATCCGGAGCCGCTGACCTCGCGCTTCCGCGTCACTCACACCATGCTGCTGTCGGTCATCGCGCGGCCCGGCAACGCCTTCGAGGCGATGCGCAAGCTGCTGGAGGACAACCACGAGCCGCGCAGGAACCAGCTGCGCCACATCCGGCGGGCCATCGCCATCTACCGTTCACTGCTGGACGGCGGCGTCGTCGAGAAGCTCGACAGGCCCGATGCCGAGGGCCGCACCATCCGCCTCACCGTCGACCTCCAGCAGGACTTCGCCCTCAACCAGCCGCTGTCGACCTTCGCATTGGCCGCGTACGAGCTGCTGGACCCCGATTCCCCGTCGTACGCGCTCGACATGGTCTCGGTCGTCGAGTCGACCCTCGACGATCCGCGCCAGATCCTGGCCGCCCAGCAGAACAAGGCGCGCGGCGAGGCCGTGGGTGCGATGAAGGCGGACGGCGTCGAGTACGAGGAGCGGATGGAGCGGCTCCAGGACATCTCGTACCCCAAGCCGCTCGAAGAGCTGCTGTGGCACGCCTACAACCTGTACAAGAAGTCGCACCCCTGGGTCGGCGACCATCCGGTGTCGCCCAAGTCGGTCATCCGCGACATGTACGAACGGGCGCTGTCCTTCACCGAGTTCACCTCCTTCTACGAACTGGCCCGTACCGAGGGCATCGTGCTGCGCTACCTCGCGAGCGCGTACAAGGCGCTGGACCACACGATCCCGGACGACCTCAAGACGGAGGATCTCGAGGACCTGATCGCCTGGCTGGGCGAGATGGTGCGCCAGGTCGACTCCAGCCTGCTGGACGAGTGGGAGCAGCTCGCGAATCCCGAGGTGGAGACCGCCGAGGAGGCGCAGGAGAAGGCCGACCAGGTCAAGCCGGTCACGGCGAACGCCCGCGCCTTCCGCGTCCTGGTCCGCAACGCCATGTTCCGCCGTGTGGAGCTGGCCGCTCTCGACCACGTCGGCGAACTCGGCGAGATGGACGCCGAATCGGGGTGGGACGCACAGGCGTGGGGCGAGGCGATGGACGCCTACTGGGACGAGTACGACGATCTGGGCACCGGTCCGGACGCCCGCGGCCCGAAGCTGCTGGCGATCGAGGAGGAGCCCGAACACGGGCTCTGGCGTGTGCGCCAGACGTTCGCCGATCCGAACGGCGACCATGACTGGGGCATCAGCGCGGAGGTCGATCTGGCGGCCTCCGACGAGGAAGGCCGGGCGGTGGTGCGTGTCACGTCCGTCGGCCAGCTGTGAGAGGACGCGTTCTGTCATGACCAATCCGGCCGAGCGTCTGGTCGATCTGCTCGATCTGGAGCAGATCGAGGTCAACATCTTCCGCGGGTTGAGCCCCCACGAATCGCTGCAGCGAGTCTTCGGCGGCCAGGTCGCGGGCCAGGCGCTGGTCGCGGCGGGCCGTACGACGGACGGCGAGCGTCCGGTGCACTCGCTGCACTCGTACTTCCTGCGGCCCGGCCGGCCCGGCGTGCCGATCGTGTACCAGGTCGAACGGGTGCGGGACGGCAGGTCGTTCACCACGCGGCGGGTGACGGCCGTCCAGGAGGGGCGGACGATCTTCAACCTGATGGCCTCCTTCCACCGCCCCGAGGAGGCAGGGTTCGAGCACCAGTTGCCGCCCCGGCATCTGACGGACCCGACGACGCTGCCCAGGCTCGTCGACGAGATCCGCGCACACCTGGGCGCGCTGCCGGAGTCGCTGGAGCGGATGGGGCGCCGCCAGCCGTTCGACATCCGGTACGTGGACCGGTTGCGCTGGAGTCCCGAGGAGGTCAAGGACGCGGAGCCGCGCAGCGCGGTGTGGATGCGTGCCGTGGGCCCGCTGGGCGACGACCCGCTGGTCCACACATGCGCGCTGACGTACGCGAGCGACATGACGCTCCTGGACGCGGTGCGCATCCCCGTCGAGCCGCTGTGGGGGCCGCGTGGTTTCGACATGGCGTCGCTGGACCACGCGATGTGGTTCCACCGGCCGTTCCGGGCGGACGAGTGGTTCCTGTACGACCAGGAGTCGCCGATCGCGACCGGCGGGCGTGGCCTGGCGCGCGGCCGGATCTACAACCGGGCGGGCGAGCTGCTGGTGTCGGTCGTGCAGGAGGGCCTGTTCCGGCCGGTGTAGCCGGTCAGCAGCGTGTCCGGCGACCGGGCACGCCGTCCCCGTCCGGCAGGAGAGGCGTCACGTCGTGCAGGCTGCTGCTCTCCGGCGGCGATGGGCCGCGGGAACCGCCGTCGGCGGGCGCGCCCTGAGGGCCGGGCGTCCCGCCGAACAGCCGTTACTTGACCGGGTCGAGGCAGAGGACGAACTTGTCGGCGTCCCACTGCTGCGCCAGGGCGGCCTCGCCCACCGTGCAGGCGTTGACGTCGAAGCTGTTCTCGATGACCTTGACGACCTTGTAGTTGGCGCCGGCCTCACCGCACTTCTTGGTCTCGACCTCGGGAGCCTCGTCGGGGCCGGTGACCTTGACGCAGTCGCCGGCCTCGGCGCGGACCGGGGTGTCGCCGAGGACGTAGGCTGCGCCGAACTTCACGGCCAGGGCGACGACGATGAGGCCGACGACCCCCAGAATCTTCTTGAGGATGCTCTTCTTGGCCGGCTCGGGCGCGGGAACAGCACCGGGGATGGGCTGGCCCTGCGGGAACTGCTGGGGATCCTGCGGGGCGGAGGGGGGCGTCGGGGCGCTCATGGGCGGACTTCCTCGTGGTTGCATGCTTGTCGAACGCGCGCACGCTACACGAAGAATAAGAATCAGATAAACACAGGTATGAAGGAGTCCCGGATGCCCCTTTTCGATATCCCGCTGCGCACCCTGACGGGTGAGCCGACGTCGCTCGCCGACCACAGCGGCAAGGCGGTTCTCGTGGTGAACGTGGCATCGCGCTGCGGCCTGACGCCCCAGTACGAGGGCCTGGAGCGGCTGCAGAAGACGTACGGCGACCGGGGTTTCTCGGTGCTGGGCGTGCCGTGCAACCAGTTCGCGGGCCAGGAGCCGGGAAGTGCGGAGGAGATCGGCGCGTTCTGCTCGGCGACGTACGGCGTGACGTTTCCGATGCTGGAGAAGACGGATGTGAACGGCGAGGGCCGGCACCCGCTCTACACGGAGCTGACGAAGACGGCGGACGCCGAAGGCGAGGCAGGCGACGTCCAGTGGAACTTCGAGAAGTTCCTCGTCTCACCGCGCGGCGAGGTGACGCGCTTCCGCCCTCGCACGGAGCCGGAGGCACCCGAGGTCGTCGCGGCGATCGAGGCCCTGCTGTCCGCCTGACCCCGTGACGTTCCGGATCGTCGCCGCACGCCGGCGAAGACCGGTGTCATCGCGCTGCCGCATCCGGCACTGCCGGGTGCGGAACCCGACGAGCCGCTCGGTCGCGGCACCTCGAAGGCTCCGGCCCGCCTACGGGCCGGAGCCTTCGAGGCGTCCGCCGGGTCAGCGGATCGGCATGCCCGACAGGGTGCGGGCGATGACCAGACGCTGGATCTCGCTGGTGCCCTCGAAGATCGTGTAGATCGCGGCGTCACGGTGCATGCGCTCCACCGGGTATTCGCGGGTGAACCCGTTGCCGCCGAGGATCTGGACGGCCTGCGCGGTGACCTTCTTGGCGGTCTCGCTGGCGAACAGCTTGGACATGGACCCCTCGGCCGAGGTGAACGGCCTTTTGGTGGTCGCCATCCAGGAGGCGCGCCACACCAGCAGGCGGGCGGCGTCGATCTGGGTGCGCATGTCGGCGAGTTGGAACGCGACACCCTGGTTGTCGATGATCGGGCGGCCGAACTGCTCGCGCGTCATGGCGTATTCGAGCGCCTCCTCGTACGCGGCACGGGCGGTGCCCACCGCCATGGCGCCGACGGCGGGGCGGGACGCCTCGAAGGTGGCCATGGCCGCGTTCTTCACCCGCCCTGGGCCTTCGCCCGTCTCACTTCGCCCGCCGCCGGACCTGGCGCGCTCGCGGGCCCGCGCCAGGCGTTCGTCGAGCCTCTCCTTGCCGCCGAGGAGGCAGTGGCCCGGCACGCGGACGTTCTCCAGGACGACCTCGGCGGTGTGCGAGGCGCGGATCCCGTGCTTCTTGAACTTCTGCCCCTGCGAGAGGCCGGGGGTGCCCGGTGGCACGATGAAGGACGCATGGCCCCTGGAGCCGAGTTCGGCGTCGACGACGGCGACGACGACATGGACGTTGGCGATTCCGCCGTTCGTCGCCCAGGTCTTGGTGCCGCCCAGGACCCACTCGTCCTTGGCCTCGTCGTATACGGCGCGGGTGCGCATCGAGGCGACATCGCTGCCGGCGTCGGGCTCGGAGGAGCAGAAGGCGGCGACCTTCACGTCGTCGGCGTCGCCGTACATCTGCGGGATCCAGGTGCCGATCTGCTCCTCGGTGCCGTTGGCGAGGACGCCGACGGCGGCGAGCCCGGTGCCGACGATGGACAGGGCGATGCCCGCGTCGCCCCAGAAGAGCTCCTCCATCGCCATCGGGATGCCGAGGCCGGTCGGGTCGAAGAACTGCTGGGCGTAGAAGTCCAGGGAGTAGATGCCCAGTTTGGCTGCCTCCTGGATGACGGGCCAGGGGGTCTCCTCACGCTCGTCCCATTCTGCGGCGGCCGGGCGCATCACGTCCTTGGCAAAGCCGTTCAGCCAATCACGGACCTGCTTCTGGTCCTCATTGAGATCGAGCGTGAACTCGGCCATGTCCCCTCCAGCACTACGACGCCCGCGGGCGTTACTTGCGGTAACAGAAGTCTGTTACCGGGGAGTAGCACCTGTCAACCGAGGCCACCGGATCACTCGTTCCGCTGAGCGGGTGTTACCTTGCGCCTCACGCATTCGCAAGGGCGGGGAGAGACGAAACATGGAGAGCACACACCAGCAGCGGTCGGCGGACCAGCGGCGACGGGAGCTGCTGGAGGCAGCGGACCGGGTGGTGCTCCGCGACGGGCCGCACGCCTCGATGAACGCGATCGCCGCCGAGGCGGGCATCACCAAGCCGATCCTCTACCGGCACTTCGGAGACAAGGGCGGTCTGTACCGAGCCCTGGCGAAGCGCCACACCGACGCACTGCTGCGCGCCCTGCAGGTGGCGGTGGACGCGGACGTCAACCGCCGTGAGCGGGTGGCGGGAACGCTGGACACCTACCTCGCCGCGATCGAGGCACGGCCCCAGGTCTACCGCTTCCTGATGCACCCGGCGGAGGTCAGCCAGCCCTCCGAGCAAGGCTTCGACGTCGGTCGCCACTCCGCGCCGGTACTGCGCCGCCTCGGCGAGGAACTGGGCAAGGTGATCGCCGACCGCGTCGACCTGGGCCCGGGCGGCGAACTACTGGCGCGGGTGTGGGGCCACGGCATCGTCGGCATGATGCACGCGGCAGGCGACTGGTGGCTGGGCGAACGCCCGTGCACACGGGCGGAGTTGGTGAAGAGCCTGACGGACCTGCTGTGCGGCCGCCTCTTCGAGGTCCCGGATCGCGTGGGGGGGCCCGGGTTCTGACGGGGGGGCCGTCAACCGGGGGCTCCGCGCCCCCGTCCTCCCACGCCCGCGGGCGCCAGGGGGCGGGCCCACCGGAGCCCCGGCGAGGGGAACGCCCCCGTTCCGGCGTCACCGCAGCCGCGCCACGCCCTCCCGTGTCGACCACGGCGCCCTGCGTGCCGACCTCGCCAGGCGGCCCCGGCGCCACGGCGTCAGGCGGTCCGCGTACACCAGGCCCTCCACGTGGTCGCACTCGTGCTGCAGGCAGCGGGCGAAGAAGCCAGTGCCCTCCACGCGGACCGGCTCGCCGTCGACGGTCAGGCCCTCCACGACCGCCCGGTCGAAGCGCTCCGTTCCCGCCTCGAGGCCCGGCAGGGACAGACATCCTTCCGGGCCGCGCACCGTGACCCCGTCCGCTTCCACCAGGCGCGGGTTGACGACGTGTCCGAGGTGGCGGACGTCCTCGTCGTCGGGGCAGTCGTAGACGAACACGCGAAGCGGGAGGCCGATCTGGTTGGCCGCAAGGCCGACACCCTGCGCCGCGTACATCGTCGCGAACATGTCCTCCACCAGCCGTGCGAGGTCCTCGCCGAAGTCGGTGACGGGTTCGCAGGGGGCGTGCAGCACCGTGTCGCCGAGCAGGCTCATGGGCCTGACCAGTCCGGAACTGCCGGGGATGGGCCGGTTTCGCATGGCGACCAGCGTACGTTCGTTCGCAGGCCCCCCGTGACCTCCACGTATTCCGACGGTGCCACGGTACGGGCTGCCCGGAAGAGGTCGATAGGCTGGCTCCGGACCGATGCTAGGAGGATCAAGGACGATGTCAGGCAACTCGGAGCTGACGCCGCGAGCCAAGCTGGCCGTTACGGCGGGCAAGGCCGCGGCGGCGGTGTCGCGCGCCGCCGGGCGCGGCAGCGGATCGGTGATCGGCGGCCGGGTGGCGCTCAAGCTCGACCCCGACCTGCTGGGGCGGCTCGCGCAGCACCTGGACGTGGTCCTCGTGTCGGCGACCAACGGAAAGACCACCACCACACGGCTGATCGCGGAGGCCCTGCGCGCCAGCGGACCGGTCGTGTCGAACGCGCTCGGCGCCAACATGCCCGCGGGCATCACCTCCGCGCTGGCGGGCGGCTCGGACGCCAAGTTCGCTGTGATCGAGGTCGACGAGAAGTACCTCGCCGGTGTCGCCAGGGACGTCACGCCCAAGGCCATCGCGCTGCTCAACCTCTCCCGCGACCAGCTGGACCGCGCGGCGGAGACCCGGATGCTGGCCGAGAAGTGGCGTGAGGGCCTCTCCGGCACGAAGGCCACGGTGATCGCCAACGCCGACGACCCGCTGGTCGTGTGGGCCGCCTCCTCCTCCCCCAATGTGGTCTGGGTTGCCGCCGGGCAGGAGTGGAAGGACGACGCCTGGTCCTGCCCGTCCTGCGGCGGCGTAATGCAGCGCCCCGGTGACGACTGGTTCTGCGGCGAGTGCGGCTTCCGCCGCCCCGCGCCGAGCTGGGTGCTCAGCGGCGACCACGTCCTCGACCCGCACGGCTCCGCCTGGCCGATCCACCTCCAGTTGCCCGGCCGCGCCAACAAGGCGAACGCGGCCACCTCGGCCGCCGTCGCCGCGTGCTTCGGCGTGCCCCCGCAGGTCGCGCTGGAGCGCATGTACCAGGTCCAGGCCGTCGCCGGCCGCTACGACGTCGTCTCTTTCCTCGGCCGTGACATCCGCCTGCTGCTCGCGAAGAACCCGGCCGGCTGGCTGGAGACGTTCTCGCTGATCGACCCGCCGCCGACGCCCGTGATCCTGTCCGTCAACGCCCGTGGCGCGGACGGCACCGACACCTCCTGGCTGTGGGACGTCGACTACACCCGGCTCGCCGGGCACCCGATCCTCGTGATCGGCGACCGCAAGCTCGATCTCGCGGTCCGGCTGGAGGTCGCCGGCCTGGACTTCCGCGTGTGCGAAAGCGTCGACGAGGCCGTGCAGACGGCCCCGCCGGGACGTATCGAGCTGATCGCCAACTACACCGCCTTCCAGGACGTGCGCCGCCGCGTCGGCAACTGAGCGACTGACGACGGACGGACGAAAAGGACTTATGAGAATGAACAACAGCAGTCTGCGTCTGGTGTGGGTGTACCCGGATCTGCTCAGCACCTACGGCGACCAGGGCAACGCGCTCGTCGTCGAGCGCCGGGCCCGGCAGCGGGGTCTCGACGTGATGCGCATCGACGTGCGCAGTGACCAGCCGGTGCCGACCTCGGGCGACATCTATCTCATCGGCGGCGGTGAGGACCGCCCGCAGCGGCTCGCGGCCGAGCGGCTGCGCCGCGACGGCGGCCTGAGCCGTGCGGCCTCCAACGGCGCGATCATCTTCTCGGTCTGCGCCGGCTACCAGATCCTCGGCCACGAGTTCATCAACGACCTCGGTGAGCGCGAACCGGGCCTCGGCCTGATCGACGTGGTCTCCACGCGCGGCGAGGGCGCCCGCTGCGTCGGTGACGTCCTGGCCGACATCGACCCGCAGTTGGGACTGCCGCAGCTGACCGGCTTCGAGAACCACCAGGGCATCACCCATCTCGGCCCGACCGCCAGGCCGTTCGCGCGCACGGTCCTCGGCCGCGGCAACGGCACCGGCGACGGCACTGAGGGGGCGTACAACGACACGGTCTTCGGCACCTACATGCACGGTCCCGTGATGGCCCGCAACCCGCAGATCGCGGACCTGCTGCTGAAGCTCGCCCTCGATGTGAACGCGCTGCCGCCGACCGACGACCGCTGGTTCGAGGCCCTGCGCGACGAGCGGATCCGGGCCGCGACCCAGCCCGCCTGACGCGCGCCCCGCTCAGTCGAGCACACATCCTGACGACCCTTCGCTCAGCTGAGCGAAGGGTCGTGGGCGCGGTCCCACCTGTCGGACGCCCGTTTCTGACCCGCCCCTCCACGCCGGTAGGGTGGCGGGGATCCAACCGGACGACGTGGTCCGGGAGTCGGCCCACGTTGTAAAGGTTTTCGGGCTATGCGCATAGGTGTGCTCACCTCCGGCGGCGACTGCCCCGGTCTGAACGCCGTCATCCGTTCCGTCGTGCACCGTGCCGTCGTCGACCACGGCGACGAGGTCATCGGATTCCACGACGGCTGGAAGGGCCTCCTGGAGTGCGACTACCGCAAGCTCGACCTCGACGCGGTGGGCGGCATCCTGGCCCGCGGCGGCACGATCCTCGGTTCCTCCCGCGTCCAGCCCGCGCATCTGCGCGACGGAGTGGAGCGGGCCAAGGGCCATGTCGCCGATCTCGGTCTCGACGCGATCATCCCGATCGGCGGTGAGGGCACGCTGAAGGCGGCCCACCTGCTGTCCGAGGCCGGTCTGCCCATCGTGGGCGTGCCGAAGACGATCGACAACGACATCGCGTCCACCGATGTGACCTTCGGCTTCGACACGGCCGTCGGTGTCGCGACGGAGGCGCTGGACCGGCTGAAGACGACGGCCGAGTCCCACCAGCGCGTGCTGATCGTGGAGGTCATGGGCCGGCACACCGGGTGGATCGCGCTGCACTCGGGCATGGCGGCCGGCGCCCACGCGATCGTCGTCCCAGAGCGCCCGTTCGACATCGAAGAGCTGACCATGCGGGTCGGCGAGCGGTTCTCGGCCGGCAAGAAGTTCGCGATCGTGGTCGTCGCCGAGGGTGCGAAGCCGCGCGAGGGCTCGATGCGCTGGGACGAGGGCGGCAAGGACATCTACGGGCACGAGCGGTTCGCGGGTGTGGCCCGCCAGCTCTCCGTGGAGCTGGAGCAGCGGCTCGGCAAGGAGGCCCGCCCGGTGATCCTCGGCCATGTGCAGCGCGGCGGCACCCCCACCGCGTACGACCGTGTGCTCGCCACACGATTCGGCTGGCACGCGGTGGAGGCGGCCCACCGCAGCGAATTCGGGATGCTGACGGCGCTGCGCGGCACGGACATCGTGATGGTGCCGCTCGCGGACGCGACCCGAACGCTGAAGACGGTTCCGGCCGACCGGTACGACGAGGCGGAGTGCGTGCTCTGAAGCACACCTGAAATCGGTACAGGAGTGAACGAACCGCCCCCGGTCGCAGCTGCGTCCGGGGGCGGTTCTAGTCTGGTGCGGCAAGCGGACAACCCGCACGAATCAGGAACCCTCCAGGAGTGCACAGATGGATCACAGCGGACACGGCATGACCATGGATCTGCCGCCGTTCACGCTGGGGCGTGCCCTGGAGTTCTCACCGGACCCCTTCTTCCTGGTCGCCTGTCTGGTGGCGCTCGGCCTGTACGGGTGGGGCGTCGCGCGGCTGCGCGGCCGCGGGGACGCCTGGCCGGTGAGCCGTACGGTCTGGTTCACCATCGGTGTGCTCAGTGTCGCGGTGGTGATGTGCACCAAGCTGAACGACTACGGCATGGTCATGTTCAGCGTGCACATGGTGCAGCACATGGTGATCAGCATGCTCTCCCCCATCGTGCTCCTGCTGGGCGCTCCGATCACGCTCGCGCTGCGGGCACTGCCGGTCGCGGGGCGGGGGGAGAAGGGTCCGCGGGAGCTGCTCCTGATGCTGCTGCACAGCCGGTACATGCGGATCGTGACCCATCCCGCGTTCACGATCCCGCTGTTCATCGCGAGTCTGTACGGGCTGTACTTCACGCCGCTGTTCGACTTCCTGATGGAGTCCACTACCGGCCACATCGTGATGATGCTGCACTTCCTCGCCGTCGGCCTGGTGTTCTTCTGGCCGATCATGGGCGTGGACCCGGGACCGCACCGGCCCGGCTATGTGATGCGGATGCTGGAGCTGTTCGCGGGCATGCCGTTCCATGCGTTCTTCGGCATCGCGCTGATGATGGCGACCCAGCCGATGGTCAGGGCGTACGAGAATCCGCCCGCCTCGCTGGGCATCGACGCGCTCTCCGACCAGAACGCGGCGGGCGGTATCGCCTGGGCCTTCAGCGAGATCCCGTCCGTGGTGGTGCTGATCGCACTGGTCTTCCAGTGGTACCGCTCCGACCAGCGGCTGGCCAAGCGCCGGGACCGGGCGGCGGACCGGGACGGTGACAAGGAGCTGGAGGCGTACAACGCGTATCTCGCCTCGCTCCAGGCCCGCAGCCGCTGACGCTCCCGTTCTTTCACGGGCCGGTAGCGCAACGCCCTCCTGACGCGGGACCATGGTGTCGACGGCCCGGCCGTCGGAGGAGGGCGCACATGTCCGGTTCGACGAAGGTCATGGGAGTGCTGACCGTCGGGTCCCTCGTGGTCGTGACGGCCTATACGGCGGCGCTCGGCAGCAACGGCTGGCTGTGGTTCGGCTGGGTGGTTCTCGGCCTGGTCACCATCGGGATGGTCGCCTCGCGCAGCACCTGAGGCCGGGATCCCGAGGAGCACCTGAGGCCAGGCTCCTGACCCGGGCCCTCAGAATCGGAAGACGGCTCCGGTCGCTGCGGCCAGTTCGCATGCGTTCGGGAAGGTTTTGTGCCAGGCGGTCGGACGTCCGCGCCAGACGCCGGTGGCGCTCACCGTGACCGGGTCGTACTGCTTCGTGCACGGATGCGGCTCGCCCCGCAGCCCGTCCAGGTCACCGCGCGCCTCGTCCAGGGCGGCGCAGGCTCCCGCCGCGTCGGGGTGCGGGCCGCTCGGCTCGGGGCTGCACCGCAGCAGTACTCCCCGGATCCAGGTGTTCTCCGCTCCGGAGACGGTGAGGAACAGGCCGCGGGGCAGGGTCGGCTTCTCCGCGCGCTGCGGTGCCGGGGACGCCGTGGCGGGGACGGCCGGGACCGCTGCGGCGACGGCGAGAAGGACCGCTGCGGCGAGGGCTGCGGTGCGGTGCATCCGGTGCCTCCTGACGGGGGAAGCCGGCATGCGGCCGGCACGGGTGGGCGTGGCCTGCCATAGAGCACCCTCCCGCGCGTCGCGCCGCAACGCGCCGCGCCGACCAGTAGTGCGTACGGGTGCGCCGGATTGGCCCGGACGGCTCCGCTCACGAGCGCCGCCATCCCCGTGCCGATCGCGATCGCGATGACGGGCACCGCCTGCCGTCACCCGCACCGCGGTGCACCGGCCAGGCGGGCGGACCCGGCACGTTCAACCGAACTGACGCGCCCGAGAGTGGCCATTGGCAGCGACGTACCTGGTGGGCGGTCGACCGCGCTCGTACGGCGAGAGCGGGGAGCCGGTCACGGTGCCGCGACCCCGGCACCGTGACGATGGAGACCGTGGGCGGGGCCGTCACATGTGGCGGTTCGCGTAGTAGTGCTCGATGAGCTTGAGGTACGTCAGGTCATCCTCGTGCCTGCCGCTCTCGAAGGGCGGCGAGTCCTTCACCTCGGCCTTGGTGCAGGAGAGATGGACGACCTGGTCGCCCGTGTCGATCCGCGCGACGAGCCCCGCGGGCAGCAGCACACGCCGGCCGAGGATCCACGGCCCGGTGTCCACGACGAGGTAGGACCTGCCCACCTCCTCGGTGTGCCGGTCGACCTTCCCGATCGAACCGTCGGTCGCCTGGACCGAGTATCCGACGAGCTCCGCTCCGGGCACATAGGCGGCGGTCTCCGGGTAGCCCCAGATATCAGCAGCCATGATGGCCTCCTCGCATGCCAGGCACCCCCGTCCAGCACGCCGGGTACCCGAGCGCGCCCCGCTCACACCGCGTGCCGGGCCTCACCGGGAGTGGTGACCGGGCTCTTCCTCGCCCCCTGCCGGCGGCTGCCCGGCGGCGGGCCCCCCGGCGTGAAGCGTGAAGGCGGCGGTCCGGAACTTGCCTTCGTGGCGGAAGTCGAGGAAGAGGCGGTAGGCACCCTTGCTCGGCGCGGTGGCGGTGAACGAGATCTCCGGGCCGGGCTGGGTGGTGCCGTCGCCGGGCTCGCCGTTCGGGTGCACATGCAGATAAGCGAGGTCTCCCGAGCGCAGGGCGACGAGGTGCCCGTACGCACCCAGGTAGGGCTGCAGATCGGTGACCGGCCTGCCGTCCTTGGCGACCGAGAGGACAAGCTCGCTGCCCGCCCCGGGGCGCAGGTCGCCGCGGATCGAGACCTGATAGCCGTCCACCGTGGCGGTGGTGCTCCGCGCGGGCAGCGGTTCGGGCTCGGCACGGCCGGACACGGCGAGGTCGGCGCCGAGCGTGAGGCCACGGGCGCCCTTGGCGGCCGGGGTGAAGTCGGCGAAGACGCGGTAGCCGCCGGCCTTGGGCAGTCGCACCGGTACGGACCAGGTGCCGTCGGCCGCCCGCACCGGATGCAGATGCCGGTATGTGGTCAGGTCGCGCGACGCGACGATCAGGTGCAGCTCCTTGCCGTGCGCGCGGCGGTACGCGGTGACGATGCGCCCGCTCTTGTCGTCCACCACGGCGAAGCGCAGTTCGGCCGCCCTGTCCGCCTCGACGCGCTGTGTCCGCAGGTCGAGGGTCAGGCCCGCTTCGGACACCTGGAGTCCGCCCGGCAGGGAGGGCGCACTCCCGACTTCACCGGCGTGCCCGCCGTGGCCCTTCTCCTGCTCCCCGGCGGCGTGGCCGCCGTGCTCCGCCGGCTCCGCCTCGGCCACCACGGGGTCGACGCCACGGCCCACGCCGTAGGCCGTGGCGAAGGTCGCCGCGAGTGCCGCCGCGAAGGCCGTGACCTTGACACCGGTGTTCATGAGTCGCTCCTCGATCAGGGCCGTTCTTCCACGACCGCATATTCAGCATACCCCTAGGGGGTATAAAGTCAATCCAAAGGGACAGCGGGGAGCGCATACGCAAGGGGGGTATAGAGATTCAGTTCACGGCGACGAAGAGACCCCATGCCCGCAGGCATGGGGTCTCTTCCGGACACTCGCTCAGGCCGCCCAGGCGGGGCGCGTCCCGGCCATCGCGTCGAGCGCCTGGCCGGTCCTGGCGAAGACGACGAGCCGGGTGCCGCCGACATCCGCGTTCGCCTCGAGCAGGCGCCGGGCCGGCGCACTTGGCGTCACGACCGCCATCAGCACGTCGAACCGACCGCACAGCACGTGGGCCCGCAGCACGGTGCTGAGCATCCCCGCGCTCACTTCGGGCACGGAGAGCACGATCACCACCGGTGCCGGCAGATGGGCCCTGACCAGATGCGCGATGTCGCCCGCCACAGCAACGTGATGACCGAGGCTCACCTCGCCGTCGATCGTGATCAAAAGGACCCCGCGCTCGATCGTGTGGTGCAGCATCACGGGCCTCCGATGCGCTCGGCCGTTTCACGCCTCTCACCGCTTTGAGGCTGCCCACAACGGCGACGACGATGCGCCCGCCCGCGCCCTCGTCACCGCGTGCTGCGGCCCGGCCCCGCAACGCCTCAGCCCTTCCGCACCGAGGCCAGGTGAGCGAAGACCACCAGGTTCTCGGGGTAGTCCTGGGCCTTCTTGTCGTACGTGCCCGCACAGGTGATCAGCCGCAGCTGTGCGTCGGGAGTGTCGGCGTACACGCGCTTGTCGGGGAAGTTCGACTTCATGAAGCTCTCGACGGAGTCGACGACGAAGGTGGCGATGGTGCCGTCCTCTCGGGCGATGTCGACCTTGCTCCCCTTCTTGAGCTCGCTGAGCTGCAGGAAGACAGCGGGGCCGGTTTTGGTGTCGACGTGACCCGCGACGATCGCCGTGCCGCGTTCGCCCGGCGAGACGCCCTCCTGGAACCAGCCGACCAGATTGCTGTTGTTCGGCGGTGGCGCCTCCAACTTCCCCTTGGAGTCGAGGGACAGACCCATGAAGGGCGCGTCAACGGCGATCTCCTTGATCTTCAGCCGGTTGGGTTTGGCGCGCGGCAGCGCCGCGTCCGGCTTCTTGGCGGCGGGGGCCGGCGCGTCGACGGCTGCCGGCGAGGAGACCACGGGCGGGACGGCGGGCTTGGCGTCCGTCGTGGTGTCGAACGAGTTGAAGACCAGCATGAAGCCCAGAGCGACGGCCGCGGCGGGCCAGAGCAAGGCGCGCCCGAGGGAGCGGGGGGCGGCTGTGGTCTGCGACTGCACAAGGGGTGGCTGCGCGGACATACGGGGTTTGTACCTTTCACTGCCGTGACGACGTGACGACGGGGCGAGGGCGGGGGGCCATGTGGTGCGGTGCGGTGCGGTGCACGGCCGCGGCCCGGGCTCGGAGACGCCGACGCCGCGGCCGCCGTCCCTGAGGGCGGCGGCCGCGACGGGTCGTGGACCGAACACGGCCCGGGGGCGTCAGGCCGCGGAACCGTTCACGCCACGACGGCGCAGCATGTACGCACCGGCGCCGAGGCCGCCGAGCAGCAGGACCGATCCGGCGGCCAGACCACCACCGGAGAGGGCCGTGCCGCCGCCGCCGGTGTGCACTCCACCGTGCGGCTTGTCGTGGTCCTCCTTGTCCCACTTCTTGTCACCGTGGTCGTCCTTGTCCCACTTCTTGTCACCGTGGTCGTCCTTGTCCCACTTCTTGTCACCGTGGTCGTCCTTGTCCCACTTCTTGTCGCTGTAGTCGTCCTTCTTGTCGCTGTAGTCGTCCTTGTCCT
>NZ_JBIRZM010000012.1:0-181323 GCF_044390825.1 Streptomyces sp. NPDC018833 | reverse complement strand
CTCGTCGTCCGCGACGACACGAGCCAGCGCGCCACCACCGGTGTGCACCCCACCGTGCGGCTTGTCGTGGTCCTTCTTGTCCCACTTCTTGTCGCCGTGGTCGTCCTTCTTGTCGCCGTGGTCGTCCTTGTCCCACTTCTTGTCGCTGTAGTCGTCCTTCTTGTCGCCGTGGTCGTCCTTCTTGTCGCTGTAGTCGTCCTTCTTGTCGCCGTGGTCGTCCTTCTTGTCGCTGTAGTCGTCCTTGTCCTCGTCGTCCGCGACGACACGAGCCAGCGCGCCACCACCGGTGTGCACCCCACCGTGCGGCTTGTCGTGGTCCTTCTTGTCCCACTTCTTGTCGCTGTAGTCGTCCTTCTTGTCGCCGTGGTCGTCCTTCTTGTCGCTGTAGTCGTCCTTCTTGTCCGACGAGTAGTCGTCCTTCTTGTCACTGCTCGACGAGGAGTGCTCGTCCTTGCTCCAGTCGTCAGCCGTCATCACCGCGTAGGCCGGTCCGGAGATGCTGAGGGCGGCCGTGGCGACGGCCGAGGCGAGCAGAATGCGGGCAGAGCGCATGGTGAGCCTTTCCTTCCGCCGCGACTGCGAGGGCCGACACGTCACCGGCCCGTCTGGATCGCAGTGGCGACGTGATCAACCGTCAGCCCAATCGCGAGCGCTCACCACCGGAGAGCACGGCATGCGGGCGACATCATGGGCCCGATGAGTGACGTCGGCTCGATATTCACCCGGGGGGCTGCACGCCACGGGTGGTCCAGGTTTGACCTCCTGTCACAGCGGTCCGGTCGGCGGCGGGGCTGCTGTGCGCCCCGCCCGGACGGGCGGCCTCGGCAGCGTTCCCGTCGCGCCGGGCGGGCGTGGCAGCCGCGCCTGCGCTCACCGCACGCGCCGCCCCAGCGTGTCCACCGCGGCGATCACCCGGTCCCAGAACCTGTCAGCGTCCAGGCAGACCGCCACCCGCGCGTTCACGGGCCGGCCGGTGTATCCGTGCAGGTCCACCACGGTCGCCCCGCGGGTGTACCGCCCGCTCAGCTCGACGGCGACATGTGCGTCCACGCAACGCACGGTCTGCGGGTCGATGACGCGGGCCACGGCCACGGGATCGTGCACCGGTGGCGCCGTGAAGCCCCACAGCTGCCGGTACGTGGATGCGAAGTAGGTCAGCAACTCCGCGCAGACCCGGGAGAGTTCGGTGCCGAGGGCCTCCAGGCGGGCCAGCACCTCGGGCGTGGCGAGCGCCTGGTGGGTGACATTGAGCCCGCACATGGTGACCGGCACACCGCTGCCGAGGACGATGTCCGCGGCCTCGGGATCCACGTACACGTTGAACTCGGCGGCAGGAGTTCTGTTGCCGCGCTCGGTGGAGCCGCCCATGAACACGATCTCCCGGATGTGTGCCACGGCGTCCGGGTACCGCGTGAGCAGCAGCGCCACGTTGGTGAGCGGTCCGGTGGGGACGAGGGTGACCGGTTCCGGATGCTCGGTCAGGATGCGATGCATGAGCTCCACGGCGTGCTCCGGGACGACGTCCACGGCCGGGGCCGGGAACCGCGGACCGTCGAGTCCGGATTCGCCGTGCACGTCGTCCGCAACCGTCAGCGGCCGCACCAGCGGCCTGGCGCAGCCCGCCGCCACGGGGACGCCGGTGATGCCCGCGACGGTGCAGACCCTGCGGGCGTTCAGCGTGGTCTTTTCGAGGGTCTGGTTGCCGGCGACCGTGGTGATCGCGAGCAGGTCGACCGCCGGATCCCCCGCGGCGAGCATGACGGCGACGGCATCGTCGTGCCCGGGGTCACAGTCGATGATGACGGGGACGGGCACGGCTCTCCTCCGTTTCCGGGGACGTGACTCCCCCAGTCTCCCCTCGCCATGCCGCGCTTCCCACTCGCTGCCGGCCGGGAGCTCCGCGAGGCGCGCACGCGTGGTTACGGGTGAACGGACATGCACTTACACTGACCGTCACCGAAATGTGCCATGACCTGGCAGAACGTTGCCCTGGAGACCGTCCGGGCAGTTGGGAGCGCCCCCGGTGTTCTATTACGTGCTCAAATACGTCCTTCTGGGGCCGCTGCTGCGGCTGCTGTTCCGCCCCAGGATCGAAGGACTGGAGCACATTCCCGCCGAGGGTGCGGCGATCGTCGCAGGCAACCATCTGTCGTTCTCCGACCACTTCCTGATGCCGGCGATCCTCAAGCGGCGCATCACCTTCCTGGCGAAGGCGGAGTACTTCACCGGGCCGGGCGTCAGGGGCCGGCTGACCGCCGCGTTCTTCCGCAGTGCCGGCCAGATCCCGGTGGACCGCTCCGGCAAGGAGGCCGGGCAAGCGGCCATCCGGGAGGGGCTCGGGGTGCTGAACAAGGGCGAGTTGCTGGGCATCTACCCGGAGGGCACCCGTTCGCACGACGGCCGGCTCTACAAGGGCAAGGTCGGTGTGGCGGTGATGGCGCTCAGGGCCGGTGTGCCGGTGGTGCCGTGCGCGATGGTGGGCACGTTCGAGATCCAGCCGCCCGGACAGGTGCTGCCAAAGATCAAGCGGGTCACGGTCCGGTTCGGCGAGCCGCTGGACTTCTCGCGGTACGCGGGCATGGAGAACGAGAAGGCGGCGATCCGCGCGATCACGGACGAGATCATGTACGCCATCCTGGAACTGTCGGGACAGGAGTACGTGGACCGGTACGCGGTGGAGGTCAAGGCGGAGCAGCAGGAGCAGCAGCGGCCGAAGAGGTTCCCGCCGCGACGCAACTGAAAGAGGGGCGGCCGGTGTCCGGCCGCCCCTCCCGTATACCGGTGTCCTTACGGCTTCGGCGTGGTGTGCGGTTCGCACGTCACGTCGTGGCTGTCCAGCGTGCCGCTGAGCAGATAGGCGTCGACGCGGTCGTTGACGCACGGGTTGGCCAGACTGGTCACACCGTGCGATCCGGCGTCCTTCTCGATGATCAGGCGCGAGCCCTTGAGCCGCTTGTGCAGCTCGACGGCGCCCTCGAACGGGGTCGCGGCGTCACGGGAGGCCTGCACGATGAGCACCGGCGGCAGGCCCTTGCGGGTGCGCACCTCGACCGGGGTCCGCTGCTTGGTGGACCAGGTCGCGCACGGCAGGTTCATCCAGGCGTTGGCCCACGTCATGAAGGGGTGGTCGCGGTGGAGCCGGGTGTTGTCGCGGTCCCACCTCTTCCAGCTGGTGGGCCACTTGGCGTCCGCGCACTCGACCGCGGTGTAGACCGCGTTGCCGTTCTCGGAGCGGATGTTGCCCGCGGTGTCCGACAGATCGGGCGCGGCGGCGTCGACCAGCACCTGGGTGTCACCGGCGAGGTACTGGCTCCACGTCCGGGCGACAGGCACCCAGGAGGAGTCGTAGTACGGCGCGCTCTGGAAGAAGCCGATGAGTTCGGCCGGGCCGACGACCCCGCCGATCGGGCTCTTCTTCGCGGCGGTCCGCAGCTTCACCCACTGGGCCTCGACCTTCTCGGGGGTGTCGCCGATGTGGAAGGTGGCGTCGTTCTTCGCGACCCAGTTCTTCCAGTCGTCCCAGCGCATCTGGAACGCGACGTCCTGGTCCAGGTTCGCCTGGTACCAGATCTTCTCCCGCGAGGGGTTGACGACGCTGTCGACGATCATCCGGCGGATGTGGCCGGGGAACAGCGTCGCGTACACCGCGCCGAGGTAGGTGCCGTAGGAGACGCCCAGGTAGTTGAGCTTCTCCTCGCCGAGTGCGGCCCGGATGACATCCAGGTCGCGTGCGGTGTTGGGCGTGGTCATGTGCGGCAGCATCCAGCCGCTGCGCTCCGCGCAGCCGTCCGCGTACTCGGCGGCGAGCTTGCGCTGAGCGCGCTTGTCGGCCTCGCTGTCGGGCACCGGGTCGAGCTTCGGCGCCTTGACGAACTCCTGAGGATCGACACAGGAGATGGGCGTGGAGTGGCCGACGCCGCGCGGGTCGAAGCCGACGAAGTCGTACGCCTTCGCGGTCTTGGCCCACAGCGGGTTCTTGCCGGTGACCCGGACCGGGAAGCGCATGCCCGAGCCGCCGGGGCCGCCCGGGTTGTAGATGAGGGCGCCCTGGCGCTCGCCCTTGGTGCCGGTGTTGCCGATGCGGTCGACGGCGAGCTTGATCTGCTTGCCGTCGGGCCGGCTGTAGTCCAGCGGGACGGTCACCCAGCCGCACTGGATGGGCTTGGCGAGCCCCCAGTCCTCCGGGCAGTCCGCCCAGTCGATGCCCTGCTTCGCCGCCCGCTCCGCGGCGATGCGTGCGCCACGCGCCTCGGACCAGCCCTGGTCACGGCTGTCGGCGTTGGCGACCGGTGCCGCGATCGCACCGGCGATGAGCGTGCCCGCTATCAGAGTGCCGGCCGAGCCGAGCACTGCTGTGCGTCTCACGTGGAGCCTCCCCCTGCTGCTGTTGTCGTAAGGTCCCGGGGATCCTTTCGTCAACGGGGCAGCGGGGAACAGCCCGTACCGGTGTTCTTTACCGAACCAATAACCGGTGACCGGCTTCCGCTCAGCGGTGCAGGTCCGGCGCGGCCGCGGCCAGCCCTTCGTCGAGCAGTCGGCGCAGGGCGCGGGCATCCGCGGCAACGGCCGTGATCATCACGGCAGTTCCCGCCAGCGGGGTGAGGACGGCGGTCGGGCCCAGCGGCCGCGGCGCGAGCGGCTTGTCCGCGTACGCCGGGTCCACGACGAGGAGTTGGCCGACGGCCCGGTGCCCGGCGAGCACGGCGGGGCCGTCCCAGCCGCCCGGGGCGCCGGGTCCGCAGGCCAGTTCCGTGTCGAGCAGGGGGCGTCCCGCACGGCGCACGGTGAGGCGGGCCATCAGGGTGCCCGGCTGTTCGCCGTGGCGGCCGAGAATCTGCTCCTCGCGCAGCACCAGCCGTGCGCTGGGAGCGAGTTCGGCGCGGGTGCGCAGGTGCAGGACGCTGCCCCGGGCGGCGACGAGCTGCTCGGGCAGCCAGTGCAGTACGGCGTCCTCCCCCACCGTCAGGGTGACGTCGTAGCGGGCGTGCTCCGCCGTGGGGCCGGGCAGCGAGATCGTCGCGGCGGCCGAGTCCACGGTGAGCCGGGTGCCTTCGCACACCTCCGCCTCGATCGCGAGCCGGTCGCCGCCGAGCGGCGCGCTCATCGCACCGACGACGGTGACCTTGTGGCCCGGTCCTGTGGAACGGGTGCGGCGCAGGGCGAGCGGCCCGTCGCTGACGAGGACGGGCAGACCGGTCCGGTCGGCGACGATCCGGGCCGTGGCCTCGATGCTCATCCGGCGCGCTCAGGCGGTCCAGGCGGCGAGCTGCGCCCGTACCCAGTCAGCGACCGGGCGGACGCCGTCGGGCTCGCGCAACGAGGTGAAGACGACCGGGAGTTCGCCGCGCTGCTGCTCGGCGTCGCCGGCCATGCGGGCGAGGTCGGAGCCGACGTACGGCGCAAGGTCGGTCTTGTTGACGACAAGCAGGTCGGCCGTGGTGACTCCGGGCCCGCCCTTGCGCGGGATGTCGTCGCCCCCTGCGACGTCGATCACAAAGATCTGGGCGTCGACGAGTCCCTTGGAGAAGGTGGCGGTGAGGTTGTCGCCGCCGGACTCGACGAGGACGAGGTCGAGCGGGCCGACGCCGTCCTCCAGGTCCTCCACGGCTTCGAGGTTGGCGGAGATGTCGTCACGGATCGCGGTGTGCGGGCAGGCTCCGGTCTCGACGGCCTGGATGCGTTCGGGCGGCAGCACGGCGTTGCGCAGCAGGAACTCCGCGTCCTCGCGGGTGTAGATGTCGTTGGTGACGACCGCGATGGAGAACTCGTCGCGCAGGGCGGTGCACAATGCGGCGACCGTGGCCGTCTTGCCTGAGCCGACGGGTCCGCCGAGCCCGATGCGCAGGGCGCGCCGTGCACCGTCGGGGCGCGTGGCGTCGGCGCCGACGGCGGAGGCGCCGGCTTCGTCGTGGCGGTGGTCGAGGTGCATGGGGTGCGGCTCCTTGGTACGGGGTTCTAGGACGCGAAGAGGCGTACGGGCCAGGTCGCGTGCTGCTCGGCGGTGATGTCGAGGAGCGGGGCGGACGCGGCCGGGAGGGCGTCCACTCCTTCCCGGGCGGCGCCGGTGGCTCGTTCGGCGACGGCGTCCATCTCGGGCGCCAGGCGGGCGAGCACCGCCGTGGCTTGGAACGGGTCGAGGCTGAGCAGCCGTACGGCGGCGGTGGCCGGGCCGCTGACGGTCTCGTAGACGACGCAGTGTGCGGCGTCGTCCGCTCCGAGACCTGCCGCGCGGGCGGCGGTGCCGAGCACGATCGGCTGATGTGTCCCCCGGGGGAACGCGGCTGCCAGCGCGTCGAGTTCGGGGCCGGGCCAGGCGGCGCGTGCGGCGCGCATCATCTGCCGTCCGAGCTTGCGCGCGGCGGCCCGCAGGGCGGGCGAGGGCGTGCGCGCGTCGGCGGCATGGTCGAGCTCGGCGGGGTCGTGGCCGAGAGCGGCGGCGGCCGCGAGTGCGGCGGAGGTGAGGCCGGTGGTGTGCAGCCGGCCCCGGCAGAAGTGTTCGAGGTCCTGTGCGTCCCGGATCCGGCCCTCCCGTACGGCCGGCTCGACGCCTCCGGAGTGCGCGTGCCCGCCGGCGGGGAACCGCCCGTCGGCCAGCACGAGCAGAGCGGCGCGGCTCATGGGCCACCCGCCCCGGCGGCACCGAAGCCCTCGGCCGACGGGCTCGCGGCGGCCGGCGGCGGCCGCCGTGAGGCCTGTGTTGTCGTCGGTGCGCGCATCAGAAGAGGAAGTACCGCTGGGCCATGGGGAGTTCGGTGGCGGGAGCGGGTTCGATCCGCTCACCGTCGACGGTCACCGTGAACGTGTCCGGGTCGACCTCCACCCGCGGCAGCGCGTCGTTCTCCCGCATGTCCGCCTTGGTGACCCGCCGGGTACTCGTGATGGGCAGGAACTTCTTGGCCACCCCGAGCCGTTCCGGAAGGTCGTCCTCGATCGCCGCCCTCGCCACGAAGTTGAACGACCCGTGCGCGGCCGCGCGCCCCAGCGCGCCGAACATCGGCCGTGGCAGCACCGGCTGCGGCGTGGGGATGGAGGCGTTGGCGTCGCCCATCTGTGCGTAGGCGATCTGGCCGCCCTTGAGGACGAGCTGGGGCTTCACCCCGAAGAACGCCGGGTCCCACAGCACCAGGTCGGCCAGCTTCCCGGTCTCGATCGAGCCGATCTCGTGGCCGATGCCCTGTGCGACCGCCGGGTTGATCGTGTATTTGGCGACATAGCGACGTACTCGGTGGTTGTCGGCACGCCCGTCACCGGGCAGCGCGCCGCGCCGCTTCTTCATGACGTGTGCGGTCTGCCAGGTCCGCAGGATCACCTCGCCGATGCGCCCCATCGCCTGCGAGTCGGAGGAGACGATCGAGATGGCGCCGAGGTCGTGCAGGACGTCCTCGGCCGCGATGGTGGAGGGCCGGATGCGGGACTCGGCGAAGGCCAGATCCTCCGGCACGGCGGGGTTGAGGTGGTGGCAGACCATCAGCATGTCGAGGTGTTCCTCGATGGTGTTGACGGTGTGCGGCCGGGTCGGGTTGGTGGAGCTGGGCAGCACATGCGGTTCGGACACCACGGTGATGATGTCGGGCGCGTGGCCACCGCCCGCACCTTCGGTGTGGTAGGCGTGGACGGTGCGGCCCGCGATCGCCGCGAGCGTGTCCCCGACGAATCCGGCCTCGTTCAAGGTGTCCGTGTGCAGCGCGAGCTGGGCACCGGTCTCCTCGCAGACGTTCAGACAGGCGTCGATGACGGCCGGGGTCGCACCCCAGTCCTCGTGGATCTTGAACCCGAGCGCCCCGCCGCGCAGCTGGGAGTACAGGGCGTCGCGCGACATCGTGTTGCCCTTGCCGAGCAGGCCGATGTTGACGGGATACGTGTCCAGCGCCTCGAACATCCGGGCGAGATGCCACGGCCCGGGCGTGATGGTGGTGGCCTTGGTGCCCTCGGCCGGCCCGGTGCCGCCGCCGACCAGGGTGGTGACGCCCGTCGCGAGGGCCTGGTCGACGAGCGTCGGCGAGATGAAGTGGACATGGGCGTCGACCGCCCCCGCCGTCACGATCCTGCCGTTGCCCGCGATGACCTCGGTCTCGGGGCCGATGACGAGATCGGGGTGGACACCGTCCATGGTGTCCGGGTTGCCGGCCTTGCCGATGCCCGTGATACGGCCGTCCCTGATGCCGATGTCGGCCTTGACGATGCCCCAGTGGTCGATGACGACGGCGCCGGTGATGACGGTGTCGGGCGCTCCGTCGGCCCGTGTCGCACGGGACTGCCCCATCGACTCCCGGATCACCTTGCCGCCGCCGAACACGGCCTCGTCGCCTGCTCGTCCGGGGCCGCCGGAGCGGTCCTCCTCGATCTCGACGAGCAGATCGGTGTCGGCGAGCCGGATGCGGTCGCCGGTGGTGGGCCCGAAGAGATCCGCGTACACGGCGCGGTCCAGCTCAGCCATCGAGGTGACCTCCGGTCTCGCCGCGCAGTCCGGCGACGACACGACGGCCGGCCAGCGGGACGAGCTCGACGTCGACGGGGATGCCGGGCTCGAACCGTACGGCCGTGCCCGCCGCGATCGCGAGGCGCTTGCCGCGGGCTGCCGCGCGGTCGAACTCCAGGCCCGGGTTGGCCTCGGCGAAGTGGTAGTGCGAGCCGACCTGGACGGGCCGGTCGGCGGCGTTGACGACGGTGACACAAGTGGTCTCGCGACCCTCGTTGAGGGCGACGGGCTCGTCGGCGAAGAGGATCTCTCCGGGAATCATCGGCTCTCCCTCAGACGATCGGATCGTGGACGGTGACGAGCTTGGTGCCGTCCGGGAAGGTGGCCTCGACCTGCACGTCGTGGATCATCTCGGGGACGCCGTCCATGACATCGGCGCGGGTGAGCACCTGGCGTCCGGAGGCCATGAGCTCGCCGACCGTGCGCCCGTCCCGGGCGCCTTCGAGGATGTGGGAGATGATGAGCGCGACGGACTCGGGGTGATTCAGCTTCACGCCGCGTGCCCTGCGCTTCTCGGCCACGTCGGCGGCCACATGGATGAGAAGTCGTTCCTGCTCGTGCGGGGAGAGTTGCACGCGTCCACCTCATAGTCGTACCGGCCCGGGGGCGTGTGGACCCCAGCTCACGTCAACGCTCTGTTGACCTGCGCACGGGCATCTCACGACCAAGGGTTGAACGTTAGGACGCGAGTTTTTCCGGCGCGTTAACTGATCTCGGGTTCCCGCATGGACATCAGGGCGCGCAGCCCCTCCTCCAGGACCTCGACCCGCACATCACCGAAGAGCGCCTGCTGGGCGATGAAGCCCTGGGCGGTCGCGATGAGCGTGCGCGCGACGTGGTCGGCGTCCACGTCCGACGGCAACTGCCCGTTCGCGCGGTAGGCGTGGACGAGGTCGGCCCAGGCGAGCCGCATCCCGCCGTACCCCTCGGCGAGCGTGGCGGCCAGCGTGTCGTTGCGCAGGGTCTCCGTCCACACCTGGACGACAAGGCGGGCGAACGCCCGGGCGTCCCCGCCGGGCACCTCGTCGATCAGCAGCCGGCGCAGCACCCGTCCGAGGAGGACATCCGGCGTCGGCGTCGGGGTCGTGCGGGCGGCGTCGTCGAAGGCGGTGCGGATCCACGAGAACGCCTCGCCGGCGATGGCTTCGATCAGTTCCTCCTTGCTGCGGAAATAGCGGTAGACCGCGCCTGCCGAGAGGCCCGCCTCCGCGAGGACGTCCTGCATCGATGTCGCATGGAAGCCGTTGCGAGCGAAGCAGCGGGCGGCGCCGTCGAGGATCTGCCGGCGGCGGGCGTCGAGGTGCTCCTGGGATACACGTGCCATGGGAAAAATCTAAAACGAACGTTCCTTCTTGACAAGGAGCGACCCCGCGGAGACAGTGGCGACAGAACATAAAACGAACGATCCTTCTCTTTATAGGAGTGGTCATGTCCGCTGCACCCACACGCCGCATGGTCGCGGTGACGGTCCTGGTCCCGGTCGTGGTCGCGCTGGCCCTGTGGGCCTTCGCCTGGCCCGCGGCACGCATCGCGCCGCGAGACGTTCCCGTCGGCGTCGCCGGTCCCGCCGCCGCGGCGGAGCAGGTCGAGCGGCGCTTCGAAGAGCGCGCCGGCGCGTTCGAGGTCCACCGGTACGAGGACGAGGCGGCCGCCCGGGCGGCCGTCGAGGACCGGGTCGTATACGGAGCGGTCGTCGTGCAGCCCGAAGGCCCGACGCTGCTGACCGCTCCCGCGGCGAGCCCGGTCGTCGCGCAGCTGCTCAAGGAGGCCGTGGCCGGATCGGCGCCGGACGGCACGCGGGTCCGGGTGAAGGACGTGGTCCGGCTCCCCTCCGGCGACCCGCGCGGCAGCGCCCTCGCGGCGAGCGTGCTGCCCCTCGCGCTGGCCGGGGTCGCGGCCGGGGCGCTCGTGACCGTGCTCCACCTGCGCGGCATGCGGGGCGCAGCCGCCCTGGCGGGAGCGTCACTGCTGGTCGGCGTCACCGCGACGGCGATCGCGCACAGTTGGCTCGGGGTACTGGACGGCAACTGGTGGGCGGAGGCAGGGGCGCTGGGACTGACGGTCCTCGCCATCGGGGCCTCGGTCGCCGGGCTCGCGGCGCTGGTGGGGACGGCGGGGATCGGCCTGGGGGCGCTGCTGATGATCCTGATCGGCAACCCGTTCTCGGGCGCGGCAAGCGCGCCGGAACTGCTGCCCGAGCCGGCCGGCGCCATCGGACAGTGGCTCCCGCCGGGCGCGGGGACGTGGCTGCTGCGCTCGGTGGCGTACTTCGACGGACACGCGACGGGATCGGCGCTGCTCACGCTGTCGCTCTGGGCGGGCCTGGGCCTGACCGCGATCCTGCTCGGCGGCCGCCTCCGCCGCGCGCCGGCGGCGACGACGGCCTGAGGGCCTGTGACCGGCCGCGTGCCGTCGCCGCAGCGGACGGGGGCGCGCGGCTTCGCATGCGCGGTACGCGCCGGGCGCGGTTGTTCGCCGTACGACGGGAGGGCGGCCGGACCGCGCCCGCCCTGCGCGGCACACGCCGGAGCGGATCCCGACGAGCCGCCGGGGCGACACCGGCCGCACCCCCGAGGGGTCGCCACGGCCCCCAATTCCAGGCGAGGGGGCAGACAGCCCTTGCGGCGACGGACGAGGGCGCGACCACACCAAAGATCACCGGTCGGATGGCGGGCCCGCATCACACATCGCGGCCGCGACGGTGACGTCGGAGGGCGCAGGACCCCGGCCCGGCCGCACAGAACCGCGACCGGTCGCCCACGGGCAGCTCACCCGCGCGGTGCGTTCCCGGGCTTCGCGGCGCACGGCGCCAACGCCGCAGCGCGCTCGTCGCCGCGTCAGGCGCGGCGGTCGTCGCCCGGGCGGTGGTGTTCGGCCGCCAGGCCGAAGCGGCCGCGTTCGCCCGGAGCGGACGATGACGAGCCGAGCGAGGACACGGACCTGATCACCTGTTCCTCCGCCGCCTCCCGGTCGTGCTCCAGTCGCTCCAGGTCAGCGGCGGAGACCAGTGCCACGAGCGGCTTTCCATGACGGGTCACCACGACGCGCTCCCCGCCGTAGACGACGCGGTTGATCAGTTCGGCGAGCTCCGCACGGGCTTGCGTCACCGGAATCTCATAGGCCATGCTCCCCATCATAACGGTCTGTACGTCCTGTACATTTTTCACAGAGGACGAAGGCCCGACTCCGAGGAGAGGCACGTCCATGAACCGCCCTGACGCCCGCCACGTCCTGCCCGAGTTCACCGAGCGCACCAGCTCGGGGGCCCGCACCCGCGACCCGTACTCAAAGCTGTTCGAGGAGCGGATCGTCTTCCTCGGCTCCGCCGTCGACGACACCGCCGCCAACGACGTCATCGCCCAACTGCTGCACCTCGAATACGCGGCTCCCGACCAGGACATCTGCCTGTACATCAACTCGCCGGGCGGTCCGATCAGCGCCATGACGGCGATCTACGACACGCTCCAGGTCATCACCTGCGACATCGCCACCACCTGCATCGGCCAGGCGACTTCCACCGCCGCCGTGCTGCTCGCGGCCGGGGCCCCCGGCAAGCGTATGGCGCTTCCGGGCGCACGGATCGTCGTCCAGCAGCCCGCCGCCGAGGAGCCGTTGCGGGGCCAGCCGTCCGATCTGGAGATCCAAGCGGCCGAGTTGCTCCGCCTGCGGGAGCAGCTCGCGACCATGCTGGTGCGCCACACCGGACAGGACGCCGAGCGCATCGCGGCCGATCTGGAACGGGACAAGATCTTCGACGCCGACGCGGCGAAGGCGTACGGCCTGGTGGATCACGTCGTCCAGAACCGTAAGGCGTCTCCCGTCGCCACAAGGACGAGGTGAGCGCGCGCGATGCTGCCTCCCACGATGCCGCCGCTGCCCGCACTGACGTGCGCGGAGGCCGAGTTCGTCGACAGCTATCTCGAAGTGGTCGATCTGCTGGGGCGGATCAACCCGTCCCGCGCCACGCACACCTACGGCGCGCTGCGTGCCGCGCAGGCACTCGTCGGACGGGCCGCCGCACTCAAGGACGCCCTGACACTGATGCATACGCGCGGCGAGAACGAGGTCTACGCGGACACTCTTGCCGAGGCGCTGCGGATTCTCGACGGTCAGCGCAGGGCGAACCGGGTGACCGTACCGCCCGCTTCGACGAGTTGACGGTCGATCGCGCTGTCAACCGCCAACGGGGTAGCGGCTTTCGTACCCCGTTCGGTGGAGCTTCGGCGTAGTTGTCGTGTGTCGCAGGACTTGCGCCGTTCGACCACCGATTTGGCGGAGTTGACCGTTTCACCGCTGGTACAACCATGATTTCCCGTCAGGCGACTCAAGCCCCAACGCCCCTGTCCACCCGAACAGATCAGTCGTGATCAGGTTCACAAAAGCCGTTTCAACTCGGAAATCGGACATCGGTGGGTCACGATCCTTGGACGACAAGCCCTCGCCACCTGACGGGGCGGTCCGGGCGGACGCTGAGTCCTGCCGCCGTACCGGACGTCTGGTCGACAGAAGTGCATCGGCAGGAGTGGAGGACCCGAGCAGCACGGGGTGACCGGTGATCCCGGTGGTCCCCTTGGGGTGAAGCCGCTTCGGCGGCCGGGCGTCTTCGCGGTCCGAACCCGACAGGTCATCCTTCACAGGCGGCTGACGAAGGGTTGCGCATGACTGCGCAGATGCATGTCCCGTTCCTGCTCACCCGCGCGGGCGCCGTATCGGCACTGACCATCGCCGCCGTCGGCGGCACACTCCTCGCTCCCGGAGCCACCACCGAGGCGCATGCGGTCACCAGCCACGCGAGCAAAGCACTCCAAGTGGCCGCGTCGAAGAAGGGGTCGCCGTACAGATTCGGTGCCGTCGGCCCCCACCGCTTCGACTGCTCCGGGCTGACGGTGTACTCGTACAAGAAGGCCGGCAAGAAGCTGCCGCGTACCGCGCAGCAGCAGTACAACCGCACGCGCCATGTCTCCGCCTCCCAACGGCGACGCGGTGACCTGGTCTTCTTCCATTCCGGCGGCTACGTCTACCACGTAGGCATCTACGCCGGGAGAGGACGGATCTGGCATTCGCCGAAGACCGGCGACGTGGTGCGGCTGGCCAAGATCTGGACGAGCAGCGTCTCGTACGGCCGCGTGCGCTGACCCCCCGGCAGCTCCGGTCCCCGGCGGTCAGCACATCGCGTAAGAGGTCGCCGGCACCGCAGGTGCGGTGGCGGCCGACGCAGGTGGGTCAGTGCGCCGGCGCCTGGACCAGCAGCGTCGCGCCGAGCGCGGTGAGCGCGCCGCCCGTGACGCCTTCCACGGCCCGTGTGGTGCGCGGCCTGCGCAGCCACCGGCCCAGCCGGTCCACCAGGAGTGCCACCGCCGGGAACCAGATCAGCGCCAGCACGACGACGATCGTCGCGAGCAGCAGGGTGCGCGGCAGCACCGCGGCACCGTCCGGCACGAACTGCGGCAGCAGACTCAGGAAGAGGACCGGCGCCTTCGGATTGAGGACATTGGTGAGAAAGCCCTGGCGCAGACTGCGTCGGACGCTGGGGGCGGCCGTGGCGCCGTCGATCGCGAGGGGCCCGTCGAGCGGGCGCAGGGCCGAGCGCACCGCGCGCAGGCCCAGCCACAGCACATAGACCCCGCCCGCGATCTGCAGGGTCCGGTACAGCACGGGCACCGCCACCAGCACCGTGGCGAGTCCCGCCACGGCCAGTGCGGTGTGCACCAGCAGTCCGCCCGCGACGCCGACCGCGCAGGCGACGCCCGCGCGGCGTGAGGCGAGCGCACTGCCTACGACCACGGTGAAATCGGCGCCCGGCATGGCGACCATGCCTGCGGCGACACCAATGAAGGCGATCAGCTGTGCATCCATGGCCCCCAGCCTGACCGTTTCGAGCCTTCAGCAGGTACTTGCAATATCCTGGGTCGGTCCAAAGCACTGCTTAAGGCAGGCGCCTGACGAGCGTCCAAGAGGAGCGATGTACGACCCGACCCGGCTGGCGGCCCTGGTCGCGGTCGCGGAGGCCGGTTCGATCACCCGCGCCGCGGCCCGCCTCGGTTACACCGCCCCGGCGCTCTCCCAGCAGCTGTCCAAGCTGGAACGTGAGGCCGGAGCGCCGCTGCTCGTGCGCCACCACCGCGGGGCGCGGCTCACGGCCGCGGGCGAGCTGCTCGCCGAGCGGGCGCGCCGGGTGCTGGACGAGATGGACCGGGCGCGGCACGAGCTGGCCACGCTGTCGGGGCTGACGGGCGGCCGACTGCGCGTGGGGACGTTCACCACGGTCGGCATCCATCTGCTGCCCCCGGTGCTCAGTGCCTTTCGCCGCGCGCATCCGGCCGTGGAGCTGACGGTCGCGGAGTACGAGCCGCCGGCGGGGGTCACGGCGGTGGCGCGCGGCGAGATGGACCTCGCGCTGACGCACGCCTACGAGCCCGCCGAGCCGGCGCCGCTCCCGCCGGGAGTGGTCATGGAACCGCTGCTGGTGGAGGAGCTGGTGATCGTCACGGCCCCCGGGCACGCCCTGGCGGGCGGTTCGGGGCGACTGCCGGTGAGCGATCTCGCCGGACAGCCGCTGATCAGCAGCGCTCCGTCGCATCCGCCGCGCAGGGGGGTGGAGGGAGCGCTGGCCGAAGCGGGCGCGACACCGGCCGTGGTGTGCGAGTCCCCCGGTTACGCACTGGTCTGCGCGCTGGTGAGCGCGGGCATCGGCGTGGCCGTGGTGCCGGAGATGGTCGCGGCCATGTCCGCGACTCCGGTGCAGATACGCCAGTTGGAACCGGCCGCGTTCCGCCGAACGATCTCGGTCGTGCACCGGGGCGAGGAGTCGGGGCCGGCGACGCAGTCGCTGCGGGTACTGCTGCGGGGCTCGTTCGGCCGGGCGGGACAACAGGGGACGGGCGGACGGACGTCGTGATCCGCCCGGCACCCCGTTGGTCGGGCCTGACCCGAGAGAGGGGCCTGACCGGAGCGAAGGGGCCTGAGCCGACGGGAGCCTGACTGGAGATAAGGGGCCGCCGAGCCAACAGGAGCCTGACCGACAGGGGCCTGACTCGGCAGGGGCCTGACCCGGCAGAGGGTGCCTAGCTCTGCACCGGAACGGTCCACGGCAGCGCGATCCACACCGTCTTGCCGCCCTCCCGCGTGGGGGTCACGGAAAGCCGCCCGCCGTACTGAGCGGTGAGACTGCGGATGATGACCATGCCCCGCCCGTTGTCCTGCCGGACCGCGGCAGGCAGCCTGCGCGGCCAGCGCGGATGGCTGTCGGTGACTCCGATGAACAGCTGCTCGTCCCGTTCGAGGTGCACGTCGACGGTGAAGGTGGGCGACTGGCCGAAGGTGTGCTGCACGGCGTTGGTGGCGAGTTCGGAGATGATCAGTCGCACGGTGTCGACGACGTCGGTCCCGTCGGACAGTCCCCAGTCGCAGATGACATCGGTGACATATCTCCGGGCGGCGGAGACCGAAGCCGGATCGCTCGGCAGAGTGACGGATGCTTCTCGACGGTCTGCCATGGCGACGCTGTCCCTTTCCCACCGGGCCGGGCTCCGACTCGTAGCGGATGACACGCGAGGACGGCCACGGATTGCGCTTCGTCGTCAGACTGCCACTTGTCGTCCATCCGGCGCGGCGATCCACCGAGATAGGGATATGTCTGTCGCTCAAAGCGGTGAACTCTGCCACGGGAGACCGTATTTGGGGAGGTGCGTACCGCGCGCGGGACGGCTCACTTCAGGCGCGCGGCGCGGCCCCGACGATGGTCGCGACGGCCGTGTCGAGCTCCCGGTCGGTCAGGTCGGCGCGGGCGGTGAGCCGGATGCGCGAGATCCCGTCCGGTACCGACGGGGGCCGGAAGCAGCCCACGACCAGGCCCGCCGCCCGGCAGTCCGCCGCCCAGGCGAGCGCCGCGTCCGGCGAGGGCGCCTGTACGGAGACGACGGCCGCGTCCGGCCGTGCGGCGGTCAGCCCCGCGTCCGTCAGCCGCCGGTGCAGCACGGCGGCGACCTCCTGGGCACGGTCGGCGAGCTCCGGTTCCCGGCGCAGCACCCTCAGGGCGGCGAGCGCGCCGCCGGCCGCCGCCGGTGCGAGTCCGGTGTCGAAGATGAAGGTCCTGGCCGTGTTGATCAGGTGCTCGATCACCCGGGCCGGGCCCAGGACCGCGCCGCCCTGACTGCCGAGGGACTTCGAGAGGGTGAGGGTGGCGACGACTCCGCTCGCGCCGGCCAGTCCGGCGGCGTCGAGCGCTCCCCGGCCGCCGTCGCCCAGGACGCCGAGACCGTGGGCGTCGTCGACGAGGAGGGCCGCGCCGTGTTCGCGGCAGACCTCGGCGAGTGCGGGCAGCGGCGCCGCGTCGCCGTCCACGGAGAACACGGAGTCGGTGACGACGAGGGCCCGGTGGCCGGGGTGGGCGGCGAGGGTCTTGCGCACGGCCTCGGGGTCGGCGTGCGGGACGACCGCCCTCTCGGCGCGGGAGAGGCGGCAGCCGTCGACGATGGAGGCGTGGTTACCCGCGTCGGAGACGACGAGGGCGTCCCGGCCGCCGAGCGCGGTGACGGCGGCGAGGTTCGCCGCGTAGCCGGAGGACAGGACGAGGGCGGCCTCGAATCCGCAGAATCCGGCGAGTTCGCGCTCCAACTCGGTGTGGAGCGCGGTGGTGCCGGTGACCAGGCGGGAGCCGGTGGCGCCCGCGCCCCAGCGGCGAGCGGCGTCGGCGGCTGCCCCGGTGACCTCGGGCCGCCGAGTGAGTCCCAGGTAGTCGTTGCTCGCCAGATCGAGCAGGACCGAGTCGGCGGTGCGCGGCCGGAGCGTACGGACGAGTCCCGCGCGCTCCCGGCGGCGCGCCTCGTCGTCGATCCAGTCGAAAGGATCCTGAGTGGCCTGCGGCATGAGGTGTCCGGTCCTTTTGTAGGCAGCGCACAGACCCTAACCGGATGCGGGCGGGGAACCGATGTGGCCATGCACACACCTCAAAGCCGGGCTGTTGTGGGGTTCCTCCTTGGCCGGGGCCGCTGCCGTGGGTAAGGATCAGCACCATGGACCTGCTGAACACCCTGGTGGAGAAGGGGCTGCGGCGCGAGCTGCCGACCCGTGAAGAAGCCCTCGCCGTACTGGCGACCTCCGACGACGATCTGCTCGATGTGGTGGCCGCGGCCGGCAAGGTGCGCCGCCAGTGGTTCGGACGGCGGGTGAAGCTCAACTATCTGGTCAACCTGAAGTCCGGTCTGTGCCCCGAGGACTGCTCGTACTGCTCGCAGCGGCTCGGTTCGAAGGCGGAGATCCTCAAGTACACCTGGCTGAAGCCCGACGAGGCGTCCGAGGCCGCGGCCGCCGGTGTGGCCGGCGGCGCGAAGCGGGTCTGTCTGGTGGCGAGCGGCCGCGGCCCGACGGACCGGGACGTGGACCGGGTCTCGAAGACGATCGAGGCGATCAAGGAACAGAACGAGGGCGTCGAGGTGTGCGCCTGCCTCGGGCTGCTCTCCGACGGCCAGGCCGAGCGACTGCGCGACGCCGGCGCCGACGCGTACAACCACAACCTGAACACGTCCGAGGGGACGTACGGGGACATCACGACCACACACACCTACGCCGATCGCGTGGACACGGTGAACAAGGCGCACGCCGCGGGCCTGTCCGCATGCTCCGGTCTGATCGCCGGCATGGGCGAGAGCGACGAGGACCTGGTGGACGTGGTCTTCTCGCTGCGCGAGCTCGACCCGGACTCGGTGCCGGTCAACTTCCTCATCCCCTTCGAAGGCACCCCCCTCGCCAAGGAGTGGCACCTGACCCCGCAGCGGGCGCTGCGCATCCTGGCGATGGTCCGGTTCGTCTGCCCCGACGTCGAGGTGCGCCTCGCGGGCGGGCGCGAGATCCATCTGCGTACCCTTCAGCCGCTCGCGCTGCACCTGGCCAACTCGATCTTCCTGGGCGACTACCTGACCAGCGAGGGCCAGGCGGGCAAGGCCGACCTGGAGATGATCGCGGACGCCGGCTTCGAGGTGGAGGGCACCGACACGACGACGCTGCCCGAGCACCGTGTCTCCGGTGGCGGCTGCGGGTCGGTGTGCGGTGACGGCGGCGAGGGCGGCTGCGCCGGTGACACGCCCGCCGCCGAGGCCGCTCCGGCCGAGGCGCCCGCCGCGCGCACGGAACTGGTCGCCGTACGCCGCCGCGGTGCCGGTACGGACGTCGCGCCCAATGCCTGAGTTCTCCCCCGGCGAGCTGCGCGCCCTGGATCGCGCCCATGTCTGGCATCCGTACGCTCCGATGCCGGGCCTTACGGATCCCGTGGTCGTGGAGTCCGCGTCCGGGGTACGGCTCAGGCTGGCCGAAGAGATCCACGGACAGCGCGAGTTGATCGACGGCATGTCATCGTGGTGGTCGGCGGTGCACGGCTACAACCACCCCGTCCTCAACGAGGCGGCAACCGCGCAGCTGGGCCGTATGAGCCATGTGATGTTCGGCGGGCTCACCCATGAGCCGGCCGTACGGCTCGCGACGCGGCTGGTGGAGATCACCCCGGAGCCCCTGCAGCACGTCTTCCTGTGCGACTCGGGCTCGGTGTCGGTCGAGGTCGCCGTCAAGATGTGCCTCCAGCACTGGCGTTCGGTGGGACGCCCGGCCAAGCAGCGGCTGCTGACCTGGCGCGGCGGCTACCACGGTGACACGTGGCAGCCGATGTCGGTGTGCGACCCGGAAGGGGGCATGCACGGTCTGTGGAAGGGCGTGCTGCCACGGCAGGTCTTCGCGCCCGCGCCGCCGACCGAATACGACGAGTCGTACGCGGACGGGCTGCGCGAGCTGATCGGGCGGCACGCGGACGAGCTGGCCGCGGTGATCGTGGAGCCGGTGGTGCAGGGCGCGGGCGGCATGCGCTTCCACTCCCCCGCATACCTGCGGGTGCTGCGGGAGGCGTGCGACGAGCACGACGTGCTGCTGGTCTTCGACGAGATCGCGACCGGCTTCGGCCGCACGGGCGAACTGTTCGCGGCCGGGCACGCGGGTGTCACACCGGACGTGATGTGCCTGGGCAAGGCGCTGACCGGCGGCTATCTGTCGCTGGCGGCGACGCTGTGCACGGCGCGGGTGGCGGACGGGATCTCCCGGGGCGAGGTCCCTGTCCTGGCCCACGGCCCGACGTTCATGGGCAACCCGCTGGCCTCGGCGGTGGCCTGCGCATCGATCGACCTGCTGCTCGGCCAGGACTGGCAGCAGGAGGTCAAACGCCTGGAGGCGGGCCTGCGGGACGGGCTGGCCGAAGCTGCCGCGCTGCCGGGTGTGAAGGACGTCCGGGTGCTCGGCGGCATCGGGGTCGTACAGCTGGACCACGAGGTGGACATGGCGTCGGCGACGGCGGCGGCCGTACGCGAGGGCGTGTGGCTGCGGCCGTTCCGCGACCTCGTGTACACGATGCCGCCGTACGTGACGAGCGACGAGGACCTGGAGCGGCTGTGCCGCGCGGTCCGCGCGGCCGCGTCCGCGGCCTGACACCCGCCCGAGGGGTCAGCCCGCTCCAGGATGGTGCCGGTCTGGCTCGCCCCGGGCCAGGGGCGGGGCGTCGGAGGGCCACGCGGCGACCCTGCCCCGCATGCACCGGGCGTCCCACGGCGCCCGGTGGGATGGACTTGGTCGGACAGGGCGGACGGCAGGGGTGGTGCCGATTCGGCCCCGGGGGCACGGCATACTGCCGGTTCGGCTTCCGGACCGGGACACGGCGCGGCGTGGGTGCTGCCGAGGCCGGCGGCCCGGCAGGGCGTCGGGCGGGGCGGCGCGTCGGCAGGGTGGCAGCCGGGAAGCCCGCCGTCGGCGGAGGGCCGTGCGGCGCCCGGCGCGACGGACGCCGTCGGACGGGGAAACCGATCCGGGTGGTTCGGCGGCCGGGACGGGCGGCGGACCCGGCGGAGGGGACGGGCGCGCGGGTGCGTCGGGACGCAGGAGCGAGAGCAGGAGAGGGAAGCGCAGCATGCCAGTGATCGTCGTTACCGGGACCGGGACCGAGATCGGGAAGACCGTTGTGACCGCGGCCGTGGCCGCGCTCGCCGTGGCCGAGGGCCGGTCCGTCGCCGTGGTCAAGCCCGCCCAGACGGGGGTTGGGCCCCGGGAGCCCGGTGATGTCGACGAGGTGCGGCGGCTGTCGGGCGAGGTCACGGCCGTCGAACTGGCCCGGTTCCCCGAGCCGTTGGCGCCCGCGACCGCCGCCCGGCGGGCCGGGCTCGCCCCGGTGACGCCCGACGCGGTGGCCGAGGCGGCCGGGAAGCTCGCGGCCGAGCACGACCTCGTGCTGATCGAAGGAGCCGGCGGGCTTCTCGTACGGTTCGACGACACGGGCTCGACGCTCGCCGACGTGGCGGGTCTGCTCGACGCTCCCGTCCTGGTCGTCGCGCCCGCCGGGCTCGGGACCCTGAACATGACCACGCTGACCGCCGAGGCGCTGCGTGCCCGTGGGCTGTCGCAGCTGGGCGTGGTGGTCGGCAGCTGGCCCCAACAGCCGGACCTCGCGGCGCGCTGCAATCTGGCGGACCTTCCCGAGGCGGCGGGCGCGCCGCTGCTGGGCGCGGTCCCGGAAGGCGCCGGGGCGCTCGCTCCCGCCGAGTTCCGGGCGCGGGCCGGGCAGTGGCTGGCTCCCCGGCTCGGCGGCGTATGGGCCCCGGAGGCGTTCGGCACGCTCGTAGGCTGACGTTCATGCACGCACGGATCGACGAGATCGTCTTCGACTGTCACGACCCCGCCCGCCTGGTCCGTTTCTGGTCGGCGCTGCTGGGCGGCGAGCCGGTGGACCGCGGCGCGGACTGGTCGTACGTCGATCCGCCGGAGTTCGTACGGGTCGCCTTCCAGCTCGTGCCCGAGGGAAGTCGTAGCGAACACGTAACCACCGGCACGGGAGGCCACACAGCACGACACCCCCCAACCGCCCAGGGTGCAAGGGCAGTTGAGGGGCGCAGGTGGTCAGTGCTCGCGTGGCCGGTACGGCAGCCGCGTGGCTCTGCCCCGCCATGCCTCCGGGCCTGGGCACGCCACAGGGTCCGGAGGGGCGACAGGCTCACCGCACGGCAGACAGACGGCCCATCCTGTCTCAGGGTCCGTCACGCAATCTTCGTGACAGCGCGGGCACTTGGGCATTGCGGCCCTTTCAGGCTTAGTCGAACTCTCCGGCCTTGACGGCTGCGGCAAGGTTCGCCCATCCGTCCGCAGTCATCGTGACGATGATGTCCGGCCGCTCAGAGTCGCGCAACGCCACTACCCCCGGAACGTTCCTTGCCACCTGCGGGCAGTTGTTGACGCGCGCATCACGGCACATCTGCGTGCCGATGAACTCGAATTCGGGTGCATCCATCGTGCTTCCCTTCCTTCTGTTCCCTGCCGTTTGGATTGCGCCCCCCAACTGCCCGGACAGGTGAGCAATTGGGGGGCGCGGCCCGTGCCGGATCGGCGGGGGGGGTTGTCCGGCACGGGAGTTCATGCGTTGCTGCCCTTGCGCCTCGCAGCGCCCCGGAGCGGCAGCCATCGGGTTTCGTGCTGGCCTTGCTGGGATGCCTGGGCGCTCTCTAGCGGCGGGAATCCCGGTAGGTGCGCCAGAGGCGTTGACCGGTCTCACAGCCGGTATCGGCCTTTTCGGCAGCGGTGCATTCTTCGCACCCCTGGGCGTGCACCAGCCATGCCCTGTAGGCCGTTTGCATAGCGCTTTCGGCTGTCGCGAGTGCGGTAGCAATGCGCCTTGACCGAATCACCGTGTTGCCCCCTGTGCCTGTCGCTTCTTCCTGCACGGCGGGCATGAGCACGGCGGGATTCCGAATCCCGCGTCGGGCGGCCGATTGGGGGGACACAGGTGCGTGACCTTGTCCTGAACTTCCGTCCGGGTGCCTGTCTGGGCGTTGATCCGATACACAGCGATCGTCATAGCCACGTGATCACGCGCCCTCTCCGTGCACCACGTGCCGCCATTCCTCGCCCAGTGAGGCGAGCACGTACGGCCGGACCAGGACCAGGGGGCGTTCCCAGGGGGCAGGCGGGAACCACTGTGCGCGCGGCTCCGGAAGGGTCGGAACGCATGGGGCGTTCTGCGCGCGGAGCCTGCGGGCTGCGACCGGTCGAGCGCCCCAGACGTCGGGGGAGAGATGCCGCGTGACCTGCGTCAATGCGGGGGCGGCGCACGGAAGAGAGGCCCTGCGATGCCTGCCCAACTCTCGCCGGCCGAGCGGTAACCCGGTCACCCAATCGAGTGCGCGGCGGATAAGATCTGTCACTGTCGACGCTCCTTCGAAGCGTTGGCCACGCCCCCGGATCGTTCGCCGCGATCGCGGGGGTCGTTTGCGTCTGGCCATGCTGACGGGCCATCAAGGACGTATGAGGACAGACCTAACGACGCCTAGGACGTCTTGGCGGTACCGTAGAGAACGCCCAAACGTCCTAGGGAGGGACCTTGAACACGGCCCTAAGATCGGCTATGCAGGCCGCCAACCTGTCACCTCGACAGCTAGCGGCCCGTGTGGGCGTTTCTGGCAAGACCATCGAACGATGGGTGGCGAACGCCGACTTAATCCCGCACGCCAGAAACCGGGAAGACGCTTGCATGGCGTTGGGAGTTGACGAAGAAATGCTGTGGCCGAAAGTGGTTCAAGACCGGCTCAAGGTAGGTGGCGACCGCGAAATTATCCGCTCCTATCCCTATCGGTCCTCCTGCCCCTCAACGGCTTGGGGTGAACTAATCGGCAACGCTAAGCGGGAACTCTTCTTCGCGGGATATACGAACTATTTCCTGTGGCTTGACCAGCCTGCATTCGTCTCCACATTGAGGCGGAAACTCGATAGCGGTTGCCGAGTGCGGTTCCTCATGGGCGACCCCGTTGCAGAGACCACCCGCAACCGTGAGCAGATTGAAGACGTCGCACTCACTGTGTCCACGCGTATCCGGATCACGCTTGAACACCTTGACAAGCTTGGGTCCCATGAGGGATTGGAAGCGCGTTTCTCGGCCCATGGCGACGCGGTGAATCACGTGTCTCTGTCGGTGTTCCGATTCGATGATGACGCGCTAGTGACTCCCCACCTTGCGCGACTGGTCGGCCACGACTCTCCGCTATTGCACTTGCGGCAGTACGTCGATGGCGGCATGTTCGACCGATTCTCCGAGCATGCCGAGGAACTGTGGTCAAGGGGCGTGCCGATCGAGAGTACGCCCGTAGCACCCTAATAGTTCTGAACACAGAAAATGGCCCCCTCCGTCCCGCGCGAGGCGAGACAAGAGGGGGCCCTTTTATGGCCAAAGGCTAGAATACCGGGGTGATCAAGCCGGTCCCCGACACCTTTGCCATGGCGCCGGAAGAGTAGCGCTGGAAGGTATAGCCGAAGTATGAATAGGCAACGAGCAGGACGCCCAGCGATGCCGCGGCAGGCTGCTCGGCGCGGATGAACATGGGCGCCGAAGGGTCCTCCCACAGATGGCACTCATTCTGCGGCACCACGTAAATCTCATCCTCGTTGGTACCCGCCCCGAAATTCGTCGCGATGTTGTTGTCTACCACCACGAGAATGCCCGAAGAAAGCTTGGCCCGCACCGCCGACCCGTACTCATTGGTGAGCGTCAGACCACCCGCGTTGACCGGCATTCCACCGGTCGACACGAACGGCCAGGAAGAGCCCACCTGGGAGGCAAGCCAATTCCATCGGCGTGAATGCATCACCGCATGCGTGGCATACCCCATGTTCAAGAGCGTGGCCTCAACAGTGGAGGCGGCCCCCTGTATTTTCGGCCACAGCTCGGCAGCCGTCGGCGACGCGTCGGTGTAGGCCGTGGACGATGCAACATTCGTCAGACCCGTGGATGCCTGATTCAGCAGCGTTGAGTCAAGCGTGGTGGCCACCCGGTTAAACAGGTCCTGCATTGTCACATCATCAATTCCCGAGCCGCGCTCAATCGCCTGCCGAGAAACGGTCTGCTGACCGGCTGCCGTCTGCACGGGAATCGAAAGCACCGTGTCGTCCATGTCCTGATTGGCAACCGCCGTGTTCTGCGTCGACTGAATTGCCGCGCTAGAAGACGTCGTGATGCGGGACAATTCAATGGTCATGCCCTGTGCTGGCAGAGGGTGACGGTTGCACGCGGCATCCGCGAACGGCCGCAGTGAGGCCGTAGCGGGGGCGAACTGTTCGGTGAGGTACTGCGGCACGGTGAGGCCGCTGAAGGCGCCCGTGCCGACCGCACGCGACAGGTATTCGCCTCGCTCCGTCTGCTCTTCCCGCATGTGCCGGGCGAGACGATCTTGAGCCCCAGGGTCGCCGAACAAGTACTGTCGGCTGACGTCCGTCAGGAAGTTGCGCCCATTGGGGTCATGGTCGGGACGATAGGTCCGCTCCTCCCCTCCGATACGCGCAACACGGTCATAGGCAGGCTTACGGACATTCGTGGGCGTTATCTGGCTCGCCCTCTTGTTGTACGCGATTTCTTCGAGCTGCACGGCGCGCAGGCGCTCCAGATCACGCGCGGCATTGCGCGTTTCGATAACCGCAGCGTCACGGGCTTCCGTGAGTTCCTGTACGGCCCTGTCTTCCTCGGCGGAAAGGTGCGTGCGTCCAGCTTGCTGGGCAGCGTCCAGGATGCGCTGTAGCTGCGCCTGCACGGTGTCCTTACGGTGGCGCGCGTCGTCGCGGACGCCTTCAAGCTTGCGTATCTGGTCGGCGAGTGTAGGCATGATCCACCCCTTGAGTGAATGCGCGGAGAAATGGCGCGTGCCCGCTGCAAAGGGGTCGACCGTCGGGGCATCTGCCCGACAGGCCCGGACTCACCACCCACCCGAAAGTCATCCGTTCCGGCGAGGGGCGCCCGGCACTGGGATTCCGGCTTGGTTGCGCTCCCCCGGGATATCTGCCGGGGGAGCGCCTGCCTCTTGCCAGGAACCGCCTGAATTGTAAATCATCGACCAGTCATTTGTCGCTGGACTTCCGCGAGTGCAGCATCCCAGCGTCCGCGGTCACCGTCCATGTATGCAGTGCACTGCTGGTTGATAAACCCGCACAAGGCGAATATCAGCGTGAGCGGGTCGGAGTTGTTCACGATCACTGCGGCGCCGGTCTCGTCTCCGGCGAGGCAGGCACGGAGTAGAGCCGGAACGATCGCGGGCTCAAGGGTCTTGTCCATAGCGACTCCTTCAAGATCATCTGTGCATCGCATCTGGCGTCGGGGAGAAAAATCCGAGTTTGGGCCGGGGCTGGGAAAGGGGGCGCGGCCTAAAAACGGAGGTGCTCTGACCTGCGGTTTTGCCCTGAGCGCTCCGCCGGCCTGCCCCTCTGACCTGCGGCTCTAGCTGCGCGGCCCTGTCTCCGTCCAGTGAGCGCCTGGGCCCTTCTTGCCTGCCCTGTGTTGCTGTGAATGGAATGAATGAAATGAATGAGATGGATGGAATGACTGGAACGACTGTGCCAATGCTAGTCATTCCAGTCATTCCAGTTGTCCCAGCGTGTCAGTCGTTCTGTCCTGGGATGAATGGTCGTAGCTCTCGCTGGACGTCGGGCAGGCGCCATGTCGTCTTGCGTGGGACTACGGGAAGGTTGCGCGACTGGACGTTGAGCTTTGTACGCGCCCACTGAATGGCTGAACGGCTGTGGCTTTCGGCCCCGCCTGCCTTTATGACATCATCGCTATGCGTCTCTCCGTGCTCTGTGAGGTAGTCGCGCAGCCACGCTCTAGCCTCGCTCCTGCGGCTGCCTCCCTCGCTCTCCTCTTGCATGAGGTCTTCAACGTGCGTGGTCGTCTCGCCCAGGATGACCACCTTGCCGACGTTGCACACTTCCCCTTCCTCGGTATGGACGGATGCCGAATCAATCCGGTAGACGATGCTGGGCAGGCCGGACGGGGCAAGGTTGTGTTTGATGTTGGAGAGGACCGTTGTCCCGTCCTCCTTGTTCTCAGCTACGCCCATGGCGGACCGTGCAACGTTGCCGAATTCAACGGTTCCCAAGACGCGCTCTAGGGCGCTCTCGGTATTGGCTCCTTTCTTGAAATGGACGAGAGCAAGGATGTTCGCGTTCAGCCGCTCCGCCATTCTCTTGATCTTTTCGAGCACTGGACGAATGTCGTCTCCGTCATTGCGCTTGCGTCCCGGTAGGGCAGAAACGAGCGGGTCGAAGATGATCAGGCCGACGTCGAGTCCTGCGGCAGACACGTCCCTAACGAGCCTTTCTGCGTCCAGGCCCGCATTGAACGGCACGATGCTTTTCGTGTCGGCTGTGACGTCGGCACGATGCACGCGTGACATGTCTGCCCCGGCAGCCATAAGCCGCGGGACGATGGTGTACTCCCAAGCGTCCTCAGTCGCGAATATGAGGACGTCTTTGGGCTGCCCCTCAAAACACCCTGGGCTCAGGGTGCCGTTAGTGACAGCTGCCGTAAGGTGCGCGCCAAATGTTGACTTTCCCAATCCGGCGCGTCCCGCGAGTAGGGTTATTTCACCGATGGGCATTCGGTGTTCCCATAGCCACCGAACAGGCTTCGCCTTGATGGTGCTCGCGCTCGTAAATGTAATGCGCCGCCCCTCGGCCCCCATCTCTTCCGCCCGCACTTTGGCGCGCTGATAGCTCGCTATCTCCTTTGCTTTGTCTATTTCGGTTGCCTCGCGCCTGTGCGCCTCTATGAGCGCATGCGCTTTCTCGTCGACAGGAAGCGCAGAAAGCTTGGTGGACAGCATAGAGACGATGCGTTGAACACCCTCGCTATGGTCCTCTAGGCGCATCGCCTTGGGGTCGAGTAGCCAATGGAGCGCAAGACGCGTGTCTATTTCAGATTGCGTTAGCTGTTCCTCAATCACTCCGCCCCCTAGGGGGTCCACTGAGCGCCGGCCTATACGCACTGTCGGCCTATGCGGCGTCGCGGGAATCCCCGTCCGGGGGAGGTTCCGCAAGATCTGCTAGAGCGACGCCCATGCGGTCGAGAGCCGCGCGCACAATGCGACCAGCAATCGCAAGCTGTACGGGGTCGTCTACCGCACGCTTGACTTGCGCGGCGAGAGTGGCAGCCTTCAGCTCTCGTTCGAGAGCAGAGGTGTCCGCTCCAGGGTGGTGTCGCTTCTGTGCGGCGATCTTCGCGCGAATGCGCGCCGCTTCGGGAGAGATAGGAGGCATGAGGCGTCCTAGATATGTCCCGTCAAGGACATGGGGCCGCTCGCTATCGCGGCCCGGTTGCCCGCCAGAGTAAGCACATTTTCTTGCCAGCGGTAGTGGGTTTGTGACCGGCCTCACATTGCCGGTCCCTATGGCCGTCCACACGCACGAAAGCGCCCCCGCCCAGGAAAGGGGGACGGGGGCGCTGTGGGCGCGGCGGTGCTGGACTACATCACGGCCGCCACTCGATCGCGACGCGGTTGTGATCAAAGCCCTTGGTTCCCGGCTTAGCACGCTTGATCGTCACGCAGTCGATGAACCTGCGCAGGAACGCGCGCTTCTCGTCCAGTGTCAGCCCGCCATCCCACGCCTTCCGTGTGGCCTTGATGGCCTTTATGTTCATCTGCATGGCAGGCGGAGGTACGGCGGCGAGTTCGGCCCGTAGGCGCCCCTCCCGCTCGTTCAGACCGGCCCGCATGCTCTTCCACTCAGAGAGCGTCAGCTCACCACGTCCCCGCTCGACAGCGATTTCGTTGCGCTCTGCCTCAACTGCCGTGAGTTCGGCCGTGAGTTCATCCCGGCGGGCGCCGTGGTCGTCAGAGGTGAGCACGTCCTGGAATTCCGGCTTCTCCAGTTCGGCAAAGAGCGCGTCGGTCACGTACTTTTCGGTGGCTTCCAACATGATGCCGGTGCAGCCCTTACCGCCCCGGTTCGGGTGGCACAACAGGTAAGGCGTCCTCTTGCCGTTCTTGAGTTTCTTCATCGAGCCGACCATGGGCTTGTTACATACGCCGCACACTGCCAGACCACCGGTCAGGGTGTATTTCCGTCCGGCAGGATTCCCCTTGTGCGCCTCGCTCACGGGGTAGGTGAAACCGTCCGACGTGCTGACCGTGCGAGGCGCTGACAGCTTTGCTCGGCACGCCTGCCACGTTGCCTCATCGAGGATGGGCGCCCAGTTGCCACGGCCCACGATTACGCCCTGGTGCACTCGGAATCCCGCAATGGTCGGCTTGGTGACCATGGACCGAACCGAGCCTGCCCTGAGGGTGGACGGCCGTGTCACGGGATTCCCAGACGCGTCGGTGACGATCTCGCCGTTCGCGTCCTTGACCTTGACCTTGTGGGCGCCGACCAGTCCGCGCGACCGCAGTTCCGCGGCAATGTTCGCGAGCGACCACCCGTTGAGCACCTTGTCCGCAGCCCACCGGATCGCGTCAGCTTGCTCCGGGATGATGACGTACGTCTTGTTGCCTGACTCATCGACACCGTGGCCGTACCCGAACGGCTTGGACCCTGCCGCGCGCCCCTGGGCGGCATTCTCGGCAAGCCGATCGTTGACCCGCTTTTTCATCTTGCGCACCTCCCCGGCATTGAGAACCGCGCGAATTCCGGCGACTTCATCGTGTACGCGGACAACGCCATCCCTGTTCGTGTGCAGCTCACTGATACCGGCTGCGTCCAGCTCTGCGGCGAGAGTGAACCACTCGACTTCCCGCCGCTCCAAACGGGACTGCTCGACGGCCCAGACGTGGGCGACTTCCCCGCGTGCAAGGGCCGTGCGGAAGTCCTCGTACCGGGGTCGGTGATCGCCGTTGGCAGCGGAGATACCGGCATCCGCGAACACCTTGACGGGCAGGGTCGGCCACAGGCTCCCCGCGTAGGAGCGCCCCCACCGCTCTTGAAGGTCAACACCTTCATAGCTTCCATCCGGGCGAGGCGAGAGTCGGCAGTACAGAGCGACGTATCGAGTCATAACCCCAGGGTCGCCTGGTTACGTCTTCAAGACAAGTGCCGGAGGGCAAGGCGGTCAAGAACCGGCTGCATCTGGACCTGGACGCCGGGGACGTCGACGCCGCGGCGGACGAGGCGGTGCGGCTGGGTGCGCAGCGCGTCGGCGCCGTCGTCACCGACGACCACGGGCGTTTCCAGGTCCTGCGGGACCCCGAGGGCAACGAATTCTGCTTCGTGGCGGGCGACGACGGCTGAGCGGCGCCGTCCCGGGGGAGAATGGCCGTGACCGGTCCGTCCCGTCCGAGGAGGTCCGCGATGCCCCCGCACCGTACGAAGGCGCCCCGGGACGCCGTCCACCATCCGGTCTTCGCCCGCTTCTACGCCCGCATGAGCGTCTCGGCGGACGCGAAGGGCGGAATCGCCGCCTACCGCGCGGAGTTGCTGTCGGGCCTGTCCGGCCGGGTCATCGAGATCGGCGCGGGCAACGGGCTGAACTTCGCCCACTACCCGGCGGCCGTCTCGGAGGTCGTCGCTCTCGAACCGGAGCGCACCCTGCGGAAGTTGGCGGTCGAGGCGGCGCTGCGCTCCGGAGTGCCGGTGGACGTCGTACCGGGTGCGGCGGAGGCGCTGCCGGTGAAGAGCGAGGCGTTCGACGCCGCGGTGGCCTCACTCGTGCTGTGTACCGTACGGGACCTGCCGCGGGCGCTCGCGGAGATCAGGCGGGTGCTGCGGCCGGGCGGTGAGCTGCGGTTCTTCGAGCACGGCCGCGCCGGCAGCCCGGGCCTCGCACGGACACAGCGCGCCCTGGACCGTACGGTGTGGCCCCGGCTGTTCGGCGGCTGCCACACGGCGAGGGACCCGCTCGCCGCGATCGAGGCGGCGGGCTTCGAGCTCGGGACGCACCGCAGGTTCAACGTGCCGGACAGCAGGCTGCGGTTGCCGACCTCACCGTGCGTTCTCGGTGTGGCGCGCCGCCCGTTCACGTCCTAGCGACGATCGCTCGCCCTCAGGCACGATCGCTCCCTCGCAGAGTCGATCATGCGGTTCGCAAGGTCGGTCACTCGCTCCACCGGCGCAGCTCGTCGGCGACGGCGTGTACGTCCGCCTTGCCCTCCTTGACCAGGCGAGCGAGGTCGCGCACCTGCTCGGGCGAGGTGACCACCTTCAGCCCGCTGGCGACGAGGTAGCCGTAGGCGACGGCGGAGGCGAACATCGCATTGGAGTGCTCCAGCGCGGGCACGTGCAGCAGCAGTTGGAGGAGGGCGGCGGCACGGGCGTGCGGGTCGGCGTAGACGGGCGTGCCGAATATCTCGGCGTCGTGGCGGCTGACGGCGGCGACGAGCGCGCCCCAGTCGGTGACCCGGGGGTCGCCGGGGGTCTTGTGCTCGGCGACCATGAGCAGCCAGGCGAGGTCGATCGTCAGGTTCAACGCTTCTCGCCGAACTCCTCGGCGAAGACCGCCTCGTACTGCTTCATGAAGTCGGCCGCAGCGTCCACGAAGGCGCGGCCCACCTCTCCGGCGTCCTGTCTGACGAGCTCCTCGATGTAGCGGTTCACGCTCATCCCGCGCTGAAGGGCCCGCCGACGGGCGGCCTCGGCGGTGGTCTCGTCCACGCGTACGTTCAACTGGGTTTTCGCCACCCCTTCAAGCTAGCGCTCGGGCGCTAGCACGGCAAGGCGCTCCGCCGCCACCGGCCGCCGCCCGTCCCGCCTGCCGGAAGTCGGTGGCGGTACGCACGGCGGACGTGCTTGGCTCCCTGGCATGAGGGACCTGCGTATACGTACCGCTTCCGTCGACGACGCCGAGTCCGTGCTGGCCTTCTGGAAGGAGGCCGCCGAGGGCACCAGCATCACGGACGACGTGGACGGCGTCACCCGGCTGATCACCCGGGACCCCGAGGCACTGATCCTGGCCGAGGCCGGCGGGCTGCTCGTCGGCTCGGTGATCGCCGGGTACGACGGATGGCGCTGCTCCCTCTACCGTCTCGCCGTCCTCCCCTCGCACCGGCGCCGGGGCATTTCGGCGGCGCTCCTCGCGGCGGCCGAGAAGCGGTTCGTCGCCGCTGGCGGGCGGCGCGGGGACGCGATGGTGCTGGAGGCGAACGAACAGGCGCACCGGGCCTGGGCCTCGGCCGGCTACCACCGTGAGGACCACTGGCGCCGCTGGGTCAAGCCGTTCACCTGAGCCCCTGGCTGATCCGGGACGCAGCCCCCGCGCCGAGCCGGGCCGCAGCCCCTCGCTGATCCGGGCCGCCACCGCTCCGGCCTGCATTGCCTGACCTTTACCATGGGTGGATCCACCCCTCCCCGTATGAAAGGTGTGAGCGTCCGCCCCATGGACGAGCCTCCCAGTAGCCGACATCGCGCATTCCACCTCCCCCTGTCCGATCATGGGACGGAGGTGAACCGATGACCGAGGTGCTTCTGCTCGCCGTGGCGGTGCTGCTCTCACTCGCCTGTGGAGCCTTCGTCGCGGCCGAGTTCTCCCTCACGACGGTCGAGCGCAGCGAACTCGACCGGGCGGCGGCGCGGGGCGAACGCGGCGCTGCCGGTGCCCTCAAGGCCGTACGGAGCCTCACCTTCCAGCTCTCCGGCGCCCAGCTCGGCATCACCGTCACCAATCTGGTCGTCGGCATGCTCGCCGAGCCCTCCGTCGCCACGCTCATCCGCGGCCCGGTCCAGGCGCTGGGCCTGTCGCCCTCCGTCGCCTCGTCCGCGGCGCTGGTCATCGGCACAGCGCTGTCCACGGTCGTGCTGATGGTCGTCGGCGAGCTCGTCCCCAAGAACTGGGCGATCTCCTCCCCGCTGGCCGTCGCCAAGGTGGTGGCCCCACCGCAACGGATGTTCACCGCCGCCTTCCGGCCGCTGATCGCCCACCTGAACAACACCGCGAACCGCATCGTGACCCGCCTCGGCATGGAGCCGACGGAGGAGCTCGCGTCGGCGCGCAGCCCCAAGGAACTCGTGGCCCTGGCCCGCCACTCCGCCAAGGTGGGCGCGCTGGAGGCGGACACCGCCGAGCTGTTCGTGCGCTCGCTGAACCTCGCGGAGCTGACCGCGGAGAACGTGATGACGCCACGCGTCCAGGTCATCGCGCTCGACGCGTCCGCCACGGCCGAGGACATCGCCAACGCCACCCGCGCGACCGGACTGTCCCGCTTCCCCGTCTACCGGGGCAGCCTGGACACCGTCGTCGGTATCGCACACATCAAGGACGTCCTCACGGTGCCGGCCGAGCTCCGGGCCCGCCACCGGGTCTCGGACCTGCTGCGCGAGCCGGTGCTGGTGCCGGAGACGCTGACCGTGGACCGGCTGCTGGACCGGCTGACGGGCAAGTCCACGATGGCTGTCGTCATCGACGAGTACGGCGGCACGGCAGGTGTGGTCACGCTGGAGGACATCGTCGAGGAGGTCGTCGGCGAAGTGCGCGACGAGCACGACCCGCATGAGACGCCCGACCTGGCGCGGGTCGGTGAGGACGCGGACGGCCGCGTGCTGTGGTCCGCGGACGGCGCGGCCCGCACCGACCAGCTGGAGACCATCGGGCTGCATGTCCCGGACGGTCCCTACGAGACACTGGCCGGTCTCGTCGCCACGGAACTGGGCCGTATCCCCGCCGAGGGCGACCGGATCGATCTGGCGGGCTGGCAGCTGGACGTCGTCGACGCCTCCGGGCGCCGCGCCGCGCGCGTGCTGATGCACGCACCGCTCGACGGCACCGACGGTGATGTGGCTGAGGAGGCCGGACGATGATCGCGATCCAGCTCTTCATCGGCCTGCTGTCCCTGGTGCTCAACGCCTTCTTCGTCGGGGCCGAGTTCGCGATGATCTCGGTGCGGCGCAGCCAGATCGAGCCCGAGGCCCAGGCAGGCAACCGGCGGGCGCGCAGCGTGCTGTGGGGTCTGGAGCATGTGTCGGCGCTGATGGCGGCGGCCCAGCTGGGCATCACCCTGTGCACCCTGGTGCTCGGCATCGTCGCCGAGCCGGCCATCGCGCATCTGCTGGAGCCGGTGTTCGACGCGGTCGGTGTGCCGCACGGCGCCGTCCACCCGGTCTCGTTCGTGATCGCGCTGGCGCTGGCCACATATCTGCACATGCTGCTCGGAGAGATGGTGCCGAAGAACGTGGCGCTGGCCGAGCCGCTGCGCAGCGCGCTGGTGTTCGGCCCTCCGCTGGTCGCGCTGGCGCGGGCGCTGGGCCCGGTGATCGTCATGATCAACGCCCTCGCGAACGCGCTGCTCAAACTGCTCAGGGTCCAGACGAAAGACGCGGTGTCCGCCACGTTCTCGGACGACGAGCTGGCGAGCCTCGTGCAGGACTCGGGCGAGGCGGGCCTGCTCGACAACCGCTCGGCGGAACGTCTGCGCGACGCGCTGGAACTCGGGCGGCGGCCGGTGCGCGATGTCGTGCTGCCGGTCGAGCAGGTCGTGTACGCGAAGGACGGGACGACGCCGGAGCAGCTGGAGCAGATGTCGGTGGAGTCCGGGTACTCCCGGTTCCCGGTCGTGGACGCGGGCCGTCGCATCCTCGGCTACCTCCATGTGAAGGACGCGCTCGACGCGACTCCGCGTGATGTGCCGTTCCCGCTGAACGCGATGCGCCCGATCGCCCGGGTGCGGGCGTCTACCCCGCTGGACGACGTGCTCACCGCGATGCGGCGCAGCCGCACCCACCTGGCGGCCGTTCTCGACGAGCAGGGCAGGCCCGAGGGCCTGGTGACGATGGAGGACATCCTGCGCGAGCTCGTCGGCCGGCCGAATGCCTGAGCGCCGCGCCCAGGCATCCGGCCCCGCGGGCCTCGGGGTCCCGCGGCCGGGAGACCCGGAGGGGTCCCGCGGCCCGGAGACCCGGAGACCCGGAGACCGGGAGGCCCCGGAGACCCGGAGGCCCCGGGCCTCGGGGCGTGCGACCGCAGGCGCGTGCCGCGGGGCCCCGGGGGCCCAGACCCGGGGGTGCTCAATCGCAGGCGCAGGACGCAGGGCGCGCCCGTTGCAGGCCGGGGGCCGGTGGTCGCAGGGACGCGGGCGCGGGGACCCGGGTCCCGAGTCGCCGGTCGCCGGTCGCGGAGCGCTGGTACGCGACGCCCCCGGTGCCCGTGCGCCGCTGCGCGCGGCGGCCTCGCCGACCGGCGAACCTCCTTCAGGGTCAGAACCTCGTCGCGGCGAGCCAGGCCGTCAGCACCGCCGGGTCTCCCGTGACCCTGAAGCGGGGGTCGTCCACGCCGCGGCGTCCGTACATCAGCAGGAGCAGGTCACCGGTCGGACCCGCCACATGCACCGACGGTGCCGCCGCCGACTTCGTCCAGGCGAAGCCCGCCTCGCCGAACGTCACCGTCCACGAGGCTCCCGTATCCGTCGAACTCAGGCCGATCGAGCCGTCCGCGAGACGCGCCACCGGTTCGGCGAGCCAGGAGAAGTACGGCAGGTTCTCCAGGAACTCCTCGATCCCGTCCGCCGCCGTCCCCGGTGTGACACTCGGCTCGCGGCTCAGCGACAGCTCGGCGTCGGCGAGGTGGACGATCGCTTCGAACAGCAGCCGGCGGGGGAAGTAGCCCACCCGCTGGTCCGCGCCGTTGGACCACATCGGCGTGTCCGGGTCGACCTTGCGCAGGGTGTCGAGCGCGGCCGCGGTGCTCCGGGCGAGCCAGTCCGGATAGTCGGCCGGGTCGTCCGGCAGGTCGAGGGGGACCTCGCGCGACCACACGCGCTCGGCGGCCAGTGTCCGTACCAGGTGCTCCATCCAGCGCTGCGTGGTCCCGTGGTGGCGCACGAGGTCGGCGAACGTCCATCCGGGGCAGGTGGTCACCGGCGTGGCCGGATCCGCCTCCCGTACGGCAGCCACAAAGCGCCCCTCGACGTACTCGATGGCGTCGCAGTACAGCTCGTGCTGGTCGTCGTCGAGGCCGAAGCTGTCGGGTATGCGCAACAGCTCGTCCTGCCAGGCCCCTTCGGGGTGGCGGCCGGCCGCGCGGCGGAAGAGCCGGGCGAGCTCGCGCCGGTCGGCGGGCGGCAGCCGGTCGAGCAGGAATCCCGTGGTCTCCAGCCACTTCACCGCGGTGTCCGGGTCGAGTACGTCGTCCTCACAGGTGTCGATCGAGATCACCACATCGGCCAGCGCTTCGGCCAGCGCGTTGAGCAGTGCGTCGCTCACGAATGCTCTCCTCCCGGTACGGAACCGAGGGACCTTACCGCGCGGTAGGATCGCTGCGCCATGGAGATGAATGCCAGTTACACGAGTTTTGTCGCGGTGGGGGACTCGTTCACCGAGGGCATGTCCGATCTGCTGCCCGACGGTACCTACCGAGGCTGGGCCGATCTGCTCGCGGAGCGTCTGGCGGCCCGTACGCCGGGCTTCCGCTACGCGAACCTGGCCGTGCGCGGGAAGCTGATCGGGCAGATCGTCGACGAGCAGGTCGGCGCGGCGGCGGCGATGGGGGCCGACGTGGTCACCCTCGTCGGCGGGCTGAACGACACCCTGCGCCCCAAGTGCGACATGGTCAGGGTGCGCGATCTGCTGGAGGAGGCGGTCGAGCGTCTCGCGCCCTCGTGCAAGACGCTGGTCCTGATGCGCAGCCCGGGCCGCAGCGGCCCTGTGCTGAAACGGTTCCGCCCGCGCATGGAGGAGTTGTTCGCCCATGTCGACGCGCTGGCGGCCCGGCACGGTGCGCTGGTCGTGGACCTGTACGGCTCCTCGGTGCTGAGCGACCAGCGGATGTGGGACGTGGACCGGCTGCATCTGACGACTGAGGGGCACGGGCGCGTCGCCGAGGCCGTTTGGCAGACGCTGGGCCTGGACGCCGAGGCCGACTGGCAGGCGCTGCTGCCGCCGGCGATGCGGACGAACTGGGCCGCACGCAGGGCGGCCGATCTGCGGTTCGCGCGCCGGCACCTGGGGCCGTGGATCGGGCGACGGCTGACGGGGCGCTCGTCGGGCGACGGCCGTCCGGCGAAGCGGCCGGAGCTGCTGCCGTACGAGCCGCCCGCGGGGTGACGCCGGTGGCGTGCGCCACGGGGTTCGGCGCCGGTCGGCAGGCGGCGACCGGCCAGTCCGCAGACGTCCGGGGCGCGTTCGCGGACGTCCGGCGCCCTTCGGCAGGCGGCCGCGCGGTCTCGTAGCAAGGTACAAGCGGGGCCGTGGCGCTGGCCTGCAGAAACCGCCAGTAGAATCTGGACACGTGACTGCTGTGTCTGCGAAGCCTCGCATCCCCAATGTCCTGGCCGGCCGCTACGCCTCCACGGAGCTGGCCGTCCTCTGGTCCCCCGAGCAGAAGGTCCAGCTGGAGCGTCAGCTCTGGCTGGCGGTGCTGCGCGCTCAGAAGGACCTCGGGATCGACGTGCCGGACGCCGCGATCGCCGACTACGAGCGCGTGCTCGACCAGGTCGACCTGGCGTCCATCGCCGAGCGCGAGAAGGTCACGCGCCATGATGTGAAGGCCCGCATCGAGGAGTTCAACGCCCTCGCCGGGCACGAGCACGTCCACAAGGGCATGACCTCGCGCGACCTGACCGAGAACGTGGAGCAGCTGCAGATCCGGCTGTCCCTGGAGCTGATGCGCGACCGCACCGTGGCGGTGCTCGCGCGGCTCGGCCGGCTGTCCGGCGAGTACGCGGAGCTGGTCATGGCGGGCCGCTCGCACAACGTCGCCGCGCAGGCCACGACGCTGGGCAAGCGGTTCGCGACGGCCGCCGACGAACTGCTGGTGGCCTACAACCGCCTGGAGGACCTCCTCGGCCGCTACCCGCTGCGCGGCATCAAGGGCCCGGTCGGCACCGCACAGGACATGCTCGACCTGCTGGGCGGCGACGCCGCGAAGCTGGCCGAGCTGGAGCAGCGCATCGCCGGCCACCTCGGCTTCGCGCACGCCTTCACCTCGGTGGGGCAGGTCTACCCTCGCTCACTGGACTACGACGTCGTCTCGGCCCTGGTGCAGCTCGCGGCGGCGCCGTCCTCCGTGGCCAAGACCATCCGGCTGATGGCCGGCCACGAGCTGGTGACCGAGGGCTTCAAGCCGGGTCAGGTCGGCTCGTCCGCGATGCCGCACAAGATGAACACACGCTCCTGCGAGCGCGTGAACGGGCTGATGGTCATCCTGCGCGGCTACGCGTCGATGACCGGCGAGCTCGCGGGCGACCAGTGGAACGAGGGCGACGTGTCCTGCTCCGTGGTCCGCCGGGTGGCACTGCCGGACGCGTTCTTCGCCTTCGACGGCCTGGTCGAGACGTTCCTGACGGTGCTCGACGAGTTTGGCGCGTTCCCCGCCGTCGTCGCCCGTGAGCTGGACCGCTACCTGCCGTTCCTCGCCACGACCAAGGTGCTGATGGGCGCGGTGCGCGCCGGTGTCGGCCGCGAGGTCGCGCACGAGGCCATCAAGGAGAACGCGGTGGCGTCCGCGCTCGCGATGCGCGAGCAGGGCGCGGAGCGCAACGAGCTCCTGGACAAGCTGGCCGCGGACGAGCGCATCCCGCTGGAGCGGGCGCAGCTGGACGAACTGATGGCGGACAAGCTGTCGTTCACCGGCGCCGCCGGGAACCAGGTCGCCGCGGTCGTCTCCCGCATCGAGGAGATCGCCAAGCAGCACCCCGAGGCGGCCGGTTACGCCCCCGGAGCGATCCTCTGACACGGCTCGGACCCGCGGACCTGGAGGCCGCCCGCGACAGGCTCGTGCCGGATGTCGTCGCGGCCGGCCTCCGCGTCCTGTTCTGCGGGATCAACCCCGGGCTGATGACGGCCGCCACGGGCCATCACTTCGCCCGTCCGGGCAACCGGTTCTGGCCCGTGCTGCACCGGTCGGGGTTCACCCCCAGGCTGCTGAAGCCGTCGGAGCAGCACGAACTGCCGGCGCTCGGGCTGGGGATCACGAACGTGGTCGCGCGGGCCACGGCACGCGCCGACGAGCTGAGCCCGGAGGAGTACCGCGAGGGCGGGCGGATCCTCACGGCCAAGGTGGAGCGGCTGCGGCCGCGTTGGCTCGCCGTGGTGGGTGTGACGGCGTACCGCACGGCTTTCGGCGAGCGCAGGGCCGTCATCGGGCCGCAGGAGCGGACGATCGGCGACACACGGATCTGGGTGCTGCCCAACCCGAGCGGTCTGAACGCCCACTGGACCGCGCAGACGATGGCAGCGGCGTACGCGGAGCTGCGCGCGGCCGCCCACGGGGTCGACGGCCGCCCTTCCTGAACGGGCAGGCGTCATTCCCCCCGGCGCAGTCCTGCGGCCGGCGCCCGTCGGGCCGGCCGTCCTCGGTCCGGCGACCTCCGATGCCCCGGCGACCTGCGGCCCGGCGTCCTCCGGCGTGGCACATCGCGACTGACACCGCTCGCCGCGGCCGGCCTCCGGCCCGGCGCCACCATGTCCTGCCGACCCGGCCCGGCGCATCCGGCGCGGTGCTCCACGACCCGGCACCGCCCGGGTACGGCGTCACCCAGGCTGCCTCCGGCCGCCCCCGGCACGGATCTCAGGGAGGGTCCGTCTCCGTGACGACCGCCAGCAGTTCCCAGCGGAGCTCGTCCGCACGTGCCACGCCGACGGCTATCCAGTGGCCGTCCACGTGCCACAGGTGCACGTCGTCGGTGAGGTGACTGAGCTCGTCCCACGGGTGGGGTATCGCCTCCCCCGCGACGCTCCTCACGGACACCGACCACAGGCTGACCGGCTGCGTCGGGCCCCAGCGGGTGCTGAGCGCGTCCGCCAGCGCCTCGCACTCCGCACGGCACTGCTCGGCCGCGTCCTCCTCCCGTATCACGTACGGGTGCGGGGTCTCGGCGGCCGGCGCGAGGCGGGCGAGGTGGTAGCCGGGGCCACTGTCGCCGAGCTCCGACGGGCCGCGCCGGGCCGGGAACGCCCGGCCCCGCAGCAGGTCGATCGCAGCAAGGTGCTGTGCAGTGGTCATGACGCCAGTAAAGCGGCCCCTACTGACAATTGGCACGCCGTCAGGCCCCTCTCGGCCATGCCGTGTGGGCTCTGCGGCGGGCGGACGCACGGGCCGAACCGGCGGGGTGCCGACGCGGTCCCGGGCCGGGCGCGCGGATCACGGTGGCAGCGAGTACGATCCGGCACACTACGCGCTCGAACTGGAGGACACACAGTGGGGCGGCTGACCGGTGGAGACCCGTCGCTACTGCGGCGCATCAACTCCGCAGTGGTACTCCATTCCCTGCGGGGTGCCGACTCCTCCACGCTCACGGACCTCACCCGGATCACGGGGCTGTCCCGGCCGACGGTCGAAGGCGTGGTCGAAGGGCTGATCGGGGCCGGTCTGGTCGTCGAGAGCGTCCCCGAGGAGGGCGAGGCACGCCGGCAGGGGCGTCCGGCCCGCCGTTTCCGGTTCCGTGCCGAGGCCGGCCATCTGCTGGGCATCGAGATCGGGGCGCACCGGGTCGCGGTGCTGCTGTCGGGGCTGGACGGGCGCATCATCTGCGCCGGTTCCCGCGACGTGTCCGAGACGGCGTCGGCCGACGAGAGGCTGGAGCGGGTGCGCACGGTCGTCGCGGATGTGCTGCGCCGGGCGGGTGTGGCGCGCGGCGGTCTGCGGGCCGTGGGCGTCGGCTCGCCGGGAATCGTGGAGGCCGACGGCACGGTACGGCTGTCGACGGCGCTGCCCGGCTGGACGGGGCTGCAGCTCGGGGACCGGCTGCGCCGGTCGTTCCGCTGCCCGGTGCTCGTGGAGAACGACGCCAACGCCGCGGCGGTCGCCGAGCACTGGAAGGGCGCGGCCACCGAGTCGGACGACATCGTGTTCGTCCTGGCCGGGTTGAGCCCGGGGGCCGGTTCCCTGATCGGCGGCAGGTTGCACCGGGGGTTCGGCGGTGCGGCGGGCGAGATCGGGGCACTGCATCTGCTGGGCCGTGACGTGACCCCGGAGAGGCTGCTGTCGACGACGGACGAGCCCCTGCATGCGCTGGACGAGCAGGCCGTCACCGAAGTGTTCTCGCTGGCGAAGAGCGGCGACGAGCGGGCGCGCGCGGCTGTCGACCGCTTCAACCAGCGCCTGGTGCACGATGTCGCGGCGCTCGTGCTGGCGCTCGATCCGGAACTCGTGGTGATCGGCGGCTGGGCCGCGGGGCTCGATGGCGTACTGGAGCCGCTGCGCGACGAGTTGTCCCATTACTGCCTGCGGCCGCCTCGGGTGACGCTGTCGCTGCTGGGCGAGGCGGCCGTGGCGACGGGTGCGCTGCGGCTGGCACTTGATCATGTGGAGGAGCAGTTGTTCGCGGTGGAGGGCACGGTGACGGCCCGCCGGTGACCGGCTTCCGGTCCGTCGTGCCGCGGCAGGTCAGGTGTCAGGAGGCGCGCCGCTCCTCGGCGCCGTGGCTGATCTCCAGGTCGCCGTACGCTACGAAGGTGAGCCGGCAGGTGTCGGCCCGGTACGTCGCGACGGACACCGCGGCCGTGCGGCCCGCGGAGAAGTAGCGCGTGGTGACGACGAGGACGGGAGCGCCGGGCAGCCGGTCCAGTTCCTTCGCGTCGACGGCGCCGGCCGAGCCCAGTTCCACGGCGCGGTCCTCGCCCTCGAGGTCGAGGCGGGCCAGTGCGCGCAGGACGCCGCGGGCGAGCGCGGGTCCGGAAGGGGCGTCGATGGCCGGCAGGTCCGGCACGGCGGAGTCGGGTACGTAGAGCAGGTCGGTGGCCACGGGCTGACCGTGGTGGGCACGCGCCCGGCGCACCACATGCGTCTCCTCGTCGGCGTCCAGGTCCAGCAGCCGTGCGACGGACGGGGGCGGTACCGCGCGGCCGCACTCGGTGGCCTGCCATGCGTCGGTCGTGCCGGCGCCGGGCCAGTCGTGCGGGGACGGCGAGACGTCGACGCCCATGCGCGGCGGGGCCACGGTGGTGCCGACGCCACGGCGGCGCTGGAGTCGGCCTTCGAGCTCCAGCTGTTCGAGCGCCTGCCGGAGTGTGGCGCGGGCGACCCCGAAACGAGCGGCGAGGTCACGTTCGTTGGGCAGGATCTCACCCACCGTGAAGTCCGAGTCGAGTGCTTCGCCGAGCACGGTCTTGAGGTGCCAGTACTTGGGCTCCGGCACCGAGTCCAGCTGCGTGGTCCCCACCCTGATCCTCCGCAATCGCCGTGTCCCCGGCGGCTTTTCGCGCCCTTGTTTATTAAAGGTTCCTGCACTATCCCTGCGACCATAGGACGGGCCCCACCCTTGGTCAAGACCAATACTGCAGTCGTCACGCAGAGGAACGGAACAACTTCGAAGAGCGTTCACAGGGATTTCGTACCGAGTCGTCGCCGTACACCACAAGACCCCGCATCCAGAAGCGGACACGGGGCCTGACGTGCGGCGTCGGCGTTTTCAGGCCGCCCCGGGAACGGCCAACGAGGTGAGCTTGTCGGGGTTTCGGACGATGTAGACACAGCTGATGCGCCCGTCGAGCACCTCGAACTGGATGACGCTGTCCGGCCGACCGCCCGACAGGACGAGCAGTGCGGGCGCTCCGTTGACCTCGCGGAATCGGATCTCCATGTCGTTGATCGGCTGCTGCGACACGGCGAAGAGGAAGCGGCCGACCTTGTCGGCGGTGTGCATGATGCGCAGCGGCGCTTTGGACTTGCCGCCGCTGTCGCCGACGAGGGTCACGTCGGGGGCGAGGAGGGACAGCAGTCCGGACAGATCGCCGCCGGCCGCGGCGGCGAGGAAGCGTTCGGTGAGGTCGCGGCGTTCGCCGGGATCGACGTCGTAGCGGTGCCTGCGCTCGTCGACGTGCTTCCGGGCGCGGCCGGCAAGCTGCCGCACGGCCGCCTCGGACTTCTCCAGCGTGGCGGCGATCTCCGCGTGGGGGAAGCCGAAGGCCTCCCTCAGCACGAACACCGCGCGTTCCAGCGGGGAGAGGGATTCGAGGACCACGAGGACGGCGAGCGAGACGGAGTCGGCGAGGACGGCCCGCTCCGCGGTGTCCGGGACAGCGGGGCCGAAGTCGGTGACGATCGGCTCGGGCAGCCAGGGGCCGACGTAGGACTCACGACGCGACTGGACGTGGCGCAGCCGGTCGATGGCGAGCCGGGTCGTGATGCGGACGAGGAAGGCACGCGGCTCGTGTATGTCGTCGCGCGTGTCCGCGGACCAGCGCAGCCATGCCTCCTGCACCACGTCCTCGGCATCGGCGACGCGCCCGAGCATGCGGTAGGCCACGCCGGTCAGGACGGGCCGGTGTTCCTCGAAGACGTCGGTCGCGGTGTCTGCTGCCACGGCACCATCCCAACCGAACGGCGCCCACGGTGTCCAGGAGGTATCGGTGCGGCGCGTGCCACAGTCGGCCTCGCCCGCGTACCGTCTCTTGAACTCTGGGCTACCGGGCGGTAATTCTTACTGACAGGTCGTCTACATCTTTCACGTACCAGGGAGCTGGCGTACATGGCCGCAGAGATCTCGTTCGCCGTCGAGACCGGCGATGGCAGCCGCACGCTCTCCGTGCACTACGAACGCAGGGGCAGCGGCGAGCCTCTGCTGCTGCTTCACGGCATCGGCCACCACTGGCAGGCCTGGGAGCCGGTGATGGACATCCTCGCCACCGAACGGGACGTCGTCGCCGTGGACCTCCCCGGTTTCGGCGCCTCGCCCGCGCTGCCGGCCGGGGTGCCGTACAGCCTCGGTACGGTCTGCACCGTGCTCGGCGCGTTCTGCACGGCGATCGGCATCGAGCGCCCCCACGTCGCGGGCAACTCGCTGGGCGGGCTGCTCGCCCTGGAGCTCGGCCGCGACAAGCTCGTCCGGTCGGTGACGGCCCTGTCCCCCGGCGGCTTCTGGTCGCGGAGCGAGCGCGTCTACGCCTTCGGGCTGCTGCGCGCGATGCGGGTGGGAGCCAGCTCGATGCCCACGCCGATGGTCGAGCGGCTGTCCCGCTCCGCCGTGGGCCGGGCCGCACTCGTGAGCACCATCTACGCCCGGCCCGCCCGCCGTTCGCCCGAGGCCGCCGTCGCCGAGACGTGCGCCCTGCGCGAGGCGACCGGCTTCCACCGGACCCTCGCGGCCGGCCGGGAGGTGCTGTTCACCGACGACGTCCGCGGGATCCCCGTCACCATCGGGTGGGGCACCAAGGACCGGCTCCTGCTGCGCCGCCAGGGGGTACGGGCCAAGCAGGTGGTCCCAGGGGCTCGGCTCGTACGGCTGCCGGGCTGCGGCCATGTGCCGATGAGCGACGACCCCGCGCTCGTCGCCCGTGTGCTGCTGGACGGCAGCCGCTGACGCCACGGGTGCCGGTCACCCCGCTCGCCATCGGCGGCCGCGGGCCGGCAGGCGCCGCGGCAACCTGCGCAGCGCGCTGTTCACTTCGGGTTCTCGTCCCGGCCGTGGCCGGACGTTAGGCATGGCGGCACACCGTCCGGACCCGTATGGAGGCGCAGCGATGTCCCAGACCCCACGGAGATTCACCCCTGCCCGGCGTTCCGTCCTGCGGGGCACGGCCGCCGCATCGGCGGCCCTGGCCCTGCCTGCCGCGGGATCGGCGCCCGCCCTGGCCCTGTCAGGCCGGCCGCGCGCGGCGTGGGGTGTGCAGACCGGTGATGTGACCACGTCGTCGGGGCTGGTCTGGGTACGTTCCGACCGGCCCGCGCGCATGATCGTGGAGACGTCCGCGACGGAGTCGTTCCGGCATCCGCGCATCTGGCACGGCCCGCTGCTGGGCCCGGACACCGACTTCACCGGCACGACCGCGCTGCGCGGACTGCCGCCCGGCGAGCAGATCCACTATCGCGTCACGCTGGCCGACCCGGACGATCCGCGGCGGACCGGCGAGGGGGTCCGGGGCACCTTCCGCACCGCGCCGGCGCGGCGCGGGCAGGGCGTGCGCTTCCTGTGGTCGGGTGACATCGCCGGACAGGGCTGGGGCATCAACCCGGACATCGGGGGTTATCGCGCGTACGAGGAGATGCGCGGGCTCGATCCGGACTTCTTCCTGTGCAGCGGCGACACGGTGTACGCGGACGGGCCGCTCGTGCCGAGCGTGACGCTGCCCGACGGGCGTGTGTGGCACAACCTCGTGACCGAGGAGAAGTCCAAGGTCGCCGAGACGCTGGACGAGTACCGGGGCACCTTCCGCTACAACCTGCTCGACGAGAACGTCCGGCGGTTCAACGCGCAGGTCCCGACGATCGTGCAGTGGGACGACCACGAGGTGCGCAACAACTGGTATCCGGGACAGATCCTTCAGGACGCGCGGTACACGGAGAAGAACGTCGATGTGCTCGCGCGACGCTCGATGCGGGCCTTCGGCGAGTACTTCCCGGTCGGCACGCTCTCCGCGCGCGGAAGCGAGGGCCGCATCCACCGGGTGGTGCACCACGGTCCGCTGCTGGACGTCTTCGTCCTCGACATGCGCAGCTTCCGCAACCCCAACTCGCCGGGGCGGCAGGCCGACGACACCCAGGGCATCCTCGGTGCGGAGCAGCTCGCCTGGCTCAAGCACGAGCTGTCCCGGTCGCGTGCCGTGTGGAAGGTGCTCGCGTCCGACATGCCGCTCGGGCTGATCGTGCCCGATGGTGCGGCGGACTTCGAGGCCGTGGCACAGGGCGACCCGGGTGCGCCGCTCGGGCGCGAGCTCCAGATCGCCGACCTGCTGCGGCACATCAAGCACCGGCGGATCACCGGCACGGTGTGGCTGACCGCGGACGTGCACTACACCTCGGCGCAGCACTACGCGCCGGAGCGCGCCGCCTTCAAGGACTTCGCGCCGTTCTGGGAGTTCGTCTCCGGGCCGCTCGCGGCGGGCGGCTTCCCCGCGAACGCGCTCGATGGGACGTTCGGCCCCGACCGGGTCTTCGTCCGCGCCCCGCAGCGGGCGAACGTGTCGCCGATGGAGTCTCCCCAGTACTTCGGCGAGGTCGACATCGACGGCGGCAGCGGTGAGTTGACGGTGCGGCTGCGCGCCGAGGGTGGAACGGTTCTGTTCAGCAGGACTCTGCAGCCGGGGCGCGTGGGGCAGTAACCCCCGTCCGGCGCACGGAAGTCGTGGCCGGTCCCCGCTGTTCGGACGCGCTCGGGGCCCCGGCCGCGCAGGCCGGGGCCCGTTGACGGCCCAGCAGACCGTCAGTCAATGACGTCAGTCAGTGGCAGAGACAGCCGCCGAGAACCGGCTACGAGCATCAGTGTCAGTGGAGGCCTCTACGGTCTTTCCATGACGCGATCACTGCAGGCGTTCGCCTACTCCCGTGCGTCCGCTCTCGTCTCCGGACAGGGCGGCCGGCTTCTCGGCCTGGAGACGTCGAGCGGGCTCACGCCCCGGGGTGCCGAGGCGCATCCGCACTTCTTCTCCGGCTTCCTCGCCTCCCCGCAGGCGGCGGCCCGCGGCCTGCTGGCGGTCGCCGACGTGGCCGCCGCGCGGTATCACGATCACAGTGTCCGGCCGATACTGGACCCGGTCGTCACGGGCAACGGCGACCGGCTGCGCTTCGAGTCCTTCTCCGGCTGCAACGGGGTCTACGCCCGCCTGGACGTGCTGCCCGAGGGCCTGGACGGCGCCGACACGGGGCACGGCACGACGAACGTGGACGTCAACCACCCTCTGCGCGAGGCGCTTTCCCGTCTGACCGGCGATGATCCGCTCCATATGCGCGTCGGTCCGGACGAGTTGACGGTCACCACCGTGGCGGGCGCCGTGGTGGAGAAGAAGGTGTCGCTGCCGGACCGGTGGCTGCGCGGCTTCGCCGAGGCCCAGGTCGCGACGGTCGGCTTCGACCTGCGTGCCGAGCTGCCCGCGACCGAGGCGGTACGTTTCCTCCGGTCGCTGCCGCGTGGCTCGGGCAGCGCCGCGCACGGCGCGCAGTGGGTGGTGCCCACCGGCCGGACGCTGCGGCCCACCACCCGGCCGGGCCCGGGCTCGGTGTGCCTGCCGGGTGCCGAGCGGCTCGCCGCGCTCCACCGGGTGCTGCGCCAGGCAGCGGCGCTGCGGGTGTACGGCCCCGTGGGCGACGGGCTGCCGACGGCGAGTGCGTGGGAGGTCGTGCTGCCAGGTATGCGGCTGACCCTCACCCTGTCACCGGACGCCTCGCGCGGCTTCTCCGGCGAGGGCGGGGTGCTGGAGGCCCTGGCCATCGACGAGACCGCGCAGGACGCGGAGCTCGTCTCGGTGCTGCTGGCATGGGAGCCGCGGATCGACCCCGCGGAGCTCGCCGAGCAGAGCGGCCTGACACCCGAGCGGGTCCGCGCGGCGCTGACCCGGCTCGGCACGGCGGGCCGCGTGGGCTACGACCTCGCCGAGGCGGCGTACTTCCACCGCGAGCTGCCGTACGACGCCGACCACGCGGAGCGGCACAATCCCCGGCTGACCGGAGCACGTGAGCTCGTGTCCGCAGGGGCGGTCGACCCGTCCGGTGAGCCGGCCACCGTGCTCTCGGGTGAACGGCGCTATCAGGTGCGGGATTCGGGCGGGGCACTGAGCTGTACCTGCCGGTGGTGGACCGGCCACCAGGGCCGGCGCGGGCCCTGCAAGCACGCCCTGGCGGTGCGGATGGCCCGGCGCGGCGCGATGGTCGCGGCGCACGAGTCCTCTTCGACGACGGGAGCGGCCCGATGACCGGACTGGCAGCTGCGGTGGGCGAGGGCAGGTCCCACGATGTGCCCGGACTGCTCGGGACGATGACGGGCGAGGAGCGCAAGGCGGCGCTGCCCGTGCTGAAGGAGATCCGGGCCGAGGTCCGCGGCTGGGACTGGGAACGCTGGCGGGAGCGCGGCGCCGTCCAGGACGCGCTGCTGGTCGCCGGAGCGGGTTGCCTCTCCGGAGCCGCCGCGGCGGCGGCCTGGATCGGGGCACGGGACCTGCGCAGCTTCTCGGCCGTTTCACCCCGGGTCATCACCGGTGTCCTCAAGGACCGGGACCCGGCCTGGCTGGCGGACGTCGCCCACCGGCTCGCCGCCCGGCCCTCCACCGCCCAGGAGGACGCTCCGCTCATCAAGGAGCTGGTCGCGCTGTCGGGCTGTGAGACGCCCACGACCGACGAGTACGTCCACGGCTGGGCCCTGACGGTCACCCCGGCCAGGGTCGGCCCCGAAGCCGTGCGCGAGGACCGGCACGCACCGGTCCTCGTGCCCCGCATGTTCGAGGCGACGCCGCTGCCGGCGGCCCTCACGATGTACGACGATCCGGACAATCCCCTGCACTGGCCCTCCGCTCTGGCCCGGCTGGCCGAGGAAGGCGTGCTGGAGCGGGCGGCGCTCGTCGGGGGATGCGTTCGGCGACTTCTGCGCGGCGGGCGCCCCGGCGAGATGCGCGCCGTCCTTCAGGTGCTGCGCAGGCTCGGCCTCACCCCGGCCGAGGAGAGCGCCCGTGTCGCCGACTGGGCCGGCATGGCCGCCGACGGCCTCTCCACCGTGGCCGGGCACGCCCAGGAGGTGCTGGGGCGTGTGGCCGAGCGGGGGGAGCTGTCCACGCGGACGCTGGCCGAGGCCTCGGCGGGCGTGCTGTTCCGTACGGAGAAGAAGCTGGTGCGCGCCCAGTTGTCGCTGCTGGGCAAGGAGCTGCGCCGGGACCCGGCGGCGGCACCGGAGCTGCTGCCTGTGATCGCCGAGGCGTTCGGGCACGAGGACACCGGTGTTCAGGACCGTGCGCTGAAGCTCGTGGCGCGGTACGTCCCGCGGGTGGATGCGGGGCTGCGGGAGGAGCTGGCCGCCTCGGCAGCGCTGCTCGGGCCGGTGCACCGGGCCAGGGCGGAAGCGGTGTTCGGTGTGCTCGCGGACGGCGCCGGCGGAGCCGCGTACGAGGAGATCCTGCCGCCCGTGCCGGTGCCCAGGCGGCTGGAGGCGGCGCCCGAGTCGGTTGCGGAGGTCGTCGAGCAGCTGCTGGTTCTGGTGCGCGGCGAGGAGGATGTGGTCGCGTTCGAGCGAGTCCTGGACGGTCTGGTCCGGGTGGCCCATCAGGAACGCGACGCGCTGGCCGAGGCGTTGCGGGCCGCGACGGCGGGACAGTGGTGGTCCGACTGGACGCCCCGGACGGCCGACGAGCGCTTCTCGCAGCATACGTACGGGCTGGAGGTGGTGGCCGCGACACTCGTGGGCCGCCTCTCAGCCGGCATGCTGGACAGAGCCCGGTCGCGCACGGTCCGGCCGGGGCTCTGCGCCCACACCGGGCTTGCCCACACCGTCAACTCCCGGCTGTGGGAGGTCAGCTACTTCCTGCTGACACGGCCCCTGCCGTTCCTGCTGGCCACACCCACCTGGCACACCGGGGCGCTGGACGCGGAGGTCCTGGTGGAACGGCTCCGGGAGTACGGGCGGCTGGGTGCGGCGCCCGCTCCGGTGGACTTCGCACAGGCGCTGCTGCGCGTGCGCCGGAGCGGGGACGAGGCCGCGGCGAAGGCGGCGGCCGGGCTCGGCACACGGGAGGGCGATCAGCTCTCAGCGTGGCTGAGCGAGCCGGACGCCGTCCTCCCGGCGCCGCACACCGCCGGTGCGGACGACATCGGCGCGGAGTACGCCGGCGCGACGGCATCCCCGACGGCATCTCCGGCGCGGACGGGGCTGGGCCGGCGTGTCGCCGAGACACGACAAGGGCCGGCGTTCCAGTGGGAGTTCCCCCGCCCGCTCCAGTGGCTCGGCCACCCCCAGGAGGTGCCGTTTCGGGGCTGCTACCACTGGGAAGGCGGTGAGCGGTACTGGCCGGCGGTGCTGCCCCAGGACCGTGAGGCACTGGCGATGTGGCTGCTGCCCGGTGTGATGGCGGCGGCTGAGCACGATGCGCGGGGCAACGCCTCGTCGCTGCCCGCGCTCGCCGAGGCGGAGGGCGTCCCGGGCCCGTATCTGCACGGAGCGCTGGCGGCCGGGCTCGGCGCGCGGTTCGGCGAGGACCGGCTGTCCGCGGTGGACGCGCTGCTGGTGCTGGCCGCCCGGGGACAGCTCGACGCGGAGGGGGCCGGCAGGGCGGTCGCGGCGCTGGTCCGGCGCGGCACCGTGAAGCTCAACCGGCTGGCGGACTCGGCCCGCACGGCCGCTGCCTCCGGGGCGTACGGGACGGTCTGGTCGCTGCTCGCGGCCGCGCTGCCCGCGCTGCTGGCCACCACGCCCGCTCCGCGTGCTCTGGGCGAGATACTGGGCGTGGCCGCCGACTGCGTCGAGCGCTGCGGTGCGGGAGCGGCGCCGGCGCTCGCGCGGGCTGAAGGACTCACGGACCTGGCGGGACGGCGTGGTTCGTTGCAACTGGCCATTCAGGCGTCCCGGCTGCTGGCCGCGCTGCGTCAGGGAAGCGAACACTCCACGCCAGAGACAGCCAAAATCAGTTGATAGCAGCCCAGATCTGCGCTTAACCCATCAGTCACAAAGCGTTCGTGATCACGCAACACCGTTCGGTCACAGTGATGACATGACAGATGTGACTTCTGCGAAGAGTGCCCGCCGTCCGCACCACTGGCGGCGGGACCTTGTCGAACTGGCAGCCCTGTTCACGGCGGTCGCCGTCGCCGACGCGATCGCTCAGCTGATCGGGCACGGCCCCGACGGCCCGTTCCTGCTCGTGGCGTCCGCCGTCGCGCTGATCGCCACGGCGGCGTTCCACACATGGTGGGCACGGCACCACAGTCATGCCCCTCCCACGACAACCCAGCCCCGCAGCGCGGCAGAAACGCCGGCAGACGAGGAGTCCGGCGCGGATCCGCGCGAGACGGCGCTGTGGCGGATGCGCACGACGGTCAAGGACGCGCCCGGGAGCCTGGCCGCGCTCTGCAGCGCCCTGGCACACCTCGACGTCGACATCCTGACCCTGCAGACGCATCCGCTGGGCGACGGCACGGTGGACGAGTTCCTGCTGCGCGCGCCCGCCGGCCTGGAGGCCCAGCAGCTCACCCGCGAGATCGCGGCGGCGGGCGGCACGAGCACCTGGACCGAACGCGCCGACGCCCATGACCTCGTCGACACCCCGACCCGCGTGCTCGGCCTCGCCACCCGCACCGCACTCGACGCGGCGGAGCTGCCGCTCGCCCTGCGCCAGTTGCTCGGACGCTGCACGATCCGGTCGCGCCCCGCGCTGTCGCTGAGCGGCCGGCCCACCGGTGACATGCCGCCGGTGGAGGGCGTGCTGGAGGAGACGGTGATGCATCTTTGCGACCCGAACGGCGGCGCGATCACCGTCGAGCGGCCCTATCTTCCCTTCACACCCACGGAGTTCGCCCGCGCCCGCGCGCTCGTCGAGCTCGACGCCCGCCTCGGGCCGCGTATCCCGCGCAGCCGGGACGTTCTCACCCTCCCCGAGGGGAACGAGATCATCGTCCGCCGCGCGGACCAGGGCGATGTGGCAGCGGCGCTCGCCATGCACGAGCGCTGCTCGGACCGCACACTGAGCCTGCGGTACCACGGCCCCGTCGGCGACGCCGACCGCTACCTCAACCATCTGCTCAGCCCGCGCTTCGGCCGCACGCTCGCCGTGCAGACGGCCTCGGGCCGGCTGGTCGCGCTGGGGCACCTGCTGTGGGACGGCGACGAGACCGAGGTGGCGCTGCTCGTCGAGGACGAGTGGCAGCGCCGCGGCATCGGCTCGGAGCTGCTGAGCCGCCTGGTGACCCTGGCCGTGGAGGCCGGCTGCGACAGCGTCTACGCCGTGACCCAGTCCTCGAACACCGCCATGGTGGCGGCGATGCGGGGTCTCGGCCTGCCACTGGACTACCAGATCGAGGAAGGGACGCTGGTCGTCACGGCACGACTGGACGCGACACCGGTACGCCCCTCGGCCCACTACGAGCAGGCCGAGCGCTGACGACCCCGACGACGTGACCGGGCGTCGGCGCCGCCCGGCCGGGCGGCGCCGACGCACCAGGAGCCGCGGGCTAGCCGCGGGCGGACGACACGTGTTCCGGGCGGCGGGCTGCCACGGCGTCGGCCGGGTGGGCGCCGAGGGCCTCGGTCAGGTCGCGCCACAGGTCCTCGACGTCCTCCAGGCCCACCGACAGCCGCAGCAGTCGGTCACTGACCCCATGCGCGTGCCGGTCGCCCTCGGCCACGATCCGGTGGCTGATGGAGGCCGGGTGCTGGATCAGCGTGTCGACGCTGCCGAGGCTCACCGCCGGAGTGATCAGCCGGACACCGGCGATCACCCCGTGCGGGTCGCCGTACACCTCGAAGGAGACCATCGCGCCGCCGATGCTCGGGTAGTGCACCCGCGCGACCCGCGGATCGGCGTCGAGCCTGCGCGCGAGGTCCGCCGCCGTGGTGGACGCGGCCCTGACCCGTACCGGCAGCGTGGACAGTCCGCGGAGCAGCAGATAGCCGGCCAGCGGATGCAGCACCCCGCCGGTCGCGAACCGCACCTGCCGCAGTTTGCGCGCGAACTCCTCGTCGCAGGCCACGACGCCGCCCATGACATCACCGTGACCGCCCAGGTACTTCGTCGCGCTGTGCAGCACCAGCCGCGCGCCGTCCTCGGCGGGCCGCTGGAGGACGGGAGTGGCGAAGGTGTTGTCGACGAGCAGCGGGACCGACCCGCAGGCATGCCGTACGGCACGCAGGTCGACCTCGGCGAGCGTCGGGTTCGCGGGGGTCTCCACCATGACGAGGCCGGTGTCGGGGCGCAGGGCCTCGGCGATGCCGGCCGGATCGGTCCAGGTGACCTCGGTGCCGAGCAGTCCGGCGTTCAGCAGATGGTCGCTGCAGCCGTACAACGGCCGGACAGCGACGACGTGCCGCAGGCCCATGCTCGCCCGTACCAGCAGCACGGCGGTGAGTGCCGCCATGCCGCTGGCGAACGCGACCGCCGCCTCGGTGCCCTCCAGCTTGGCGAGGGCCGTCTCGAACCGCGCGGTGGTGGGGTTGTCCAGGCGCGCATAGACGGGCGGGCCGTCGAGGCGGGCGCCGGTCTCGGCGAACGCGTCGATCCGGGCGGCCTCGGCGGCGGCGTCGTACGAGGGGTAGGTGGTGGACAGATCGAGCGGCGGGGCGTGGACGCCCAGCTGCGCGAGGTCCTCGCGTCCGGCGTGCACGGCTTCGGTGGCCAGGGCCCGGTGTGCGGGCGCGACCGCGGCTGCGTTCTCCATGAGCGGCACTGTGAACACCTACCGGGAAGTAGCGTTTCTTCTCCGTGCTACGTTCGATGAATGGCTGAATCTGTCGCACTGGACCCGGTGGACCTGAAGATCCTGCGCCTGCTCCAGAACGACGCCCGGACCACCTATCGCGACCTGGCGGCGGAGGTCGGCGTGGCACCCTCGACCTGTCTGGACCGGGTCACCAGGCTGCGCCGTTCCGGCGTGATCCTCGGCCACCGTCTCGCCCTCGACCCCGCCCGGCTCGGGCGTGGGCTGCAGGCCCTGCTCATGGTCCAGGTGCGTCCGCACCGGCGTGAACTGATCGGGCCGTTCGTCGAGCGCATCCGTGCGCTCCCCGAGTCGCTCGCGCTGTTCCATCTCACCGGCCCGGACGACTACCTGGTGCATGTGGCTGTCACGGACATGGCCGACCTGCAGCGGCTGGTTCTGGACGAATTCACCTCTCAGCGCGAAGTCGCCCGCGTGGAGACGAGGTTGATATTCCAGCAGTGGGAGTGCGGACCGCTGCTGCCGCCGGCGCCGGGACGTCAGGCGTCCGACGCCGGATGATGGTGACGGGGAGTGCGCCCGCGTACGAGGATGGGCCCATGTCACCCACTTCCATCAGCGCGCTGCCCCGCCAGGTCGCCGACGCCTACGTCGACGCCCTCGTCGAGCTCGACCCGATCGCCGGAACGTATCTGGGCGTCAAGGACAGCAACGGGCTCCTGCCCGACTTCTCACCGGCCGGCCAGGAGGAGATCGCCGACCTCGCCCGGGCGACCCTTGCCGAGCTCGATGCCGCCGAGATGCTGCCGGGTGCCGACAGCGAGGCCGAGCGGCGCTGCGGCCGGCTGCTGCGCGAGCGGCTCACCGCCGAGCTCGCCGTCCACGAGGCCGACGAGGGCCTGCGGACGGTGAGCAACCTGCGCTCACCCGCACACGCGGTGCGCGAGGTGTTCACGGTGACGCCGACGGAGACCGACGAGGACTGGGCCGCGGTCGCGGAACGGCTCCGGGCGGTGCCGCGTGCGCTGGAGGGGTACCGCGCCTCGCTCGCGCTCGGCCTGGACCGGAAGCTGTTCGGCGGGCCACGGGCCACCCGTACCTTCATCGGACAGATGACGGAGTGGATCGGCGGCGGACGCGGCTGGTTCGAGGACTTCACGGCGGACGGCCCCGCGTCACTGCGGGTCGAACTGGAGGTGGCGGCCCGCAACGCGACCGAGTCCCTGATGGCGCTGCGTGACTGGATGCGCGATGAGTACGCCCCCGCCGGCGCCGAGGCACCGGACACCGTCGGTCGTGAGCGCTACGCCCGCTGGTCGCGCTACTTCAACGGGACGGACCTGGACCTCGACGAGGCGTACGCGTACGGCTGGTCCGAATACCACCGTCTGCTGGGCGAGATGAAGACGGAGGCGGACAAGGTCCTCCCCGGCGCCGGTCCGTGGGAGGCACTGGCCCATCTCGATGTGCACGGTGAGCACATCGAGGGCGTGGAGGAGGTCCGTGTCTGGCTGCAGAAGCTGATGGACGAGGCGATCGAGGCGCTGGACGGCACGCACTTCGAACTCGCCGCGCGGGTACGGAAGGTGGAGTCCCGCATCGCTCCGCCGGGCGGCGCGGCGGCGCCGTACTACACCGTGCCGTCGGAGGACTTCTCCCGCCCGGGCCGGACATGGCTGCCGACGATGGGCGAGACCCGTTTCCCCGTCTACGACCTGGTGTCCACGTGGTACCACGAGGGCGTGCCGGGCCATCATCTCCAGCTCGCGCAGTGGGTGCACGTCGCCGACCGCCTCTCCCGCTACCAGGCGACGATCGGCATGGTCAGCGCCAATGCCGAAGGCTGGGCGCTGTACGCGGAGCGGCTGATGGACGAACTGGGCTTCCTGACCGACCCGGAGCGCCGGCTCGGCTACCTGGACGCGCAGATGATGAGGGCGTGCCGGGTCATCGTGGACATCGGCATGCACCTGGAACTCCGGATCCCGGCGGACTCGCCGTTCCACCCGGGAGAGCGGTGGACGCCGGATCTGGCGCAGGAGTTCTTCGGCGCCCACAGCGGCCGCCCGGCGGACTTCGTGGCGAGCGAACTGGTCCGCTATCTGTCCATGCCGGGGCAGGCGATCGGCTACAAGCTGGGCGAGCGGGCGTGGCTGCTGGGCCGCGAGAACGCGCGCCGCGCGCGCGGGCACGCGTTCGACGCCAAGGCGTGGCACATGGCGGCCCTGTCCCAGGGACCGCTGGGCCTGGACGACCTGGTGGAGGAACTGTCCAGGCTGTGAGGGGACGAGCGGGCCGGCGGGCGTAGGTGCGTGATCCCGACCACGCCCGCGGCTTCCGCCCGGACAGCGGGCGTCGTGATGCACGGTCCCGACCACGTCCGTGGCGGCTTCCGCCCGGCGGCATGCCCGGAAGGTCCGCGCGCCGTCGCGCGTACGCCTGGATCGGGATCACCGAACGCGTGTCGACGGCTCGATGTGCGTCGAGCATCCCGGCGTCGATTCGCGCCGATCGCGCCGATCGCGTCGAGCGGCCGTCGCAGCCGCTGGGCGCGTGGTCAGCGGCGAGGATGTCGAGCCGGCCGCCGCCTCGGCCGCGGTGGCCACGAGCCGTGCGGGCGCCTCGGGATCGGGAGCGGTCCTGGCCCGCATGGACCGCTTCGGCGCGGCCGCGCCGTCGGTCAGCAGCCGCAGGCGTCCGTGCCGACAGGGGTCGTGAGCGGGTCGGCGTCGCGGGTGGTGCTGCCCTCCCAGGTCTCGTACGCGAAGCCCTCCCTCGCCCAGTACTCGAAGCCGCCCAGCATCTCCTTGACCTGAAAACCGAGTTCGGCGAGGGCGAGCGCGGCGCGGGTGGCGCCGTTGCAGCCGGGGCCCCAGCAGTAGGTGACGACGGGGACGGACCTGTCCAGCAGGGTCCCGGCCTGCTCGGGGATCCGGGCGGTCGGCAGGTGGATCGCGCCGGGGACGTGCCCCTGGTCCCAGGACTCGGTCGAACGGGAGTCGAGCACCACGAATCCCGGGTCGCCGCCCGCGGCCAGCGCGGTGGCCACGTCGGAGACGTCGGCGTGGAAGGCGAGGCTCGCGCGGAAGTACGCCGCGGCTTCGGCCGGTGCGGCGGGCGGCACCCGCAGGACGGGGTTGGCGGCGGGCGTCTCGGCAGCGTGGGTCCGCGTCGTTGTCATATGCAGGAATCTAGATGCGCCGACCACGTCCCTCAAGGAGAGATCCCCGGCACATCTCTTGATCTGCCGGGGATTCCCCTGTTAGCTCTCGGGGATGACGGGATATTCACCGGACGCCACCGACTGGCGCATCCTGCAGGCCCTCCAGACCCAGGGACGGGCCAGCTTCGCCGAGCTGGCCAGGTCCGTGTCCATGTCGGCGAGTGCCGTCACCGAGCGGGTGCGCAGGCTGGAGGAGGCCGGCGTCATCAAGGGGTACGCAGCGGTGGTCGACCAGGAGCGGCTGGGGCTGCCGATCCTCGCGTTCGTACGCCTGCGGTACCCGAACGGGAACTACAAGCCGTTCCACGACCTGCTGGACACCACCCCCGAGATCCTCGAGGCGCACCATGTCACGGGCGACGACTGCTTCGTGCTGAAGGTGGCCGCCCGTTCGATGCGCCACCTCGAAGAGGTTTCCGGGAAGGTCGGCGCGCTGGGGTCGGTGACGACGAGCATCGTGTACTCGTCGCCCATGCCGAGCCGGCCGATCAGCCGCTGAGCGGTCGGCCCGCGCCCCGCTCAGTCGCCCATTCCGCCGGTCCGCAGCCTCACCGCCGAGCCGTGGCGCTCCTTGACGACCTCCAGTTGGGCCGGGATGCGCCGCCGCAGATCGCCGACATGGCTCACGATGCCGACGCTTCGGTCCCGCTCGCGCAGTGAGTCCAGGACGTCCAGTACCTCGTCGAGGGTCTGGTCGTCGAGGCTGCCGAAGCCCTCGTCGATGAAGAGCGTGTCGAGCCGCATGCCGCCGGCCTCGTCGGTGACGACATCGGCGAGGCCGAGTGCGAGGGCGAGCGAAGCGAAGAACGTCTCGCCGCCCGAGAGCGTCGCCGTGTCCCGTTCCCTGCCGGTCCATGCGTCGACCACATGCAGACCCAGCCCGGCCCGCTTCCCGCCCGTGCGGGCGTCGGAGTGGACGAGCGTGTACCGCCCCGACGACATGCGCTGCAACCGCACGGTCGCTGCCGCCGCCACCTGCTCCAGCCGTGCCGCGAGGACGTACGACTCCAGGCGCATCTTGCGCTCGTTGTCAGCGGACGTGCCCGCGGTCAGCCCAGCGAGGCGGGCCACGCGGTCGTACCGCTCGCGCAGCGGGCCGAGCCGCAGGACCTCCTGCTCGGACTCGCGGGAGAGCCGGTCCAGCTCGGCACAGCACCGCCGGGCGGCGGCGAGCCGGGACGCGGCGTCACGCAGGGCCCGGTCGGCCGCCAGGGCGTCGGCCTCGGCCCCCTCGGCGTCGGCGGCGGGCCGCGCGGCCGCGCTTCTCGCGTCCTCCTCGGCGAGCCGATCGGCGACGGCTGCCTCCTCGGTGCGCCAGGCGTCGATCCGCCGCTGCATGTCGCGCTGCGCGGCGTCGGCGACGACGGCCGCCGCCGCGTCGGCCGGCGTGTCGAACCCGGCCCGGAAAGCGGCATCGGCCAGCCGGTCGTCCGCCTCCTTCAGCCGCTGCCCGGTGGCGTCGAGTGCCCGTACGGCTTCGGCGGCGGCCGCGAGCAGTCCGACACGGCGCTCAAGGAGCTCGGCGCGTTCGGCCACGCTCGCGGCGTCGCCGCGTGCCCGCGCCAACTCGGCGTCCAGCACGGCCTGTTCCCCGTCAAGCGCCTCACGCCGCGACATGCGGGCGGCGATACGGCGCTCCGCCTGCTGCCGTGCGTCGACACGCTCCCGGTGCTCGCGCTCAGCCCGTTCGAGCGCTTCCCGAGCGGCGTGGATGCCGGAGGCGGTGCGACGCGCCTCGGCGTGCTCGTGCTCCAACTCCTCGACGGCGGCGCGCAGATCGTCGACAGACGGGGCGTCATGCGCCTGTCGGGGCGCGGGAACACCGCGAGCGCCACTGTGGGGCGCGGCGCCGCCGAGCATGCCGTCGATGCTGTGCGCGCGGCTGCCGGGCAGGGTCCCGTGTCCGGCGGGGCCCGCCTCCGGGGCGTCCGGTTCAGCGCCGTCGCCGTGTCGCGGGGCCGGACCCGCACCCCAGGACGCGGTGCCCGCCGGACCCTCGCCCGGCAGCCCGCTCTCAGCCGCTGCGGCAGGAGCGCCGGCAACGGTCGCCCCGCGGTCACCCGAGGGCATCACGCGGACGCCGGCCGTCGATACGACCGCCTCCGGTTCACCGGACGCGGCACTCCCCCCGGCCGCCGTACCGCCCGTCCGTGCGCGGGACGCCGCGCTCGCACGGGCCTCGTGAAGGACCGCCAGGTCGCGTTCGGCCTCGGTCTTCGCCGCCTCGGCCCGCGTGCTCGCCGCGTACGCCTCCTCCTCCGCGGCGCGGTCCACATGGTCGGCCCCCACGCGGGCCGGTGCCGGATGGGCCGCCGACCCGCAGACCGCGCACGGCTGTCCGGGCGTCAGCCGGGACGCCAGCTCGGCGGCGATGCCGCGCAGTCGGCGCTCCTTGAGGTCCAGCCAGGCCGCCTTCGCACGGTTGGCGCCGTCGTGGAGGGTGCGCAGACGAGCCTCGGCGCGTCCGGCGCGGGCGGTCAGCTCGTCGCGCTCGCGTGCCGCGCCCAGCCGCTCGCGGGCCGGTTCGAGACGGCCGGCCAGCTGTTCGGCACGGGTCGCCGCCTCCTGCGCGGACGCGATCCGGTCCTGGTGGGCGCGGCGCAGGCCCTCCCATTCGGCCAGCCACGCGGTCGCCTCCTGGAGCACGTCGTCGTCCGCGCGGGCCTGCCGGTCCAGGTCGGCGCGCTCGCGGGCGATGTCCGCGCTGCGCTGCTCCGCCCGGCGCGCCGACTCCAGGCCGCCCAGTTCCTGGCGGAGCGCCCGTTCGCGCGCCAGGAGCTGTTCGGCGCCGGCCTCGGCCAGGTCGGCGGGCAGGCCGGCCTGCGTCCGCTCCCGTTCCACGCCGGCGGCGCTGTGCTCGTGCTCGGCCTCGTCGCGCAGCCGCAATGCGGGCCCGACCAGATCCGCTTTGCGGGCCCGCTCCAACTCAGCGACGAGCGCCTCGTGTCCGGGCCGCGCGGCATCCAGGGCGTCGGCCCGGCACCGGGCGTCGGCGTGGCGCAGCTGGAGCCGGGCGAGGTCCCTCTCGCCGTCGAGTGCGTGCCGGGCCGCGGCCTGCCGGCTCTCCGCGGCGGCGGCGGCCTGCGCGGCGATGTCCAGCCGTTCCCGCGCGCCGGAGCGGGCCACGGCCGCCCACCGCAGGGCGGCGGCGGCGAGCCCGGGATCGCCCGGCTGCTGGTCCGGCGGCGGCCAGTCGCCCGCCGCGTCGCCCGCGGCCTGTTCCATCCGGTGGACCAGGGCGAGCAGACGCTCGTCGCCGGCGCGCACCCGGGCTTCGGCGGCACGCCGCAGCTCGGCGAGACGCTCCTCCACCGCGGCGAAGCGGCGGGTGTCGAAGAGGCGCCCGAGGAGTTTGCCGCGCGCCTCGGCGTCGGCGCGCAGGAAGCGGGCGAAGTCGCCCTGCGGCAGCAGGACGACCTGGCAGAACTGGTCCCGGCTCATACCGAGCAGCTGCGTGATCTCCTCGCCGATCTCCTGGTGCGATCGGCTGAGCGGACGCCATTGCCGGGTGTCGGCGTCGTACTCCCTCAGCAGGCTCTGCGCCCGCTCGGTGACGAAGCCGGTGCCGCGTGCCTTCGGACGGGGCTGTGCGGGCCGGCGGGTGACCTCCAGCCGGCGTCCCGCGACGGTGAGTTCGAGGCGGACCTCGGTGGGGGTGCGCACATCGGCGTGGTCGCTGCGCAGCGAGGTGCCCGGGCTCTGGCGCGCGCCGGGCACTGCTCCGTAGAGCGCGAAGCAGACCGCGTCGAGGACAGAGGTCTTGCCCGCGCCCGTGGGGCCGTGGAGCAGGAACAGGCCCGCCGATGAGAGCGTGTCGAAGTCGACTTCCTGGGTGGCGCCGAACGGTCCGAAGGCCGTGACGGTCAGCCGGTGCAGCCTCACCCGGCCACCTCGCGCACACCGGCGTCCACGCGGACGTCGTCGAACGCCCCGTGGAGCACGGCGCGTTCCTCCTCGTCGGGGGCACTGCCGCCGCGCACATGGGTCACGAAGTCCTCCGCGATCTGCTGATCGGTGCGGCCCCGGAGCCGCTGGGCGTAGGAGGTGGTGCCGTGCTCCTCGGCGCCCTCCGGCTCGAAGGCGAGGCTGAGGGTGTGCGGGAAGCGTTCGGTGAGGCGGGCCATCGGATCGGCTGGCCGCTCCGCGTCGGTGAGCGTCGCCTCGACGAAGGAGTCCTCGTGGCGGGTGAGTGCGGGATCGCCGAGGAGTTCGTCGAGGGTGCCGCGCAGGCGTGCGAGGGGCCGGGGCACGGGGCAGTCGACACGCTCGGCACTCACGTCGCCCCGGGCGTCGAGGTCGATGAGCCACATGGTCTTGCGATGGTCGGCCTCGGAGAACGAGTAGGCCAGCGGGGAGCCGGAATAGCGCACGCGCTCGGTGATGGTCTGGCAGCCGTGCAGGTGGCCGAGGGCGACGTAGTCGACGCCGTGGAAGACGGCCGAAGGCACGGCCGCGACGCCGCCGACGGTGATGTCCCGCTCGCTGTCGCTCTCCTCGCCCCCGGCGACGAAGGCGTGCGCGAGGACGACGGAGCGGGTGCCGGGCTCCCGCGCGGCGAGATCGTCGCGCACCCGCTGCATGGCCGCGGCCAGGACCGGCTCGTGCGCGGACCTCGCGACCCCGAACCGGTCCTTCACCAGGGCCGGTTCGAGGTAGGGCAGTCCGTAGCAGGCCACCGGCCCGTGGGTGTCGGCGAGCAGGACGGGGGTGCCGCATCCCTCCGGGTCGGTGCGCAGGTGCACGCCGGCGCGCTCGATGAGTCCGGCGCCGACGCCGAGCCGGCGCGCCGAGTCGTGGTTGCCGGAGATCATCACGGTCGGCACCCCGGCCGCCGCGAGCCGGTGCAGCGCGTCGTCGAAGAGCTCCACGGCGGCGAGCGGCGGCACCGCCCGGTCATACACGTCTCCCGCGACGAGCACCGCGTGGACCCCGCGCTCGCGGACCGTCGACACGAGGTGGTCGAGGAAGGCGGCCTGGGCGTCGAGCATGCTCACCCGGTGCAGCGACCGGCCCAGGTGCCAGTCGGACGTATGGAGGAGTCTCATGATCCGTGAGCGTATCGGCGGGGTCGGACATCACGGGCGGGTTCAGGCATCCCCGTACGCTTCCCCGCCCAGTTCCAGGGTCGCGGTGCCCGCGGTGGCGTCGGCGAGCCAGGCCCGGAAGGCGTCGACGTCGGAGTCCGGCAGGCCGATTTCGATCGTGACGGCGTCCGCGTAGGTCACCTCGCGCACAGCGCGGCCGGTGGCACGCAGGTCGTTCTCGAGCCTGCCCGCGCGCTGGTGGTCGACCGTGACGGTGGCCAGCCGGAAGCGCTGCCTGGTGAGGGTGCCGAGCGCGTCGAGAGCCTCGCCCACCACTCCCCCGTACGCCCTGATCAGACCACCGGCGCCGAGCTTGACGCCGCCGTAGTACCGGGTGACGACCGCGACGACGTACCGCATTTCGCGCCGTATGAGCATCTGGAGCATGGGCACCCCCGCGGTGCCACCCGGCTCGCCGTCGTCGCTCGCCTTCTGCACGGCGGCGTCGGCGCCGATGACGTAGGCGAAACAGTTGTGGGTGGCGGTCGGATGCTCCTTGCGGATGCGCGCGATGAACGCCTGCGCCTCCTCCTCGGTCGCGGCGGGCGCGAGCGCGCAGAGGAAGCGGGAGCGGTTGATCTCGCTCTCGTGGACGCCCTCGCGGGCGACCGTCCGGTACTGGTCCTGCATCCCGCCACCCTATGCGTCGCCCGTCGGCGCCCTCTCCACCGGGGAATACCGGGACCGCTCCCCGTCTCCGGGAATGATCGGGACTGTTCCGCCCGTTGTCCCGGGCATGGACGCAACGGCTGAGACGATCCGCAGGATCCTGACCTCTACGGGCGACACCTGGGCGGTGGTGGGTCTGTCGACCAACCCGTCGCGCGCCGCGTGGGGGGTGGCGCGTGTGCTGCAGCGCTTCGGCAAGCGCATCGTGCCGGTGCATCCGAAGGCGGAGACGGTTCACGGGGAACAGGGGTACGCCTCGCTGGCCGATATCCCGTTCCCGGTCGACGTCGTGGACGTGTTCGTGAACTCCGGCCTCGCCGGCAAGGTCGCCGACGAGGCGGTGGCGATCGGCGCGAAGGCCGTGTGGTTCCAACTGGGCGTGATCGACACGGAGGCCTACGCCCGCACCCGCGAGGCCGGTCTCGACATGGTGATGGACCGCTGCCCGGCGATCGAGATATCGCTGCTGGACTGATTCCCGCTGCTGGACCGATGCGGCTAGCCGGCCGGCCCGTGCCGGGAGAACCGCCCGCTTGAAAGCCACACCCGACGCCCCTGGGTGGGCCAACCATACGAAGGGCTCGCCCAGTCCCGTGGAAGAACGTAGGGACACCTTGAGCGGCGCTCCTCACATGCCCCGGTGACCTAAGTCAGTCGAAGAGGGCAACGAGTCCATTCACCCAGATCGCGAGGAACACAAGGGCCGCCACCAGGCAACCGACGCCCGCCAGCACACCGCCGACCGTCCACGGCTCGGAGGGCGCCTCGTACTCCCCTTCCAGGTCGTCCCGGTAGGAGGCGGGGTCGTCCCAGTCGACGGGGTGCCCCAACTCCTCGGCGCAGGCGGTCCGCACCGCGACCAACTGCCCCTCCGCGAAGGCGGTGGCGGCCTTCGCCTCAGGGCCGTGCCAGGCGAGGGCCTTCATCCGCCACCCGGGAGACCCGTACCGCGCCTCGAAGGCGGCGGTCTCGTCGGCGTTCCGGTCCTCTTGGAGGTACATCCAGCGTCCAGCCTCGGCGGCGTCGCCGTAGAGCCGGTACACCTCGGCCAGACGACGGCGGAGCGTCAGGTCGTGCGGGAAGGACGAGATGAGACCGCGCAGGCGCTGGCGCGCGACGGGAACCCGGCCGGCAGCCAGGTCTGCATCGATTCGGGCAAGGGTCTCTCTCAGGGGCATGAACGCATGATCGGGTACGGCGCTGACCTACGTCGACCACGAACAGCCGGTCGTGGTCCGCCTGTGGACGCTTCGACGAGGGTGGTGCCGATGCCGCACATGGGGTCGCAGAACAGGTCGTGCGATTTGGTGCAGGTGCGCATCGCGTGGGCGGCGATGCCCGGGGTCATCGCCTTGTTTGCAGTTGGGGTGTCTTCGCCCGTCCCACCGCCGGTTCGCCCATGGACTTCACCGAATTCGCTTTCCCTCCTTCCACATGGTGCACTGTTTCGGGTTCTCCCCCCCTTCGTACCTCTCGCCTCCGATAAATCCGTCATCACCCTCCTCCGCAACAGTCACCGTCTTTCCATCCCGGTAGCTGCTGTAGGCTTTCACCGCCACCACGCCCTCGACCTTGCGCACATCAACGTCTTCCGGCCAACACGTGTATGCATTCACCATTGCCCCGTTGAAGGAAGTTCCCGGGTGATTGATGATTGCGCCGGCCAGATTCGCGCTCTGCAGCATCGCCCCGTCGAGGGTGGCACCGGTGAGATCCGCTTCCTGGAGATTGGCACCTATGAGATTCGCACCGGTTAGGTTCGCGTTGCGGAAGTCTGCGCCGGTGAGGTCCGTATCTCGAAACTGGGCGCCTTTGAGCTTTTCGTTGTCCTTGAAGTCGGCGTCGCGAAGCTCTTTTCCACTGAAGTTGATGCCCTCGATATCACGTCCGTCAGGATCGAACCCCGGTATACTATCCGCAACTTCGACGTTGGACTTCCAGGTAGCATAGAGTTGCGCATTCTCTATGGACTGTTCCAGGAACAGCGCCGACAGCCCGACAGCAATCCCTGTGACCAGGCCGCCACCGATCCCGGCAAGAACCTCTATCTTGGGTTCGCGAGTCGTCTTCTCCTCATTTCTTGCCATCCGCCAGGCACTGAGGGCCAAGATGGATCCCGCGACGGCCAAAGTGGCAATGAGGGCAACGAGACCTATGAGCCATCCATGGTCGAACATGGCAGCCTCCCCGCAGAGGAAGGCAGATCGAGAGTGCCTTTCTTCCCTCTCTACACCCGGCGCTATGTGATCGCAAACTGGCACGTCACACCCACTCAAGGACCCTCGTCTGATGGCGGATTGCCATTCTCGCCGGGCGCCCACAACACCAGCGGGCGCGCCATCGCCGACGCCGGCCGCCACGCCATGCAAGCCGCGTGGTGTTGCGCCGCACCGTCAACAGCCCTGGCCTGTGGGCACGGCGTGGCGGGTGAGCACCAGTTCTGCCTTGCGCCGACCCGGCCGCGGCATGTCCGTCAGCCCCTCGAGCCGATGTGCAGCGAACCGCGAGCGCCACTTCCGCACCGTGTGCGCGGTCACGTTGAGATCCGCCGCCACGCGCGTATTCGGCGCCCCGGCCGCACACGACAGAATGATGCGGGCCCGCTCGGCAAGACGGGGCTCTACCGCCCCATCCACCCAGCGCGACAACTAGGCGAACTCCGCATCGGGCAGCCCGGCTTCGACAGCACGGGGTCCCGGCGACATGGCAACACGCTACAGACTTCAGCCCGCGGTTTCCGGCGCATGACACTAGTGTCATGCGTCGTCAATTCGTTGGCAGTATGCGGTGAGGGTTTCGAGGATCTCGTCGGCTGTCCTGGTCCACGAATGGCTTGGGGGCCTTGTTCCATTCGTTGGTCCAGCTTCGGATGTCGCGTTCCAGCTCGACCACGCTGCGGTGGGTGGAGCGGCGCAGTTTCCGGGTGGTGAGTTCGGCGAACCAGCGCTCGACGAGGTTGAGCCAGGAGGCGGAGGTGGGAGTGAAGTGCAGGTGAAAGCGGGGATGGCGCAGCAGCCACTTCTTGACCGGTTCGGTCTTGTGGGTGGCGTAGTTGTCCAGCACCAAGTGAAGGTCCAGGTCCTTGGGCACGGCCGTGTCGATGAGCTTGAGGAAGCGCAGGAACTCCTGGTGCCGGTGGCGGCGGTAGTGCTGGGCGATGACCGAGCCGGAGACGATGTCCAGGGCGCGAACAGACTGGTGGTTCCTGGCAGACGTAGTCGTGCGTCATCCTCGCGGGCACGGTGGGTGCCAGCGGCAGCATGGGCTGCGTGCGGTCCAGGGCCTGTATCTGCGACTTCTCGTCCACCGCCAGTACCAGGGCGTTCTCGGGCGGAGCGAGGTAGATGCCCACCACGTCACGCACCTTGTCCACGAACTGCGCGTCGGTGGACAGCTTCCAGGTCTGCACGATGTGGGGCTTGAGTCCGAGGGCCCGCCAGATTCGGGAGACGGCGGACTGCGACATGCCGGCAGCCTGAGCCATCGAGCGCGTCGACCAGTGTGTGTCCCCCTTCGGCGGCGCCTGATCGAGAGTCTTCGCGATCACCGCCTCGACCTGCTCATCGGTGATCTTTCGCGGCGCCCCCGAACGCGGCCTGGTCCACCAGCCCCTTCAGTCGGTGCGCGGCGAACTGCGCCCGCCACTTGCGCACCGTCTCCCGCGAGACGCCCAGCATCTGCGCGACGTGCGAGTTCGACGCGCCCTCCGCACACGCCAGCACGATCTTCGAGCGCAGCACCAGCGATGCAGACGCCGTCCGCCGCCGCGACCAGCCCCGCAACACCCGGCGCTCCTGATCGGACAACTCCAGCGGCAACGGCTTTGGACTCGGCATCCACCCACCCCATCAACCACCCAGACGCTTTCAACTCACAGCATCAGAACGCCTGCTGGTGGTCCTCCAGCATCACGTCGAGACGTTCACGGAAGGGAGGGCGGTCGAGATCGTCGTAAGCGCGGGCCCACAAGGGGTGGAGGTCCGGGAGGCGCAGTGCATCCTCGTGGTAGGCGGCGGTAAGTCCCAGAAGAGCGCTCGCCGGGTGGCCCGCGTCGAGCATCCGGGAGGCGTCGGCCAGGATGGTGTCTGTCTCCCCGGTGAACGAGGGGTACTCGTCGCCAAAGGCGTCGTTCGGTGCGAGAACGCCGATCCCGATGCCGGACGGGTCGGGTTCGTGGTGCCAGCCGGCCGGTGGCGCGAGATCGAGGGGGATCTCCACGTCCCCGCCGTCGGGGGTCACCCCATACTCCGGGGTGGGCCGGATGCCAAGTTCAGCCGACAGGCGTGCCACCTGGGTGCGGCGGCGCTCTCCTCCGCTGCGCAGGGCGAGAGATAGCAGAAATGTGAGGCCGTCCAGGGTGTTCCGGCCGATGACGCCCGGCTCCTTGTGGCCGAAGGAAGCAACGGGATGGTCGGTGCGCCCGAGTTCCGGCGCGGGGACCACCCATCCGACGCTGGTGCCGGTGCCAAGGTCCGCGAAGGGCAGGAGTTCCGGTACGGACATGAACGGTACGTGGTGTCGGCGGAACACTTCCCCCGCGTAGCAGTACTCCCACCCCTGAGGCGCGAGGGGTACCTCGCACAGGTCGAAGGGCAAGGCAAAGCTGGTCTGCACGCGGGGAGCGTCGTACAGGCCCTCCTCGTACAGGTCCGTCGTGAGGAACCCCTCCTCCCAGGCGATGTCGACCATTCTGGCGAGTGCGGGTGGGGTGGGGAACGGGAACAGGTCGTCGGTCCAGCGTGGTTGCGTCGTCATGGGCAGAGAGTGTCGCAGCCACGTGTGACAGCCGGAGAAGCGCACGGCTGAAGCTTCCTCGGAACGACAGGAACGACGCAGGAAGTGGCGCCGAATGCAGCACGACCGAACCGGACACACTCGCGTGAGAGACCCTCACTGTCTACTGCCAATGAATTAACGACTCAGGACACTAGACCCCGAGTCCCTCGATGACCACAGCGCCCGGCAGGCCGGCGAGCGCCTTGCCCGGCACGATCAGCTTGCCGCGCCTGCGGCCGCTGCCGATGAGGACCCACTCGGTGTCGACGACGCGGGAGTCCACGAGCAGCGGCCAGTCGGCGGGCAGCCCGATCGGGGTGATACCGCCGTACTCCATGCCACTCTCGCCGGTCGCCGTGTCCATGGACGCGAACGAGGCCTTGCGGGCGCCAAGTTGTCTGCGTACGGCTCCGTTCACGTCGACGCGCGTGCAGGAGAGAACGACGCATGCGGCGAGGCTCGTCCCGCCCGACCGCTTCCCGGCGACGATGACGCAGTTCGCCGACTCGTCCAGCAGTTGCCGGCCGTAGTGCTCGGCGAACACGGCGGTGTCGGCGATCTCGGGGTCGGTGTCGACGTAGATCAGCTGCTCGGCCGGGACGTCCCCGTGCCAGGCGCGCACGGCCTCGGCGACCGGTGCGGTGAGCTGGTCGAGGCAGTCGGGAGCGGGCCTGGCGTTGTCGAAGTCTCCGATGGGTGTACGCATACAACGCACGCTAACAGCACGGCGCGGGGCGGAGTCCGGGTGTCTTCAGGAGACGGGTGTCCGAGCCCCCGATGTCTCGGCGGACGCGGCGTCTCAGCGGACGGGCGGCACGGAGACGGCCATGGTCAGTTCGACGGTCTCGTCCCCTTCGTTGCGGTAGGCGTGCGGAACGTTCGCCTCGAAGGTGGCGGAGGTACCCGCGGGGACCGTGTGGGGCTTTCCGTCGACGACCAGGGTGAGTTCGCCGGCGGTGACGTGCAGGAGCTCGGTCGTCCCGTCGGGGTGCGGGTCGGAGACGCTCTCGTCGCCCGGCACCAGCCGCCAGGCCCACAGCTCCAGCGGGCCGCCGCGCTCGTTGCCGACCAGGAGGGTGGTGGAACTGCCCGCGGGGGTGGACCACATGCGCACGGCCTGCTCCGGCGGGACGAGCCGCACCTGCGGGCCCTGCCCGTAGTCGAGGAGCGTGGTGATGCTGACTCCGAGAGCGTCGGCGAGCTTCACCGTGGTGCCGATGCTCGGGTTGGTCCGCGCCTGCTCGATCTGGATGATCATTCCCCGGCTCACACCGGAGCGGGCGGCGAGTGCGTCCAGCGTGAATCCTCGCTCCCCCCGCCAGTGCTTGAGGTTGCGGGCGAGCGACTGGGTGAGCTGATCAAGATCAGACACGTTCCGTCCAATATATTCAATGGCAGAGTTCAATGGAATGCACTACCGTGTGGTGTACCCCATCGTTCACCGCACTGTACTGCGAGGCCGTCATGACCGCACTGTTCGCCCTGGCCACCAGCCTGCTGTGGGGGCTGGCCGACTTCGGCGGCGGACTGCTGACCCGACGTACGCCCGCTCTCACCGTGGTGGTCGCCTCGCAGTCGATCGCGGTCGTGGTGCTGGGCGCGATCGTGGTCGCCACCGGCGGTTTCGCCGAGGCCGGGCCCCAGTTGTGGTACGCGGCGGCGGCCGGCGTGGTCGGGCCGGTCGCGATGCTCTCGTTCTACAAGGCACTGGCCCTGGGGCCGATGGGCGTGGTCTCGCCCCTGGGTTCACTGGGCGTGGCCGTGCCCGTCGGAGTCGGGCTCGTGCTGGGCGAGCGGCCCGGGCTGCTGCAGTTCGCGGGCATCGGCGTGGCCGTCGCCGGAATTGTTCTCGCGGGCGGCCCGGAACTGCGGGGCGCACCTGTGCGGCGGCAGGCGATCCTGCTGACCCTGACAGCGGCGTTCGGCTTCGGCGCCGTGATGGCGCTGATCGCCGAGGCGTCCACCACGATCACCGGACTCTTCCTCGCCCTGTTCGTGCAGCGGGTCACCAATGTGGCGGTGGGCGGGGCGGCACTCGTCGTCTCGGTCAGGCGCGGCGGCCGGGCCCTGCCGGAGGACGGCGGCATGCGCGTCATCTGGGCGTCGCTGCCGGCGCTCGCGTTCGTGGGGCTGGCCGATGTGGCGGCCAACGGCACGTACTCGATCGCGGCGCAGACGGGTCCGGTCACCGTCGCGGCCGTCCTGGCGAACCTCTATCCGGTGGTGACCGTGCTCGCCGCCCTCGCCGTACTGAAGGAACGGCTGCGCGTGGTGCAGGCCGCGGGCGCGGGGCTGGCGCTCGTCGGCACGGTGCTTCTCGCCACCGGCTGAGCGCACGGCACTTCTCGTCACCAGCTCAGCGCACGGCACTGCTCGGCACCGGCTGACCACAGGGCACCTCCTGCCACGGCCGAGCTCGCGGCCCGCTCCGGCCACGAGCCGAGCGGACCGCAGGCCGACGAAACCCGGACGGCGGCGTTGCCGGTCCCACCACAGGCCGAGCAGGCCTCGGGGGCCGATCAGCCGTCCCCGAGCTCCGCGAGGTCGTCCTCCAGCTCCGCGAGCGCGAGCAGTTGCTCGGGGGTTACCCCTTCCGGGATCGGCACGGGGGCGGGGGTCCGCAGGGGCGGCTGCCAGCCGTCCACCGGATCGAAGCGGCGCACGACGCGTGCGGGCGCTCCCGCCACCACGGCGTGGTCGGGCACCTCTCCGCGTACGACCGCCCCCGCCGCGACCACCACGTTGCGGCCGAGGCGGGCGCCTGGCAGGATCACCGCCCCGGTGCCGAGCCAGCAGCCCGGACCTATGACGACGGGCTCCGTGCGCGGCCACTGCCTGCCGACCGGCTGCCCGGGGTCGTCGTAGCTGTGGTTGGTCGACGTGATGTAGACGTACGGCCCGCAGTACGTGTCCGAGCCGATGGTCACGCGTGTGTCGGCGATGACATGGCTGCCACGCCCCAGGACCACGCCGTCGCCCAGGGTCAGGACCGGATCGGGCCCGAGGTCCAGATCCGGCATCATGCCCGCCGTGAGCGTGACCTGCTCGGCGATGACGCAGTGGTCGCCGAGTTCGATCCAGCGCTCACCAAAGACGGTCCCCTGCGGGAAAGCCAGCCGGGTGCCGACGCCCAGCCGCCGGAAGCGCAGCCGACCCGGGTGCTGCGCCGTGACGGATCCGGCCTCCTGCACCCACTGCCAGCCGCGGTGGACAGCACGCGCGAGAACACGCCGACGCCAGGCGGTCAGCGATGAGAACGTGTTTCTGTTCTTCCCCACCCGCACACGGTAGTCGGCCGTCCGGCGCCCGATCCGCGGGAAGCGCTGTGACGTTCACCCCAACTGGGCGCTCCAGCGATGCGCCTCTGCCGGGTGCCGCTGCGGGGTGCCGCTGCCGCGCGCCGCAGCCGTGCGCCTCTGCTGGGCCGCCTCTGCGGGGCGCCTCCACCGCCACTCGTACCACGACGACCCGCCACCGCACGGGACTTCGGGAACAACTCCACCGATCTGTGGACACTGCGCGCGCTTCGGACCGCATCTCCTGCCCCGTGGCTAGCATGAGCACCGCATGCGCACGGAGGATCACTCCTAGTGATCGGTAACCCGGCCCGGTGACCGACATGCGGGCGGCCGCCGCACACACGCCGAACGGCCGGCCCCGTTCTCCTGTACCTCCCGCAGTCGAACAACGAGGGATCGCGGAATGTCAGTGCCAGTCGCTCCCAAACCCCACAGGACCCGTATGCCACGGCCCATGCCTGTCGCCGTGCCCATGTCCTCGCTCGTGGTGGCCGCCGCGGTCGGCGGCGCGGTGGGCGCTGCGGCGCCGGACACGGCCGGGTCCTACGTGGTGACCACCGTCGCCGTCGCCTGGGTGTGCCTCGCGATCGCCGTCGCCGGCGCGACGGTCGCCCTGCACCGGCAGGAGGAAGCGACCGCCTCGACCCGGCGCGAACTGCGCATTCTGCAGAACCGATTCGCCCAGTGCGCCGCCGAGTTGGCCCATCTCGTCGATGTCACGATGCCCTCGGTCGTCAAGCGGCTGCGGGACGGCGCGAACACCGACGACGCGCTCACGAGCACTCCGCCGCCGAACGACCCCCGACTGCGGCGCGTCCTGAATATCTTCGCCACGGAAGTCGGTGGCGCCGAGCACCGTGTGCGGTCCGCCGCCGCCAACGCCGCCTGTGCGATGCGGCAGTTGACCCTGGCAGCCGACGGCATCGACAGGCTCACCACCGTGACGCTGCCGACGGCGGTCGCCCGGCTGCGCGGCGGCGCCTCGGCCGAGACGGTGCTCGGCGAACTCGAACTGCCCGCCGACACCCGGCTGCGGGCACTCACCGACACGGCCGTGCGAGAGCTCGCGACAAGCGAACGCCGCGCGGCTGCCGCGCAGGCCGCCGGCGCCGAGGCGCTCAGCCGTGTCCAGGCGCAGACCGTGTCGATCCTCGCCGACCTGCGCGATATGCAGGACCGGCACGGCGAGGAGGTCTTCGGCGATCTGCTCGGGCTCGACCACAAGACGTCGCAACTGGGCTTCATGACAGACCGTCTCGCCCTGTTGACGGGCGGCCGGGCAAGCCGGTCGTGGAACAGGCCGATCCCGCTCGAAAGCGTTCTGCGCGGCGCGGTCGGCCGGATCGCCGCCTATCGGCGGGTACGGATGCATTCAGCACCCGCCGCGGCGATCGCGGGCTTCGCCGCGGAAGGCGTGATGCATCTGCTGGCCGAACTGATGGACAACGCGGCCAACTTCTCGCCGCCCGTCGACGAGGTCCACGTCTATGTCGAGGAGCGCGCGGCGGGGCTCGTGGTCACCATCGAGGACAGCGGTCCGAAGATGGGCCCCGCGGCGATGCGGCGCGCGGAGGAGGCCGTGTCCGGCCATGTCACCGACCTCGCCGCGGTGCAGGGTACCCGGCTGGGGCTGGCCGTGGTGGGGCGACTGGCGGTCGCGTACGGGATGAGCGTGAGCTTCCGGCCGTCCTCCCTGGGCGGTACGGGAGTGGTCGTGCTGGTCCCGCCCCACCTCTTGGCGCGGCCGGCCGACAGCGACACGGAGCAGGCGGGACACCGGGCCGCGGCCCCGCAGGAGCCGACGGCGCCGACCTCGTCGGCGTCCGGGACGGTGTCGGGAGCACCGCAGGACAGGGGCTTCGTGCCCGCACAGGACACCCGCCGGACGACGACCGCGGGCGGCCTCCCCGTACGCCCGCCGGGGCGCACCATGGCGGCGCACCGGGGTCCCGCGGACCTGAGCCCCGCCCAGGACGCGGGCGCCCGCTTCGACGCCTTCCACCGCACCGGCAGGCCCGCGCGGAAGATGTCGGACACGCCCACCGCCGACCCCGAACCGGGCACCACGGGCCGACCCGATGCCCTCGACGGCCACGCATCGCCCGGCACCACCCAATGGCCCGATACGCCCGCCGCCGACCACGCGCAGCCCCTCGCCGCCGAAGGCCCCGACGCGCTCGAGGGCCACATCGCGGGCCCCGCCACCGCCCGAGATACGCACCGCTCCGAAGCGCCCGGGATTCCCGCCGAGGAGGCGGGGGGACACCGCGACCCGCACGCTCCCCCCGCCGGGTCCGGCGGCAACGCCCAGCCGGCCGAGCCCCGGTTGCCCGCCGCAGGGAACTCCCCGTCATGACCCGCCGCCCCGTCGACCTGGGCACCCCGGAGCGGCTCTACACCGTCACCGCCGGCCGCAGCCGTGCCGTGGACGAGGGGTTCGACCTCGTCACGCCGGTCGTCAGCGCGTGTGAGCCGTCGCCGGGTATGCAGAAGGAGCACATCCGGATCCTCACGCTGTGCCGGAGCCCCATGGACCTTGCGGAGATCTCCGCGGACATGGGGCTGCCGGTGACGGTCGTGCGCATCCTGCTCGGGGATCTGCTCGCCGCCGGCCGCGTCACCGCGCGCCGTCCGCACACGGAGACGGCCCGTGCGGACTGCTCCCCGCCCGGCTCCGAGCTCTTGGAAGAGGTGCTCCATGGACTCCGCAACCTCTGAACTGCCCACCCGTACGCGCCCGAACGAACCGGCCACGGCCCGGGAGAGGGCTGTGAACGACCCCGTCGGAACCGCACCGTGCCCGCCGCCCACGGCCGTATGCCCGGTCCACGAGGGGGCGGTCCGCCTCGGCGGGCCGGAGTTCCGGCGGACGCCGGCGGAGCTGTACCGCTCACTGCGCCGCCGCCACGGTCCGGTCGCGCCCGTCCTGCTGGACGGGGACGTGCCGGCCTGGCTCGTCCTCGGATACGCCGAGGTGGCCCATGTCGCCGCGCACGACGAGCTGTTCGGCCGCGACTCCCGGCGCTGGAACCAGTGGTCGGCTGTCCCCGCCGACTGGCCGCTGCTGTCGTTCGTCGGCCATCAGCCCTCGGAGGTGTTCACCGAGGGAACGGAGCACCAGGTGCGCGGGGAGGTTGTCATCGCGGCGCTGGAGGCCGTGGACCAGTTCGAACTCGCCCACTGGTGCCGCCGCATCGCCGAGGGGCTGATCAACTCCTTTGCGGGCAGCGGGCAGGCGGAGCTGATGTCGGCGTACACGCACCCGCTGCCGATGCGCGCGGCGGTGCAGCTGTGTGGCATGACCGAGGGCGGTGCGGTGGCCGGGGAACTGGTGCGGGACCTGCGGATCTCGCTGGACGCGGCCGGGGACGACGATCCGGCGGCCGCGTACGCACGAGTCCAGGAGCGGATCCGGCGGCTGGTCGAGGACAAGCGCAGGCGGCCGGGGCCCGATGTCACCTCGCGCATGCTGACCCATCCGGCCGGGCTCACCGACGAGGAGGCCGTCCAGGATCTGATCACCGTCATCGCCGCGGCCCAGCAGCTCACCGCGGACTGGATCGGCAACACCCTGCGTCTGCTGCTGACCGACGACGCGTTCGCGCTGAACGTCTCGGGCGGACGCCTCAGCGTCGGTCAGGCCCTCAACGAAGTGCTGTGGCTGGACACCCCGGTGCAGACCGTCAGCGGGCGCCGTGCTCTGCGCGACACCACCCTCGGCGGCCGGAGAATCCGCGCAGGCGACTGTGTGGTGCTGGGCCTGGCGGCGGCCAACACGGACCCGCGGATCTGGCCGGAGGGCCATGACGGCCGTGACGGCTCCGCCCGGGCGGAGAACGCCGCGCATCTGTCGTTCGGCAACGGCGAGCACCGCTGTCCCTACCCGGCGCCCCTCCTCGCCGAGGTGATCGCCCGTACGGCGGTCGAGACACTGCTGGAACGGCTGCCGGACGTGGTGCTCGCCGTCGAGCCGGAGGAGCTGACGTGGTGGCCGTCGGTGTGGATGCGCGGGCTCACCTCGCTGCCGGTGCGGTTCACGCCCGTCGTGCGGTAGCAAGGCGGTAGCAAGCAGGACCGCCGCGACCGCCGGGGGCGGCGGCAACCGGCCGCGTCGGTGCGCCCCCTGGGCGTCCGGCCCGGCGGCGGGTCGCCTACGGTGCAGGCAGGCGCGGCAGCAGGCGTGGGAACGAGCACCGAGGAGAGACGGCATGGCGGAGCGGGCACTGGTCGCGGGTGTGGGTGGCAAGGAGCCGAAGGTCGACCCGGACGCGTTCACCGCGCCCACGTCGGTCGTGATGGGAGACGTGACGCTGGCCGCCGGTGCGAGCGTCTGGTACCAGAGCGTGCTGCGCGGTGACGGCGGGCCGATCGTGATCGGCGCCGGCAGCAACATTCAGGACAACTGCACCGTCCACGTCGACCCCGGATTCCCGGTGACCGTGGGCGAGCGGGTCTCGGTCGGCCACAACGCGGTGCTGCACGGCTGCACGGTGGAGGACGACGTCCTGGTCGGCATGGGCGCGACCGTTCTGAACGGCGCGCACATCGGGGCGGGATCCCTGATCGCGGCTCAGGCGCTGGTCCCGCAGGGCATGCGGGTGCCGCCGGGTTCCCTGGTCGCGGGCGTCCCGGCGAAGGTACGCCGGGAGCTCACGGACGAGGAGCGCGAGGGGATCAAGCTGAACGCGGCGGTGTACACGGACCTGGCGAAGGAGCACCGCACGGCGCACGAGGGGTGACGCCCCCGGCCGCGGGCCGGCGTCCGCCGCACCCCGCGGCTCGGGGCCCGCGGCCCAGGGCAGCGCGTCGTCAGTCGGCGGCTGTCACGCCCACGGGCTCCGGCTCCCGGGCGGCAGGGGCCTCGGCCGCCGCCTTCTTGGCGCGGTTCTTCAGTACGAGCATCGAGGTGATGCCGATCAGCACGGCGAGGACCAGCCCCAGCCAGGAGAACCGCTTGAGCCACGCCTCGGCCACGACACCGACCGAGTAGATGACGGCCGTGGTGCCGCCGGCCCAGAGGATCCCGCCGAAGACGTTGGCGATCAGGAATTTCCAGTACGGCATACGCAGCACACCGGCCAGCGGTCCGGCGAAGATCCGCAGCAGGGCGACGAAGCGGCCGAAGAAGACGGCCCACATGCCCCACTTCTCGAACGAGCGCTCCGCCATGGCGATCTGCGCGTCGCCGAAATGCTTGGGGAATCTTCCGCCGAGCCAGGCCAGCAGCGGTCGGCCGCCCTTGCGTCCGATCGCGTATCCGATGGAGTCCCCGATGATCGCGCCGGCGGTCGCGCAGGCGCCGAGGACGTACGGGTCGATCTCGCCGTGCTGGGAGGCGAGCAGCGCGGAGCTGACGAGGACGATCTCACCCGGCAGCGGAATACCGAGGCTTTCGAGGCCGATGACGACACCCACCAGGAGGTAGATGCTGACCGGGGGGATGGTCTCGAGCCACTCCTGGACGTGCAACGCCGGTTCCTTCCGTACGCACCGGGCCCCTGCCCGGCGTGCACCCCCGTCGGCGCACGCCGGGCAGCCTACCCGGTGCGACCGGCGTCAGCTGTTGGGACGCAGGGTCCACACGATGGTCATTTCGCCGGTGACGGCGCCGTCCTCGCGCTGGATGCTGATGTCCACGGGGAATTCGGGGCGCTGCCCGGCGTCGAGTTCCTTGAGGACGTCCGCGATCGGGCGGGCGAGCGTGGCGGTGGCCGTGACGGCGCCCATGGCGAGCTTCTTGTACCCGATCTCCGCCTTGACAGCGAGGGGCACGGCGCGGCCGAGCTGGTCGCCGAACGCGGCGATGACGATCGCACCGCTCGCGGACTCGGCGAGTGTGAACATGGCACCGGCGTGCGGGCCGCCGACGTGGTTGTGGAAGTCGGCCTGGTCCGGCATGCGGAGGACCGCCCGCTCCGCGGTGGTCTCGAGGAACTCGAGGTTGAGTGTCCGGACCATGGGAACGGTGGCGGCGAGCATCTCGCCGATGGACATCTGATCTGCGCTCATGGGCCGGATGTTACCCGCGAGTAGCATGGTTTGGCCATCCCCGCGAAGAGGCGGCGCGGGGGCGGGCGTGGAAGTGCGGTCGGGGCACCTCTATGGTTACTCGCCATGTGGCCAGGACAGCAGCCGCCCGGGGGCGAGCAGAACCCGCAGGACCAGAACCCGTACCAGCAGCCGGGATACCAGCAGCCGAACCCGTACCAGCAGCCGGGATACCAGCAGCCGAACCCGTACCAGCAGCCGACCGCGCCGCAGTACGCCGTGCCCGGTCAGATGCCCGGCGCGCCCATGCCGCCGCAGGACGACAGGAAGAAGACGACGATCGTCGCGATCGTCGCGGCGACCGCGGTGGTCGTGGCCGCCGCGGTCACCGGCTTCATCGTGCTCAAGGACGACGACCAGGGCACCTCCGACAAGGGCGCCGGCACCAAGGCGTCGCAGAAGCCCGGTACCGACCCCTCGACGGATCCGGCGCCGTCGCCCTCGGTGGACAACCCGCGCGACGGCAGCGACGTGAAGCCCACCATCGCGGGCTGGAAGGTCGTCACCAACCCCAAGCACGGCACCATGTTCGACGTCCCGGCCGACTGGGAGGTGGCGGGCTCGGGCGTGGCGCACGGCTTCGAGGACGAGAAGAAGGGCGACGGCTCGGCCGTCGTCATGATGTCCGCGCCGGCGCACTTCAAGAGCAAGTGGTGCGAGCTCGACGTCGACAAGGACGGCCGCATGGAGGACTGGGGCCTGAGCAGCGCCGGAACCAAGGGCGGCAAGGGCGCCAAGAGCACCGCCGAGGCGGCCTACAACGAGGCCGGCAACTGGGTGTGGGCGGGTTACGCGCAGACCGAGCCCAAGGGCACGGTCAAGATCACCAAGGCCAGGGACTACACGACGAAGTCGGGCCTGAAGGGCAGCGTCGCCTTGGCCACGGCCAAGGGCGTGAAGAAGGAGAACAAGTGCGAGACCGACGGCAAGTCGATCGCGTTCTCCTTCAAGGACCCCGCGGGTGACTTCAAGAGCTGGGTGCTGTACGCGAACACCGGGATCGCGGACGAGGTCGACGACGCGACCATCCAGAAGATCCTCAGCACGGTACGTCTCGCCGACGCCCCGGCATCCTGAGCAGCATGTGAGGCTGCGGTCCGCGGACCGCGGCCTCACATCCCTCGGGCTACGGCGCGGCGACCGCGGTTGTCGGGGCGTGCGGAGACCCGGGCCCGCACCTTGCGAGGCGGCGGGTCCTCGCGCTCCCTCAGCCCACGCTGAACGCTCCGGCCGGGGGCTCCGGAGAAGCCACCGCGTCCTTGTCCTCGACCGGCGCGGCATCGCCCATCAGGCGCGCGAGCGCCGCGCCGTCGGTCACCCGGGCCGGGAAGGCGTCCGCCGCCACGAGGCGGGTCAGGGACGCCACGTCGATCGGGCTCTGCGAGGCGAGCAGCAGCGTGTTGCCGAAACGGCGCCCTCGCAGCACCGAAGGCTCCGCGATCAGAGCCAGTTCGCCGAAGACCGCGGCGAAATTGGCGAGTTGCGAGCGCAGGAAGGTGAACGGCGCGCCGTCGGCCAGGTTGGCCGCGTAGATGCCGGTCGGTCTCAGCACACGTTCCGCGGCGCGCGCGTAGGACAAGGACGTGAGATGAGCGGGAACGCGCGAGCCGCCGAAGACATCCGCGATCACGATGTCCGCCGAGTCCGCCGGCGCGGACTCCACCCAGGCACGCGCGTCCGCCGCATGGACGGTGACGTCCGCGTCCCCGGGCAGCGGAAGCCACTCGGCGACGAGCGCCAGCAGGCCGCGGTCCGCCTCGACGACGTCCTGGCGGGAGCCGGGACGCGTGGCTGCGACATAGCGCGGCAGGGTCAGCGCGCCGCCGCCGAGGTGCACCGCGTCCAGCGGCGCGTCCTGCCGGCCCGCGAGGTCGATGACATGCGCCAGCCTGCGGGCGTACTCGAATTCGAGATGTGCCGGGTCGTCGAGATCGACGTACGACTGGGGTGCGCCGTCGACGGTCAACAGCCAGGCCCGGGCTCGATCGACGTCGGGCATGAGCTTGGCGGTGCCGCCGTCGACGTCGCGCAGGACGGGGAGCTGCTCGTTCACCGCTCCATTGTGCCGGGCGCCGCCGGGGCGGCCCTCACCTGGAGGGCCGCCCCGGCGGGCGGTCACAGGACCGCGGTCACCGTCCCGGCGCCGACTGTGCGCCCGCCCTCGCGGATCGCGAAGCCGAGGCCCGGCTCCAGCGGCACGTCCCGTCCCAGTTCGACGGTCATGGTGACCGTGTCGCCGGGGCGGGCGACGCCGCTCTCCCCGAGGTCGACGCTGCCGACGACGTCCCCGGTGCGGATGTGGAACTGCGGGCGGTAGCCCGTGGCCACCGGCGTGCTGCGGCCGCCCTCGCGTGCCGACAGGATGTGGACCCGCGCCGTGAAGCGGCGGCTCGGCGCGACGCTGCCGGGCGCCGCGACCACATGCCCGCGGCGGACCGCGTCGCGCGGCACTCCGCGCAGCAGCATCGCGACGTTGTCGCCGGCCTCGGCGGACTCCATCGGCCTGCCGAAGGTCTCCAGGCCCGTGACGACCGTGTCGCCCTCCTTCCATGACGCAGTCGCGCCGAGGACATGTACCCGGTCCCCGAGCCGCACGGTGCCGCGCTCGACAGCTCCCGTGACGACCGTGCCCCGCCCGGTGATGGTGAGGACGTTCTCCACCGGCATCAGGAACGGCGCGTCCGTGTACCTCACGGGCATCGGCACATACGTGTCGACCGCGTCGAGGAGCGCCTCGACGGCCGCCGTCCACCGCGCGTCGCCCTGAAGCGCCCGCAGCCCCGACACCCGGACGACGGGCGCCGCGTCACCGCCGTAGCCGTGCGCGGTGAGCAGGTCGCGGACTTCCAGCTCCACGAGGTCGGTCAGCTCCTCGTCGCCCGCGTCCGCCTTGTTGAGAGCGACGACGATGTGGTCCACGCCCACCTGGCGGGCGAGCAGGACGTGCTCGGCGGTCTGCGGCATGACACCGTCCAGGGCCGACACGACGAGGATCGCGCCGTCGAGCTGGGCCGCCCCGGTGACCATGTTCTTGATGTAGTCGGCGTGGCCGGGCATGTCGACGTGGGCGTAGTGCCGGGTGTCCGTCTCGTACTCGACGTGCGCGATGTTGATCGTGATGCCGCGCTCGGCCTCCTCCGGTGCCCGGTCGATCCGGTCGAAGGAGACGTACGAGGTGCCGCTGCCGGAGCGCTCGCTGAGCACCTTGGTGATGGCGGCGGTCAGCGTGGTCTTGCCGTGGTCGACGTGGCCCATGGTCCCGATGTTGAGGTGCGGCTTGGTGCGCACGTATGCCGTCTTGGGCATGACTGGGTTCGTTCCTTCCCGGAACTCGAAACGTGATCAGGACCCCCTGGACCTCGCCGACCCTCCCCCTGCGGGGTCCGCCGGACGATCCGGGAAGGGTCAGCTTCGGGCGCCGCCGGGAGCCGGGGCGACTGCGACAGCAGCGAGTGCGGCAGCCTTCGGCGCGTCCGCGACTGCGGACGGCGCTGCGGGGAAGGCGTACCGGAACATGCCGTCGATGATCGTGCACGGCATCTGCGGCGTCGACCGGTTTTCCGGGACGGCAGTTCGGCAGGTCACGGGCGTCGGAGCACACCACGCTTCCCGGCGGCCGCTGGGGATGTGGGCAGGGGCACGGCGTTCGGACACTTTCGTCGGTTAGTCTCCCCGGATGCTCGACCCCGTCCCCAGGCCGGCATCCGGCCTCACCGTCCGCTGCACCCGGGCCCTGCTCTCGCCCTGGTCGCGGCTGTCGCTGCTCACGGCCCTGCTCGCGTCGGCTGCGGTGACGGTGGTGCTCTGCGAACCGCAGCGGCTACTCTCCGCGGGCTGGCCACCCCACTTGAGCGGAGCGGCGGCGGTCGTGCTGTTCGGCATCGGGTACGGCGTGTGCACGGCGGCGTTCGTGCCCCGGCCGGTCCTCAATCTGGCGGCGGGCGCCCTGTTCGGTTCGCAGGCGGGGCTGCTCTCGGCGCTCGGCGGCACGGTGCTGGGCGCGGGCATCGCGTTCACGCTGGGCCGGCTGCTGGGCCAGGACGCGCTGCGCCCGCTGGTGCGGGGGCGCTGGCTGAAGGCGGCGGACGGACAGCTCAGCCGGCACGGTTTCCGCTCGATGCTGGCGATCCGCCTGTTCCCGGGTGTGCCGTTCGCCGCGGCCAACTACGGCGCCGCGATCTCGCGGATGGGCTATGTGCCGTTCCTGCTGGCCACGGGGCTGGGATCGATCCCCAACACCGCGGCCTACGTGGTGGCGGGCAGCCGGGCGGATTCGCCGACCTCGCCCGCGTTCCTGATCGCGATGGGGTTCATCGTGGTGACAGGGGTGGCGGCGGCGTGCGTCGCCTGGACCAAGCGGCACCGGCTGCGGGCCCGGTGACCACTGCCTCGGCCGCATGGGCGGGCCTGGGCGAAGTGCCGTCATTTCGGGGCGCTACGCTGCCTCACGATCGGCGCCGGCCCGATGGCGTACGCGCACCCGCGTGTCCGAACGGGCCGTCAGTCCCATGGGTGTCTGACAGACCGTCAGCCAAGTCAGCAAAGGGTCCGCATGACGACGAGGGAACACGCCTGCCCATGAGCCGCCGGTGTGTCGACCGGCAACCGATACCTCAGCGCCGGCCCGTGCGTTCGCCGGTCGGACCGTGATCATCTCTTGGGTGGCTTAGCTTTCAATGTCTTGGTTCGAATCAATCATCCTGGGACTCGTCCAGGGGCTGACGGAGTTCCTGCCGATCTCCTCCAGTGCGCATCTGCGGCTCACGGCCGCGTTCGCGGGCTGGCACGACCCGGGTGCCGCGTTCACGGCGATCACCCAGATCGGCACGGAGACCGCGGTGCTGATCTACTTCCGCAAGGACATCGCGAGGATCGTCTCGGCCTGGTTCCGTTCCCTCACCGACAAGACGATGCGCCGCGACCACGACGCCCAGATGGGCTGGCTCGTCATCGTTGGCTCGATCCCGATCGGCGTGCTCGGCGTGACCCTCAAGGACCAGATCGAGGGCCCCTTCCGTGATCTGCGGCTGATCGCGACGACGCTGATCGTCATGGGCATCGTGCTCGGCGTCGCCGACCGGCTGGCCGCCCGCGACGAGATCGGCGGCCGCCACCGGGCGATCAGGGAACGCAAGTCGCTGCAGGACCTGAGCGTCCGGGACGGTCTGATCTACGGTGTGTGCCAGGCGATGGCGCTGATCCCGGGCGTCTCGCGCTCCGGTGCGACGATCAGCGGGGGTCTGCTCATGGGCTACACCCGCGAGGCCGCGGCCCGGTACTCGTTCCTGCTGGCGATCCCCGCGGTGCTGGCGTCCGGCCTGTTCGAGCTGAAGGAGGCCGGTGAGGGACATGTCTCCTGGGGGCCGACGATCCTGGCGACGATCATCGCGTTCGGCGTTGGGTACGCGGTGATCGCCTGGTTCATGAAATTCATCACCACGAAGTCCTTCATGCCCTTCGTCTACTACCGCGTCGCCCTGGGCGTGCTCATCATCGTGCTGGTCAGCGTGGGTGCGCTGAGTCCCCATGCGGCGGAATCGGCCAGCTGACGGAGTGCGCACATGTAGCGCTACCTAGCATTTTCTAGCGTCTGACTGCATCACCACGCCATGATCATCTCCCACTCGTCTCCCACCTGGGAGGCGGGAAGCACCCCCCTAGGGTGTATGCGTCCGCAAAGCAAGGGTTGCCACAAACAGGGCCCGCACGGCTTGCCGTGCGGGCCCTGTTTGTGGCAACTTCAATTGGCCCCACTCCGGCACTGAAGGCGGCCCCGTCAGCGGGTGGTAGACAGTCGGGGTAGGGTCGTCAACCTCGCTCCGGCAAGTTGTTTTGGCCCCACCCCTAACGAGTGGGTTCCCTGGCCGTGGGGAGGGGCAGGAGCGACAGCGTGAAGCACATCGGATCCGGACTGGACGACGGGCCCCGACAGCCCGCCGGACCAGAGGATCTCGACCCGTGTTCGATCCGGGACCGACAGATTCTCCGATCTGCGGTGGACGACGAGGACCGGCATTGGCACGGCCGACGGAGAGCGGTTCGGACCCAACTGGGCCGAGGCAGCCGCCCAGTATGGGGTGCCGATCTCGATTCTTGAAGCAGGTCGTGTCAGCACTTGGGGCGCTGGCAGGAACCGCGCCAGCAGCCGCAAACAGCAGTAAGGCGTCAGCTATGAGCCCGGCAATGTTCCGCCGGACGGTTCGGCGATGGACGCCGTACTTCGTCGCCAGGGCCCGCAGCGAGATCGACGGATCGAGACGTTCATCCCAACGGATCTGTTCGAACAGCTCGACACGCGAAACACGCAACCCAGCCTCCCGACACGGCCATGACCACCAGCACGGCCTCCGACATGACCGTGACGACGGACACACCCTGTCGGGATCGAGCAGACAGACCAGACCATTCACTCGGACGAGGGCATGTCGTCTCACAGTGGCACGCGTGGGGCCAAATTAAATGCACCTGCTGGCCGCCGCGGCCCTGCGCCCGGTGGAGCTCATGCGCCTCCAGGCCGCCGCCGTCACCGAGGACACCCCCGGCCACCGCCTGGACGTACCACCCAGCCGGGACGAGATCGCCCGCCTCGCCACCACCCTCAACGACATGCTGGCCCGGCTCCAGGCCGCCCTGGACCGGGAACGGCAGTTCGTCGCCGACGCCGGCCACGAACTGCGCACCCCACTCAGCCTGCTGCGCACCGAGATAGAACTCGCCCTGCGCCACCCACGCGACGCCACCGAGCTGCACGCCGCACTCGTCTCAGCCCTCGAAGAGACGGTAAGGCTGGTCCAGCTCACCGAAGATCTGCTGCTTCTGGCCCGTACCGACCGCCGTCAGGGCACTGCACCTGAGACAGCCACGGTTGCCGACCTCGAGCCGGTGCTGCGTCGCGTGGCCGCCCGACTCCGTAACGGCGCCCCCGACAAGACGGTCACCGTCGACTCCCCCGCCGGCCTCACCGCCGCGGTCTCCGTGGATCGGCTGGAACGTGCGATCACCAACCTGATCCACAACGCTCAGCAGCACGGCCACGCCCCCATCAACGTCATCGCCCGCCGCGAGGACGGAGCGATCCGTATCGAGGTACGCGACCATGACCCCGGCTTCCCGCCCGACTTCCTCCCCCGCGCCTTCGACCGCTTCACCCAGGCCGACACCGCCCGCGCCACCACCGGTACCGGCCTCGGCTTGGCCATCACCGCCGCCATTGCCCGCGCAGCCGGAGGCACGTACGGCGCCGCCAACCACCCCGACGGCGGCGCCGTCGTCTGGATCACCCTCCCGACAGCATTGATGTAACCACGGTTGCATGTAACCATGGTTGCATCGCCACGCGTCGAGCCGCCCGGGAAGCCACCGTGAACCACACCGTACGAACCGGAATTCTCCGTGCCCCCTGACCGACCGGCACGCGGCCCGGGCGAGTGGGTCCTGCTCTCCTACCGGATGCCCCGGGAACCCTCCACGCCCCGCATCACCGTCTGGCGCAAGCTCAAGCGCCTCGGAGTCGCCCAGCTCTCCGACGGTCTGGTCGCACTGCCCGCCGACGCCCGCACCCGCGAACAACTGGAGTGGCTCGCCGACGAGGCGATCGAGGCGGGCGGCACGGCATCCATCTGGCTGGCGCGCCCCGCGAGCCTCGCGCAGGAACGTGAGCTGGCTACCGCCATGGCTGCAGCCCGCGCCGCCGAATACCAGGCTGTGATCGACCAAGCCGCCGAGGCGACAGGCAGCACCCACACCGCGGCCGCCGTCCGGCGGCTGCGCGCCGAGTTGCGGCGCATCGGCCGCCGCGACTTCTTCCCGCCACCCGAACGCGACCGCGCCCACGCCGCCGTCCGCGCCCTGGCAGAACAGACCGAAACACCCAAGGAGGAGAACGCATGAAGTGGGCGACCCGCGCCGGCATCCACATCGACCGTGCCGCCTGCGCCTGGCTCATCCGCCACCACGTCGACAAAGAAGCCGAGTTCGTCTTCGTCACCGACCCCGCCGATGTCCCGGACGACGCAACGCCGTTCGACATGCGCGGCGTCGACCTCGGCCACCACGGCGGCGACTGCTCCTTCGAGACCATCCTGCGCCGCTACGACCTGACCGACCCGGTGCTGTGGAAGCTGGCCGAGATCGTCCACGAGGCCGACCTCGACGACGAACGCTACGACGCCCCCGAGGCCCCCGGCCTCGACGTCGTCCTGCGGGGCCTGTCCATGATCTGCGACGACGAACGGACCTTGGAGCTGACCGGCCCGCTCTTCGACGGGCTGTACGAATACCACCGCCGGGCCATGCTGATCGGACGGAATCCCACATGAGCGCCCCCGAGACCACGGCCGGAAGCACGACAAAGTCCGCAGCCGTACGCGATGTCGTGCCGTTCCCCACGGCCGTGCGCACCTGGTTCGCGATATCCCTGCAGACCTTCGGCGGCCCTGCCGGGCAGATCGCCGTCATGCAGCGCGCCCTGGTGGAGGAGAAACGCTGGATCGGCCAGCAACGCTTCAACCATGCCCTGAGCTACTGCATGCTGCTGCCCGGCCCCGAGGCCCAGCAACTGGCCATCTATGTCGGCTGGTTGCTCAACGGCACCCGCGGCGGCCTGGCCGCCGGCACCCTCTTCGTGCTGCCGGGCGTACTCGCCCTGCTCGCGCTGTCCGCGCTGTACGTCGCCTTCGGCACGACGGCGGCCGTGACCGGGCTGTTCGCCGGGCTCGCCCCGGCCGTGGTCGCCATCGTCGCCCAGGCGGTGTGGCGGGTAGGCCGCCGCTCGCTGACCCACCCGGCACTGATCGCCCTCGCGGTCGCGTCCTTCGCCGCACTCGCCCTGTTCGCCGTCCCCTTTCCCCTGGTCGTCGTCGCGGCCGCGCTCATCGGCTGGCTGCTCGCCCGCCTCGCCCCGCACACCCTGCGCCCGGCCGCCGCACACACGGCCGACGACGGACCGCCACCGCTGATCGCCGACGACGCACTGCACGCCGAACGCCCCAGCCGCCGCCGGGCGTTGCGCATCCTCGGCCTCAGCCTGCTGCTGTGGGGCGCGCCCCTGGCCGCAGTGGCGGTCCTCACGGGCGCCGGAAGCGTCTTCACCACCCAGGGCCTGTTCTTCTCCGGCACCGCCCTGGTCACCTTCGGCGGCGCCTACGCCGTCCTCGCCTACGTCGCCCAGCAGGCCGTCCAGCACTACGGCTGGCTCGGCGCGGGCGAAATGGTCCGCGGCCTCGCCCTCGCCGAGACCACCCCAGGACCGCTGATCATGGTCGTGCAGTTCGTCGCCTTCCTCGGCGCCTACCGCGACCCCGGCGCCCTCAACCCCTGGGCCGCGGCTCTGCTCGGCGCGCTGCTCACCACATGGGTGACCTTCGTGCCCTGCTTCCTGTTCATCTTCCTCGGCGCCCCCTACATCGAGCGCCTACGCGGCAACCGCTCCGTCTCCGCCGCCCTCACCGGCATCACGGCAGCCGTCGTCGGCGTCATCGCCAACCTCGCCGTCTACTTCGCGCTCCACACCCTGTTCACGAAGGTCGACGACCGCACCTGGGGCCCGCTGCACCTCCAGCTCCCTGACCTGTCCACCGTCCGGCCGACCGCCCTGGCCATCACCCTCGCCGCCCTGGTCATGATCTTCGGACTCAAGTGGAGCGTCCTGCGCGTCCTGGGCATCTGCGCCGTTCTGGGCCTAGCCGTCGCCGGAGCCACCGCGGTCTGGTGATGCGACATTCCGAACAAGCCCCTCTTCCTCCGCCAGCCTTTCGCTGGACCGGCTGTTCGAACTCGCCGAGACGCTCGGGGCGCTGATAGAGCGCGGCATGGCGGAGCGGGGCATCAGCCGGGCCCGGGCGGGCCTGCTGTGGGCGCTGCTGCACGGCGGTCCGATGACACAGCGGGCCCTTACCGCCCGGCTGGGGCGTCACGCCCCGCAATGTGACCGGACTGCTGGATGCCCTGGAGACGGATGGGCTGGTCCGGCGCGAGGCGGACCCCACCGATCGACGCGCGCTGCTGGTCTCCCTCGCCGAGCAAGGGCAGTCGCTGACGGCCGCGCTGCGCTCCGGCCGCGACGAACTGGCGGCCGAGCTGTTCCAGGGCATGCCGGATGAGCAGGTCGCCGCCTTCACCGCCGGGCTGGAGACAGTGATCGAGCGACTGCGGTCCACTGCGCTGCCCGACTGCTGATCAGTGACCGGCCTGGCGGAGCAGCGGGCAATTCGTTGCAGATCAGCACGCAGATCGTTATTCGCCAACAGCGGTCTGGCTTCCCCGACTATGGGGAGGGCTTCGTCGAGCAAGGCTTCGATGCGTGCGGGACGGCGGGCCCGGCATCGAGGCGCGAGAGGGGGCAGGGTGTAGGGCGTCCGCCAGGTGTCAGTCAGTGCCGGGCGCGGGCAGTCCGGCAGCGGCGAGTGCCTGGCGCAGGTCCGCCGTGGTCGGCGCGCCGTCAGCGGTGCCGTCCGGGTGCCGGTAGAGCCGGCAGGACACGCTGGGCCGGGACTCGGCCGTGGCGAACGGGTCGACGTCGTTCAGCAGGATGGTGGGTGATCCGGTCATCTGCCACTGCGCTGCTCCCGCCTCGTCGGACACCTCAATCCAGTCAACGGGGACTTCTCGGCCGTCCAGGGCGCTGTCGATGCGGTGGCGTACGACGGTAGCGTTCGGACAGCCCGGGACCGTCAGGACGGTGATCCGCAGTCTTGTCTCGCGCGGGGTCATGGGAAACCTCCCGGTTCGTCGCTGCCTGGAACCGTAGACCTTCCAGTGCGCTGGAAGGTCAAGGGCTAGCCTGGAGGTATGCGTATCGGCGAGGTCGCCGCCGCCAGTGGTCTGACGACGAAGACCATCCGTTTCTATGAGCAGGCCGGGCTGCTGTCCGCACCGCCTCGTACCGCAGGCGGCTACCGCGACTATCCAGGCCAGACCGTCAAACGGCTGGCGTTCATCCGCGACGCCCAGGGCGCTGGCCTGACTCTGGCCGAAATCTGTTCGGTGCTTGCACTGCGTGATGCCGGTTCCTCCCCCTGCACGCACGTCACCGCGCTCATCAACCAGCACATCGCGGACATCGACCAGCGCCTGGCCGAGCTCCGCGCCACCAGGGCAGTCCTGCGCACCCTCGCGGGGCGTGCCGCCGCCACCGATCCGGCCGACTGCACCGATGCCGACGTCTGCCGCATCCTCACCAAGGTGAGTGGCTCCCTTGGTGAGCGCCCTCACGGAACCGGCCAGACGGCCTTGTCCAGCGTGAATCATCCGGGAGCAGGCCCCGGCTCATGAGGAGCGCTTCCATGCTGCGCGCGGTATGGAATGGCACGGTGTTCGCGGAGTCCCCGCGCACGGTAATCGTCCAGGGCACTGGAGCCGGGGCGGCATGCGGTCAGCGGCCTTCGCCCGTCCGGTCGCCCGGTTCGGTGCCGCTGGGGCTGAGCCGGACGCAGCATTCTCCGGGCTCGGGGGCCAGGACGGCTTGGACTCCGCTGATTTGGAGGCCGTCGAGGTAGCCGGTGAGGAAGGCGTGGTTCATGCCGCACACCAGGTCGGGAGTCTTGGCGGCCAGGGGGTGGAAGGGGCAGTTGCGCAACCGAAGGTCGGTGGGGGTTTCGCGGACGGGTTCGTAGCCGTGCTCGTCGAGCATGCGCTCGCGGGCGGTCAGGCCGCGTTCGGCACCGAGGCGGCCGGGGCGCGTCTGTTCCTCAGTAGGCGGCTGGTGGAAAGCCGACAAGCGCACCGACCGGATCGGTCTGCCCGTCAGCTACGCCCTGCTGGTCTCCTTGCGAACCCCGGACGTCTCAACCGACCTGTACACACCCATCGCCACCCAGCTCGGCGTGCCGGTTGAGGTAGCCCGGACCGAAATCATCGACGGCATCCCCGTCCAGATGGAGTTCGGCTAGTGAGCCGCCGGCAGCTCGTGCGACGAAGCTAATCCTCGTCCTGTTATCTGTACATCAGCGAAGGCGAGCAGGAAGGGACCCTGCACGCGGAGCGCCTCGTGACGCAGACCGAAGGAGAGCTGGTCGAGCGAGTCCGGATCACCACCGACGAGCAATCCTGCGGTGCTGGCGCAGTACGCCACGGTTCTGGCCAACGCACCGCGTCAGGCGGATCAGCTGATGCAGGACTGCAGCCGCCCGTAGACGTAGGAAGCCGAACACCATCGCGACGACTGGGTCACCCTGACATCTGGAAGCCAGCCGGCACGGACAAAATGAGCGGGCGCCCGGCATGGCGCTTCGATGTGTGGTGCTGCCAGATGCGAGGCCCCTCACTCGATGCCAGTCTGGTCAGAGGACTGAAAGCGATGCAGGAGGTGCGGTCATGGGCGCAGAGGGGATGAGGCAGCGAGCCAAGGACATGGCTGAGAGGTTGCTGCAGAAGGGCCAGGGTGGGCAGAGCAGCAAGTCGCGACACAGGAGCGAAGGGCGCGGCAAGCGCATCGAGGAGCAGATGAAGAAGCTCCAGGAGCGGCGGCACCGGCATCGGTGACCGCTGGTCCGGCCGCGGGTGCCGGCCCGACGTGTTGAACACGCTCGCCCGTGGCGGGCTTGCGTCGTACGCTCTGCGCCGCTGGTAGTGCGCTCGGGTAGCGGACGAAGAGATGCCATTAGGGTGGCACCGCGCTTGGTCTCAGCGGTTTCGACGTGCACGCGCGAGTGCGGACATGACTGTCGCGCATCCCCGAGCACCGCCCTGCAACAGCCCTTCCCGCTCGACGTCCCGGCCGACCAGCCCAGCGCAGGAATCGCCGCAGAGCCCGCTGGCATAGACCGAGGGTGCGAGCACCTGCTGCCTTGGGATACGCCTGACTGCACGGGCCTCATCCGCGCCACCGAGATTTCGGCTCCGACCACCTCCGGGCCGTGGCCTACGGGCGACGCGGACATCGTCCTTGCGCACCGCGGCGATCTGGCGTAGCGGTTGCTGGGCAGGTCGGGGATGAGGTGGTGCTCGATGTGGTGGCTGAGGTTGCCGGTGAGAATCTGCAACAAATACCGAGTGGAGCCAGCGTGTTCACCCCGGGATCAGGCCCTCGTCGGTCAGCAGCGCCTGTACGTCGGTCAGGCTGGCGTCCGGGTCGGGGAGCACCAGGTCGGACGGAGTGATCGCTTCGTCCGGCAGCGGGGTGCCCAGGCGGCGCACGGTATCGAGGAGGGCGTGCAGCGCGGTGTGGAAGGCTGCCTCGTCGTCGGCGTCGGCCGCGGACTGCAGGGCCGAGTCGGGCTTGTTGAGCTCGTCGAGGCGGGCATCGGTGACGTCGTACTGGCCCTCGCCGAGAATCCGGATGATCATGGCGTCTCCTGTTCCCTCGAGCGGCCGGGGCTGCCGCCTTCCACGGCCGCCGGACGGGCGGCGGATGCGGGGAGTTGGGCCTTCATCCGGGCCAGCTCCTGCTCGATTTCGGTGCCGGAGCTGAGGGCCTCCAGTTCTGCCTGGATGTCGTCGCGGCCGGCGGGAAGGGTCGCGTCCGCGAGGACCCCGGAGTCGATCAGCTCGTCCAGGGCGCCGGCGCGCGCCTGCATCTGCTCGGTCTTGTCCTGGGCGCGCTGCATGGCCAGGCCGACGTCGCCCAGCTCTTCACTGATGCCGGCGACGGCCTCGGTGATGCGGGTCTGGGCCTCCGCCGCGGTGTAGGTGGCCTTCATGGTCTCCTTGCGGGTACGGAAGGTGTCCACTTTGGCCTGCAGGCGCTGCGAGGCGACGGTGAGCTTGTCCTCGTCGGCCTGCAATGCTGCCTGCTGGCTCTGCAGATCGTTGAGCTGGGAGGTCACCGCGCTGCGCCGGGTCAGCGCCTCGCGGGCGAGGTCCTCGCGGCCTGCGGCCAGTGCCTGCTGTGCTTGGGTCTGCAGTTTCCCGGCGTACTGCTGTAGCTGTACCAGCTGCAGATCCATCCGCTTGCGGCTGGTGGCCACATCCGCCACCCCGCGCCGCACCTTGCGCAGCAGCTCCAGCTGCTGGGTGTAGGAGTAATCCAGCACCTCACGTGGATCCTCGGCCCGGTCCAGAGCCCGGTTCGCCTTGCTCCGGAACAACAGGGTGACGCGGTCGGCGATGCTGCTCACAGCCCCGCCTCCTCTCCTCGGACAGAGGCGTACACCTTCAGGCTCCGCCCGGCGCCGGTGCGCCGCAAACCGTCCCGGCGGCGGCGATCCGGGCCGCGGCCCGGGCGGTGTCCCTGCCTGCCCGTACATCCGCCTGAACCGGTGAGCGAGGAGGCCCGGCTGCGCATTGTCGGCACCCACCGGAACCAAGACCTGCGCAGGAGCCCAGCACACCGAGGTTGTGGCAGGTCAGGCAATGCGGAGATACCGACCGGGTGACGGGGTCACCAACTAGGCAGATTTAACCCGATTTACGACTTTTTTTCTGTTTCGCCGATCGAGTGAGGGTTAGTCGAGGGGGAGAGAGGGCCGCACATGCCAGGGGCAGGCGGCTTCAGTCTCGGCGTCAGCAGGGGTGGAGCGCGGTGTGGCGTGTGTCGATGCCGCGGACAGTCAGGGTTCTTGATCCATGGGCGGTGTCCCTGGGAGAAGGAGGGACTCATGAGTGACATGGCGAGTGAGGATGCCGGGCGTGCTCAGCAGGCCGGGCAGACGGCGAAGCAGGAGGCGTCGGCCACGGCCGACCGGGCCAGGCAGGCGGCAGGTGAGGTCGCCGGTACGGTCACCGAGCAGGCAAAGGCCGTAACCGGTGAGGCCCGGGAACAGGCCGGCGCGGCAGCTCGTGAGCTGCGGGGGCGGGTCACCGAGCAGGCCGAGAGCCAGACCAAGCGCGGGGCGGAGGTCCTGCGGCAGTGGGCGGACGACCTTTCCGGTATTGCGGACAAGGCAGACGGTGATTCCCCCGCGAGGACCCTTGTGGCGCAGGTGGCCGACCGCGGTCACCGTGCCGCCGACTACCTGGACAAGCAGGGCGCGGAAGGCTTGGTCCAGGACCTGCAGGGCTTCGCCCGCCGACGGCCGGGCGCCTTCCTCGGCGCGGCGGCGCTGGCCGGGTTGGTCGTCGGGCGGCTTGCCAAGGCCGGCAGCAAGGCCGACGGCTCCCGTCCAGGCCCGTCGGCGCTGCCCCCGTCTCCGAGTGAGCGGACGAGTCAGCAGAGCTTGCCTGCAGCGGGCGTGCCACCGGAGCTTCCTGGCCGGGGGGTTTGAGATGTCGTCGGTTTCGCCACAATCCCCCAGGCCAGGGGTTCAGGCCGGCCAGGACAGCTCGGTGGGTGAGCTGCTGTCGACGGTGACGTCGGACGTGCAGCAGTTGTTCCGGCAGGAGGTGAAGCTAGCCAAGGCCGAGGTCCAGGAGGAGGCCACCAAGGCCGGCAAGGCCGCCGGGATGTTCGGCGGCGCGGGGTTCGCCGGCTACATGGTGGCCGTTTTCCTGTCGCTGGCGGCGATGTTCGCCCTGGGCAACGTCATGGACCTGGGCTGGGCCGCGCTGATCGTCACCGCCATGTGGGCGGTGATCGGTGCCGTTCTGTACCGCAGGGGCCGCGACCGGATGCGGACCGTATCGCCGAAGCCAGAACAGACCATGGAGACACTGAAGGAGGACGCGCAATGGGCACGGCACCCGACCAGGTAAGGGCCGACATAGAAAGAACCCGGGAACGACTGTCCGATGACGTCTCCCGGCTGGCGGACCGCGCCCGGCCGCGCCAGATGGCACGGCGCCGTGCCCGGCGGGTCCGCGGCGCGCTGTCCGGGATGCGGGAGCGGGTGATGGGCACCGCCTCCGACGTGACCGGTCAGGCCGCCGACCGGACGCGACAGGCTGCCCAGTCGGTGCAGGAGACCACCGGGCAGGCCACGGACACGGCACGTCAGGCGGCCGGTGAGGTCACGGACACCGCCCGACAGGCCGCCCAGCAGGCGGGTGAAGCCGTACGTCAGGCCCCTGAGCAAGCAGCGCGGCAGACCCAGGGCAATCCGCTGGCCGCCGGTCTGATCGCCTTCGGCGCCGGCCTGCTGACCGCATCGCTCCTTCCCACCTCCGAGGCCGAGCAGCAGGCCGCGACCCGGCTCGCCGACCAGGCCGGCGAGGCGGTCGAACCGGTCAAGCAGGCCGCGGTGGAGTCCGCCCAGCAGCTCAAGCAGGACGCGACCCAGGCCGGCCGACAGGCAGCGCAGGAGGTCAAGGACACCGCCACCGAGGCCGCCCGCAGCACGGCGGAAGAAGCCAAGGAGCAAGCCGGGCAGGTCACCGACCAGGCCCGCCAGTCCGCCCAGACCACAGCCGACGAAACACGCAAGCAGACCGGACCGTAGAACGCCGCTGCACGTACCGGCAGCAGGGGCCTGCCTGTGCGGCGGACACACCACAACGACGAACAAGCTTGTCCAACACCGGAGATGATCGGAATGACGTCACCCAGCTCCGGGTCGACGATGGAAACCCATCCCGACCTTGTCGAAATGCGCCAGCGCCACGCGCTGGCCGAGCGCGCCGCCACCACCCCGCGGGCGCAAGCCATCGAAGCGATGGCGCTGCTGACGGGCCTCTACCTCGCAGCCTCCCCCTGGATCGCGGGGTTCCCCGGCGGCAACTTCTCCCGGCTGGCCCTCACCAATCTGATCACGGGAATCGGCTACGCGCTGCTCATGAGCGGCGGCTTCGGCCGCGCCTACGACCGGACCCACAGCATGGCGTGGGCCGCGTGCGGCCTCGGCGTGTGGACGGTCATCGCCCCGTGGGTGGTGGCAGGCAACGTCGACACCACACGGACCGTCGTCAACAACGTGATCACCGGGGGCATAGCGCTGCTGCTGGCCCTGGCCGCAAGCGCAGGAGCCCGCCAGCGCACCGGACGCGGTGACCAAGGCGCCTACGGGGGCGCATACGGCGGCGGTGTCGGCCGCTGACCGAGCCGGTATGCGAGTCGTGCGGGGCGACAGACCGGTTATGACCGAAGGAGAACCGAGATGATCACCCGAGAGCAGATACCCGCCGTGCTGGACCACCCGGTCTACGACTCGAGCGGGAGCAAGATCGGCGACGCCAGGCACGTCTTCTTCGACGACGTCACTGGCGAGCCCGAATGGGTCAGCGTGAAGACCGGCCTGTTCGGCACCAGTGAGTCGTTCGTCCCCATCCACGACGCCGGCATTGTCGAGGACCACCTAGAGGTGCCGTACGCGAAGAACCAGGTCAAGGACGCGCCCAACGTCGACGTCGATGCCGGCGGTCACCTGTCCGAGCAGGAGGAGCACCGCCTGTACGAGTATTACGGCATCGACTGGGACGCCGCCTGGCAGCAGGCCGCCCGGCCCACGGCGGACACGGCGCAGTCGCGCACAGCCGACGAGGCGATGACCCGCTCCGAGGAGGAGATGCACGTCGGCACCGAACGCCGTGAGGCCGGCCGCATGCGGCTGCGCAAGTACGTCGTCACCGAGGAGCAGCAGCAGACGATCCCCGTGCGCCACGAGGAGGTCCGCGTCGAACGCGAGCCGATCACGGAAGCCAACCGTGACGCGGCCCTGTCCGGCCCGGAAATCTCCGAGGCCGAGCACGAGGTGACCCTCCACGAGGAGAAGCCGGTGGTCGAGACCAGGGCCGAGCCCAAGGAGCGGGTCCGCCTGACCACTGATGAGGTCACCGAGGAGGAAACCGTCACAGGCGAGGTCCGCAAGGAGCGCATCGAGGCAGAGGGGGAGACGGACGAAAGCGGCAAGCGGCGCCCGCGCCGCTGATCCATTCCCCGGGCGCCCGGACAGGAACAGGGACAGCCCTCACCGGGTGCCCGGCGACCACCGGACCAACTGCTTTTCGCCCGTGCCCGTTCTGCTGCATACGACTGCCGACGCCACCTGAGTGCGGCGCCCGGCATGCACTTGTGCGTAAGGAGCGGTCAGCTCATGAGACTGCGGCACAGACGTGACGCCACTCGCCACGGCGGAAGTCTGGAGAACGGCGAGCAACAGCGACGCGACGCCGAAGCGTACGGCCGCGAGGATGAGCCGGACAGGTTCGGTCCGGCTCCGGAGGTGGAGCGCAAAGCACCCAAGGCTCTCAGCAGAATGCCGAAGCAGTCCTGGTGGGCGGTGCTGCGCGGGACGTTCAAGGAGTTCAAGGACGACGAGCTCATCGACCGGGCGGCATCCCTGACCTACTACGGCATCCTTTCGCTGTTCCCGGCCCTGCTGGTGCTGGTCTCGGTGCTGGGGATGACCGGACAGTCGACGACGAGGCAAGTGCTGGACAACGTGCAGCAGCTGACCCCGGGCGCCGCCCGCGATGTGATCCGCAACGCGGTGCAGCAACTGGAAGGCCGCGGCGGCGTCGGATCCGTCATGGCGATCGTCGGCCTGGCCTTGGCGGTGTGGTCGGCATCCGGCTACGTGGCGGCGTTCATCCGCACCTCCAACGCCGTATACGACATGCCCGAGGGCCGCCCCGTGTGGAAGGTGATGCCACTGCGGCTCGCCCTCACCGTCGTGCTGATGATCCTTGCGGTGGTCAGCGCGCTGATCGTGGTCTTCACCGGCTCCCTGGCCCGGCAGGCGGGCAAGGTGCTCGGGGTCGGGGACACGGCCCTGACGGTGTGGTCGATCGCGAAGTGGCCGGTGCTGGTGTTCCTGGTCTCCCTCATGATCGCGATCCTGTACTGGGCCAGCCCGAACGCTCGGGTGCGCGGCTTCAGGTGGATCACGCCCGGCAGCGTCCTCGCGCTGGTGATCTGGATGATCGCCTCCGCGGGCTTCGCGTTCTACGTCGCCAACTTCCCCTCGTACAACAAGACCTACGGCACCTTCGCCGGCGTGATCATTTTTCTGGTATGGCTGTGGATCACCAACATCGCCATCCTGCTCGGCCTGGAGTTCGACGCCGAGACCTCACGCCAGCGCGCCGTCGCCGGCGGGCACCCGCCCCAGAAGGAGCCGTACGTCCACCCCCGCGACACCAGAAAGTGGGACCAGGACGACCGCCGTCAGCCGTCCCGGCCGGGAAGCTGGAGTCATGAGAGTGCTGGCAGGGCTTGAAGAAGGCGACCGGCGCCTGACCGCCCGCATGGCGTCGTGGAACTCGCCGGTCGTGCGCCGGGTGCTGCCCGCCGTCCGGGGGGCAGCCGAGCACACCAGGTTGTGGTGCGGCGCCGCCGTGCTGATGTCCGTCGCCGGGGGCCGGCGTGGCCGCAAGGCCGCGGTGGCGGGGCTGGCGAGCATGGCCGTGGCGGAGTTGGTCTCCAACGCGGTGGCCAAGCCCCTTCGAGGCCGTCCTCGGCCGCCGAAGGAGTGGATCCCGCATGACGACGTCGACGACCGTCCCGCGTCGTCTTCCTTCCCGTCCGGGCACACCGCCGCAGCGGTCGCCTTCACCAGCGCCGTTGCGCCGACGTGGCCGCGTGGGGCCACCGCGTGTGCGGTGCCGGCGGTGATGGTGGCGGCCGAGCGGGTTCACAGCGGCGCCCACTACCCCACCGACGTCGCCGTCGGCGCCGTCATCGGCCTCGCGGCTACCGCCCTCGTACGCGCTGCGCCGCGCCTACTGCTGCAGCACCCTAGGTGAGGACTTCGCGGCGACAGGCTAAACGTGCCTGGTTTCCGGAGGTACCCGCCAGTCCGAAAGACAGAAGACAGTCCAGGGCCCACCGCCGACTGCGGCACGCTGGGTTCGGCATGGGCACGGCACTCATAAACGACCTCGCTGCGCGAGCCCGCCTTGTCCCCGGACCTGCGAGGAAGCCTGATTCCGGAAAAGGCGCCCTGCGTCAGAGTGGACGCCATCAGCCCGGGATGTTCCGTGTCCATCTGGCGCGCACTGCGGCGTCTCAGCCGTTCTGGCCCATGGCCTTGCGGACTGCGTCGCGCGTGCGGTCGACGATGGCGGCGAAGGGGCCCACCGCGATGTTGGCCGCGGCGCTTTCCACACCCGGATGCGGGCGGGTGGGCGCCATGGCCTCGGCGGCTTTGACGGCCTTGGCCATCGCGGAGAGCTTGTCGGCGTCGGTGCGCTGCTGCAGCTGGGCGAACTCCTCGCGTTCTTCCGCCTCGGCATGGGCGAGTACCGCTTCACGCAAAGCGAGAAAGGCGGACATGAAGCCGGGGTCCTCCGGGCCCATGTCGTCAAGGCGGCTGAGCTGCTCCTTCGCCTGCCGCTCTTCTTCCAGGCGTTCGGCGACGACCTGCTCGCCACTGTCGAAGGCGCGGCGGGCCGTCGGGTGCACCACCTCTTCCTCCGCCGTCTCGTGCACGGCCAGCATGCGTACGAGCCTGCGCCAGGTGTCACGTTGCTGATCACCCGTGCTGCTCTCCACCTCCTGGAACAGTTCCCGGATGGTGACGTGCTGCGCTTTCAGCAGGGCCACCACGTCGTCATCGGGGCCGATCTGTGAAGGCCGGTCGGTGTCCGTCATCTGTCTCTCCTCGGTGCGGGACGGCGCCGGCCTTTGGACCCGGTCGGCAGTTCTTGTCTCCCCGGCGTGGCGGCTTCTGTGGGCGAAAAGGGGTCGTTTCACTCGCTGGAGGGAGCGACACAGCGGTGCAGGGCGTTCGTCCTTTTGGATCCCGTCCGCCGCTGCCGCAGGGGCGGCCCTGGGTCGGTGGTCAGGCGCTCGCCGACCGGGTACCCCGCCACGGTGGTGCGATCGGGCGCAGGACCTCCTGCCTCCGATGCACGACCGCAGGCGCCTACCGTCCGTAGGCGTCCCGCCGAGGCAGGGGTCCGACGTCGGAGTGCCGGCCGGGCCGGACGGCGGCGTGACGCTGTCCCGGTCCGGGGCCGGAACGGGCGGCGAGTGCGTCGGCGACCACTCCGGTGACGAAGGCGTAGACGGCCTTGTGCAGCACGTCCACCGTCAGTTCGGTACGGGGCCAGGTCGACGGCGGGGCGCCCACACCCGTGGCGTTCTCCAGAATCTGGTCGTTGGTGAGGCGGACCACGGTGAATTTCGCCGAGGCCACCGGTCCTCGCAGCCCGGCATGGGCCATGACCGAGCGCAGGACACCAAGGAGGGCGGCCTGGCCGAAGTGCATGGTCCAGTTGACCGGCAGCGGCTGTCTGCCGGGGCTTTCGGGCATGCCGGTGAGGCGTTCGAGGACCCGCCCGGGAACATGAGAGTCGGGTCGGCCGGTGACTGCCTGCTCGATCTTCTCGCCGAGCGTCATCACCACGCCTCCGGCCGTGCCGGCCAGCAGTCCCTGCCACAGTGCGCGCGTGATCATGCCCTGCCGGGTACCCGGCGCGTACACCTTTCACCCATCCGAGCGGACTGCACCGCGCCAGGGACTCACCAGCACCCCGGACGAATGCCCTGGGCCAGTTCACCGGGGTCAGATGGAAGGTCGACAGGAAGTAGCCCGGCAGGAAGGCGAGACTCCGCCATGAGCGATTCAGTCCCTCCGCAGCCCGCCTCCGGGCCGCGTCCACAGCGCCGGAGGTCTCTGGCCGTGTGCGCCCTGATCGGCGTGGCCGTGATGGCCGCGGTGGATGAGATCGTCTTCCACCAGCTCCTGGGATGGCACCACTTCTACGACCGTTCCACCAGCAGCGTTGGCCTGCTTTCCGACGGCCTTCTGCACACCGCTGAGCTGCTGGCCCTGGTCGCCGGATTCTTTCTCTACGCCGACCTGCGCCGCCGACGGGCCCTGGCCGCCGCCCACGCGTGGGCGGGGTTCTTCCTGGGCCTGGGCGCCTTCCAGCTCTTCGACGGGATCGTCGACCACAAGCTGCTGCGCCTGCACCAGATCCGCTACGGGGTGGACGTCACCCCGTACGACTGGGCATGGAACATCGGCGGCCTCGTCCTGCTGCTCATCGGCTGCACCCTCGCCGTCCGCGCGGCCCGCCGCACCCGGACGGAGCCGACAGCGTGACGCAGGTCCACGTCCACCCCGTACCGGCCGAGACGGGATCAGGACCGGGCAGCCTGACCGAGCCGTACATCGCGGTGCTTGCGGTGCTCGCGGTACTGGCGGCCGGTGTCTATCTGCTGGCCGCCCACCGCCTGCGCCGCCGTGGGGACGCATGGCCATGGCCGCGGGACGTGGCCTTCACCACCGGCTGCGTCACGGTGGCCTGGGCGGTGTCGAGCGAACTGCCCAGCGGGCCGTTCGCCGCACACATGATCCAGCACCTGATCGTCGGCATGGCAGCCCCGCTGCCACTTGTCCTCGCCCGTCCCCTCACCCTCGCCCTGCGCAGTCTGCCCCCCGGGCGTGTGCGACAGGGCCTGCTGGCGACGGCCCACGCGCGGCCGCTTGACCTGCTCCTCTTCCCTCCGGTGGCGGCGTTGGTGGACATCGGCGGCCTGTGGCTGCTCTACCGCACCGGACTCTTCGCCGCCGCACAGCACCAGCCGCTGCTGCACGCCGTGACGCACACGCATGTGCTGGCTGCCGGACTGCTGTTCACCTTCACGGTCTGCCAAGTCGACCCGGTGCGCCGCCGCTGGAGCCTCGCCGTGCGCGGTCCGGCGCTGCTGTTTGCCGGTGCCGGCCACGCCGTTCTCGCCAAGAGCCTCTACGCCGCACCCCCGCCCGGCACCGCCTTCACCACCAGCGACCTGCACACCGGTGCCCAACTGATGTACTACGGCGGCGACCTCGTCGAAATCGCTCTGGCCGTCGCGCTGGCCGTCCAGTGGTACACCATCACCGGCCGGGCCACCGCCCGCCGTCCGGTCAAGGTTCGGGGCGTTGAGGCGGCGTCCGCAGCACATTGATGACGCGGCCGCGCGGGAGGGCACGCTGTGGACCAGACACTGAAGTCCGCCAGGCTCTCTACGGCGCGTGGCGGAGCCGGCGTGCTCGTCTTACGAGCTGTGCTTGCCGCTGAGCGCGTCGATCAGGTCTTCCTTGCGCATGTCGTGGACGCCGCTGAGACCCTTCTCGCGGGCCATATCGCGCAGTTCGTCCACATTCATCTCACGGAGTTGCTCTTCGGACACGTCGGTCTCCTCCGACGCCCGGGTTCCGCCGCTCATGGACGCTCCGGCAGGAGTCGTCGCACTGGGCGGCGACGTCGGGTAGCCCTCCCCCGCCTCGCTTGAACCCATCTGCTCGACCAACTGGCCGAGCAGCCGTTCCGTCTCACGACAGGCCCTCGCGGAGAGCTCGAAGTACGGGGTGCCCTTGATCTCCTCGGCGGCGTCGGCGCTCGCGCGCAGGACGGTGCGTGTCGCCTCGATGATCGCCATCGTGGTAGGCGCGTCGTAGCCCGTCTGCCGGGCCAGGATGCGCGCGGCGACCGTACACAGGTCGGCGCAGTCATTGTCGAGCCGTACGCACTTGATGGACATCACGATCTTTCCCGGGTCCTGCTCGGCGGCGGCCGCGTCGGCGCAGGAGAGACAGACGCCGGCGCACTCATACAGCTTGTCCACTGCCTCTCCCAGGAGCCTGGGCGGCATTCCCGTCTCGGCGGGATAGGCATCAAGCAGCTTCTCGACCAACGACATGGCGCCCTCCGTACATCACGACTGATATTCCGAGCTGTGTGCAGTTTGTTCGACTTCCCACGGTCCCACCCAGGTCAGACCCCTGCCACTGGAGGCAATCGCGCTCTTGCGTAGCGGCTGCTGTGCCGGTGCGTGGCCCAGCTCCTGGCATCTGCGGCACTGTTCGGGTGATACACAGCCGCTGCGAGGCCCGCCTCGGAGAGATAGCGAAATGGAGTCGGGGGTACTCGCCGCGCACATGCGCTCACCCTTACTGAGAAGGCCCGTGACCATGACCACCCGGACACATGCCACGAGAGGTGCCCGCACCCCTGTCCGGCAGGCAGCACTGCTGGTCTTGCGCTGACCGCCCTGGGGATCTGCTCACCCGACATCCCACCCCCGCTATCCGCAGGATGTGACCGACGATGACTTTTCCGAAATCCCTGTGGGCGGCCGCCGCGGGGCTCACCGCAGCAGCCGTGGTCGTGAGACGGCGCCTGCAGGCGCGCCCGGCAGACCCGGCCGCCCCGGACCGATGGCTCACGGTGACGATCAACTGCGAACCGGGCGAGGTACAGCCCGAGAAGCTGCCGTCGCCGCTGAGCGAGTACGGCGAACGGATCGAGACGCGGATTCGACCGGCGCCGGGGGATCGAGGGACGGAACTGGCAGTGCGCCCCACGCAACCTCAGCCGACGACCGCGCACTCGGTGCCCGCACGGCTCACCGGTGACGACCCGCGCCAGGACCTGCGCCGCGCCCTGCGCGAGGCGAAGGCGCTGCTGGAGGCGGGCGAGGTCCTGCAACCCGACACGCCGCCCACCACACGTGAGACCCCCGGCGGGAAACTCGTCGGGCTGTTGAGCCGACGCGCGAGGGGGGAGGGAGTGCTGTGAAGGCGCTGTGCTGGGAAGGAGTCAACAAGCTCGCCGTCGAGCAGGTGCCCGATCCTGTCCTGCGCAACGACCAGGATGTGATCGTACGGCTCGTCGCAGGCACCACCTGCGGCTCTGATCTGCATCTGATCGGCGGCTACATCCCCTTCATGCGGTCCGGGGACGTCATCGGCCACGAGTTCGTCGGTGAGGTCGTCGAGGTGGGCGCCGCCGTGCGCCGGCACAAGGTGGGCGACCGGGTGGTGGTCGCCTCGTTCGTCGGCTGCGGCCGCTGCTGGTACTGCACCCACGACCTGTGGTCCCTCTGCGACAACACCAACACCAACCCCGGCATCGGACAGGCCCTCTTCGGCGCAGACACCGGCGGCATCTTCGGCTACTCGCACGCCATGGGCGGACTGCGCGGCAGCCACGCCGAGTACGTACGCGTCCCCTTCGCCGACTACGGCGCCTTCCCCGTCCCCGAGGGCATCGACGACACCAGCGCCCTGTTCGTGTCCGACTCGGTGCCCACCGGCTGGATGGGCGCCGACCTGGGGGGCGTGAAGCCCGGTGACGTCGTCGCCGTGTGGGGGTGCGGGGCCGTCGGCCAGATGGCGGCCCGCGCCGCGATCCTGCTGGGCGCGGAGCGCGTGATCTCCATCGACCGGATCCCCGAACGGCTGGAGATGACCGAGCGGCACATCGGCAGCGAAGTCATCGACTACACGGCCACCGACGTCGGGGCGGAACTGCGTGAACGCACCGGTGGACGGGGCCCGGACGTGTGCATCGAGGCGGTCGGGATGGAGGCGCACAGCGACAGCCCCGTCCACCTCTACGACCAGGCCAAGCAGCAGCTGCGGCTCCAGACGGACCGGCCCACCGCCGTGCGGCAGGCCATCCACGCCTGCCGTAAGGGCGGCACGGTCTTCGTCCTCGGCGTCTTCGCCGGGGCGGTCGACAAGTTCCCTTTGGGCGCGGTGATCAACAAGGGCCTGACCGTACGAGGTGCTCAGCAGCACGGCCAGCGCTACATCCCCATGCTGCTGGATCGCCTTGCCGCCGGGGACCTCACCACATCCCATCTGGCCACCCACACCGTGCCCCTGGACGAGGCACCGCGCGCCTACGAGATGTTCAAGCAGAAGACGGACGGCTGCGTCCGCGCGGTCATCCGGCCCGGCGGCTGAGCGGTGGCGTGCCGCCCCCGTCGCTTCGTTTGCCGTCTGCGCAGGTGGGGACCCGGCTGCTCATGAGTACAACGCCTCCTCGCCGCCGGATGAAGCAGAGCCGAGTGCTGTGGCTGCTGGACCGTCTGGAGCGCGAGCCCCGGGCGGATCCGTTGATCGACGCTCTCCGCGCGGGGGTACGGTCCCTGCCACTGGGGCGCGGCCGGGACCTGCTGCACGGCCGGTGGCTGGGGCACCCGGTCCACCCGCTGATGGTGCAGGTGCCCATCGGCAGCTGGCTGTCCGCGGCCGTACTGGATCTACGCCCCGGCCGCTCCCGTGAGGCGGGCCTGCTCATCGGCGTCGGGTTGGCCGCGGCCGCGCCCGCGGCGTTGGCAGGCGCCACCGACTGGGCGGAGCTGCACCACCAGCAGCAGCGCGTCGGCCTGGTGCACGCCGTGACCAACACGGCGGCCGTCGGCCTCTACTCCGCCTCGCTCGCCTGCCGCACCAAGGGCCGCAACGGCCTCGGCCGGGCGTACGGCTTCCTCGGTCTGTCGGCGGCCGCACTCGGCGGCATGCTGGGCGGTCACCTGGCCTACCGCCAGGCTTCTGGCGCCAACCACGCCGAAGAGGTGCCGCACGTGGTCACGGAGGGCTGGCACCGGATCGGGGCGGTAGAGGAGTTCCCGGCCGGGGAGCCCGTGCGGCGCAGCGTGGACGATGTGCCGCTCCTGGTGGTGCGCGAGCTCGGTGGGACGATCCATGTGCTGTCCGAGCGGTGCAGCCATCTCGCGGGACCGCTCTCTGAGGGCACGGTCGCCGACGGATGTGTCCAGTGCCCCTGGCACGGCAGCGTCTTCCGGCTCTCGGACGGCTGGAACGTGCGTGGCCCCGCCACCGCGCCCCAGCCCGCCTTCGAGACACGGATCGCCGACGGCCACGTCGAGGTGCGCCTGCGCCACCAGGACGGGGGCCAACGGGCCAGGAGCGGTGGGGACACCGATCGTGGCCACGCCGGAAACGGAGTGGGGACTGCGCATGGCCAGGCAGGCTGACAGTCGCTTCAGAGGGAAGGTGCGCGGGCTTGTCCGCCGTGCTGAAGGGGACTACTCGGCAGGGCACGAGCGGCCGTTGGGCGGTTATCTCGCCGCCATGGCGGGATTCGGCGCGTACACGGCGGCCTGGGCCACGGCGGTCCGGCTGCGGGAGCGCCCGCTGCCGGAGCGACCCGAGCCCTGGGACGTGGTGCTGACGTCCCTGGCCACGTTCCGACTCAGCAGACTGCTGAGCAAGGCGTCGGTGACCAGCCCGCTCCGGGCCCCCTTCACGACGTACGTCGGTCCGCAAGGCCCGGCCGAACTGCATGAGGAGGCGCAGCCGGACAACGGCAAGGACACCGTCGGCGAGCTGATGACCTGCCCCTTCTGCATGAGCGTCTGGGTGGCCTCGACCCTGACCGCCGGCCAGCTGCTCTGGCCGCGCGCCACGCGGACCGCCATGGGCGCACTGGCCGCGCTGGCCGGGGCGGACACGCTGCAACTCGCGTACGGAGCGCTCATCGACAAGACCACCGGCAGCGAGTGACGGGAGCGGAACCCCTTGCAGACCCTGGGGCGCTGGGGTTCGGCGCCGGCAGCCGTACGGCTGGGTGATGAGCGGTTGGCATGGTGGGCGGCCTGCCCAGCGATCGTCTTGGCTGCGGCGGGGGAGTTGGGACACTGGCCGACCGAAAGGGCGGCGTGTGGTGACCCCGAAGGGGACGACGGCGGCCAGGAGGCTGCCGATGGTGACGCCGACCACGGCGCAGACCACCGCCGAGCCGATCTTTGCCGACAAGGTGATGCCGCCGGTCAGTCTCCCCGGGAGCTGTCCCGGCGGCCTGCGCGAGATCCGCGGTAGGCGGCGCAGCGGGTCGCGGCCAGGGCGTTGCCCGGGGTGAGGCCCGGAAGGCTGTGGGCGTAGGGGTCAAAGCCCAGGCTCTGCTCCTCAGGTACGGGCAGGGCAGTCCGTACCGTCAATACGGCGAACGTACGCCACGACCCCTGGGAGGTCTCAGCGCACAGGTCGAAGACGATTGGGCCGGTGGCCAAGGCGTCGCTCAGGCTCGCCGGGTCGCCCCTGACCGGCGCCCGCCCGGTACGACGGGGAAAGGCGGCCAGCATGCGGTGGCGGCCGCCCACCCGGTAGCGGAGCAGGCTGCTGTAGGGGCCGCCCAGCACATCAGCGCGTGGCAGGGGCAGATGTCGGGTGACCCGGCTCCGACCGCTGCTGGTGAGGAGCAGGTCGAGGGGGTGGTCGGGACCGTCGGCCTGCTCCACGCGCACGGCCAGCCCCAGCCCGTCGGGCAGCCACGGGGGCAGGCCGGCCGCTCGTGAAAGACGTACCGTCGCCGCGTACCGGGTGGGTGTGTCGAGCCACGTCGCGCCCCACGGTCCGCCGCCGTCGCCCATGACGTCCAGGTCGGCCGTGCACGTCAGCCCGTGCGGATGCAGCGCCGGCGCCCTCCGCAGGCGCGCCAGTAGACGGAAACCCGCCTCCACCGTGGTGACCGGCACTGATCCTGGCACCGGCCGCTTCCGTTGTCGGCCGCCGTCGGCGGCCGCTCCGGGCGCCGGAGGGGGCGGCCATTGGGGGTTTCTCATGGGCCTGACCAGCCGCTCTCCGACTCCGCGTCCCCTTCCTCGGCTTCCTCGCCCGCCCGGTCGCCCTCGGCCTGCGACGGGGTCGTCCGTGGCACATCGCGACGACCGGCCTTCTCCAGCTCCTGGTCGATCGCGGCGACCTCCTGCCGCTCGCCCTCTGCCTGGGACGGGGTCTGCTCACTCAACGGCGACCTCCTCAGTGCGAAACCCTGTTGTGTCTCCGGTGTGCTGGCGATGCCCTGCCGTCCTTTGGGTGAAAGGTGCTCTTCGGATCTCGGGGCACGGTGCAGCAGCCCGTCGTAGTCGGTCCCTCATCGTGCGTTGCTCCTGGCGTTCCTCGTGGCGCTCTTTCCGGGGGCGGAGCGCAGCCAGGCGGTGATCCACCCGGTCTGCATTGCGGCGTCGAGGAGGTACGTGGGCCGGATCCGGCCCTTGGGTACGTAGATCAGGTCGATGGCCAGCAGGGTGAAGGCGGTGCCGAGGCCGATGCGGCGGGCATGGGCCGGGCCCTGGGGGCCGGGAGCGGCCGCGAGCTGGGCGACGCCGGCGGAGACCAGCAGGCCGCCCGTCGTCATCTGCAGCCAGACGTCGGCCTTGGGGCCGAAGACCCACTCGAAGCTGCGCAGATGCAGCAGCGGCCACAGCCCGCCCACGACGTTGAAGGCGCCGTGCGCCACCGCGACCGTGTCCGCCCGCTCCGGCACTCTGGCCTTGGTCATGGGCCGTCCCTTCGGCTCCGTTTCCGGGGGTCGGCCGGGTACCCGGTCGACCCGGCAGGAAACGAAGGTCACTTGCCCAGCTCCACCGTCGTCGTGACCCGCGTGAGGGTGGGTTTGCGCGGCACCGAACCGAACCCGAAGCGCACAGGCGGATCAATGGGCGCCGTTCCACCGAGGTCATGGCCCTCGAAGACCGCCGAGACCGAGCCGACCGGCCGCAGATCGCGCACGCCGTACCACTCGCGGCGGCCCGCACCGGCGCTGCCGCGGGTCCGCACGTGGGCCGGCAGCAGGCGGGCGGGCCAGTTCGTCAAGGCAGCCCATGCCGGGCGGGCGGCGAGTACGCCGGGCACGGCCCGCAGCAAGATCCCCGCTACCCCTCGGCGGCCGGCGGTGAAGCTCAGGTCGAGTGGGCCGGCGGTGACGGTCCAGGTGCTGTCGGCGACGCGCACGTCGACCGGCACGACGCACACCGTGTCGAAGGTGTAGGTGCCGCGAACGAAGTCCGCCGTATGGCCTGAGGGGGCCAGCAGCAGCCGTTCCCCGTCGGTCCGCTCGATCATCACGTCGCTGAACGGCCCGAACGGCGACCGCTGCCAGTGCCCCAGCACGAGGCGCGTCCCGGACGAAGTGCCGATACCCGCGATGCAGCCGTCGAAGCGCAGCCGCCGGCGCCGACCGGCACGGCGGCGCTTCCAGCTCATCTCCCTGCTCCCGACCGGAGGTCAGGAAGATCTCGGCCTCGGGGCAGCGGGCGTGCTGGGCCCGAGCCGCACATGCCTGACTCCTTCCGAGAAGTGCACCACAGGCTTGGCCGTGGGCGCGGGAAGGCCGGCCGCGGTGGTCAGCGTCTCGTCGAGTACGTCGACGACGGCGTCCCTCAGCGGCCAGGGCTCGTGCTCGACCGGCGTCTGCCAGAGCATGCCGAGTCGCCGTGTGTACGCCCGCCAGCGCGAGGTCAGCCACACGTCCCGCCCGGTGGGCGTGATCGGGTCGCCGCGCCGGACGACCAGGCGGTAGGAGGCGTCGCCGACCCATCTGGACCCCGTGTAGGAAACGGCGTCCCCGTTCACGGAGACGCTCAGCGTGCCCTGGTTGTACGGTGCGCCGACGGCCCGGGCCGCCAGCATCAGCGGGCAGGCCACCTCGATGGACAGAAACCACAGCCCGTCCCGCCCGTCCCGGTGCCGGACGTACGTCCTGAGGTTGGTTTCCGCGAAGGTCGGAAGCCCTGGCGCCAGGGCGGGCAGGCCGGGAGGGCGCACATTTGTCATGACGAAGGGGGTGAGGCCCACCCACGCGGCACCGTCGTACTCGTCCACTACCAGGTCACCGGGCAGCAGCGCCTGGACCTCGTCCGGCGGGAAGGCCCAGTGGACGAACGTCTGCCTCAGCCAGCCGGCCCGCAGTGCCGGAACGCGCACCCGCTGCTCCGCTCCATATGCGACCACAAACGGCGAGTCCCCCGCCGTGATCGGCGAAAACCGCAAGCGGGCGCCGGCCGGTGATGACCTTGGGGAACTTCACCGTCGCGGTGGCGGCCAGGATCGCTGCCGCCCCGTCCTTGGGTTCGGCGGCCGGGACGTGACGGGTCAGGGGTATGGCCGCTTGGAGCCTGTGCCGATTGCGGCTGACGTCGCGTCGCTGCTGTGACATGCCTGTCGGGTGCCATACCTTGGCGGCGTTGCCTGGCCGGTTCCTGGGCTGTCGGATGGTCGATGCGAGGGACGCGTGATTCTCCACCGGGCGCGTTCTTGCACGTTGGCGTGGATGGGCCGGCCGGGTGGCCACCGGGTTGCGGGCCATGGCGGTCTCATGTGCTGCGTGCCGGTTCGCGCCCCGATGTCTGCCGTGAGGAGGAATTCGGGTGAGCGGAACGGCGCTTGTGGGGGACGTGCTGTCCGCTGCCGAGGCCGGCGGTTTGGGGGCGGCCCGGTCGCAGATGGCGTTGTCGCTGGGCTGGCACATCATCGTCGCCTGCCTGGGGGTGGGGATGCCCGCGATCACTGTGTTCGCCGAGTGGCGCGGTCACCGCACGGGGGATGTGCACTACCGGCTGCTGGCGCGGCGGTGGGCGAAGGCGATGGGGGTGCTGTTCGCGGTCGGAGCGGTGTCCGGAACGATCCTGTCGTTCGAGATGGGGCTGCTGTGGCCCGGGATGATGGGCACCTACGGACAGGTCATCGGCCTGCCGTTCTCACTGGAGGGGATCGCCTTCTTCATTGAGGCGATCTTCCTCGGTATTTACCTGTACGCCTGGGACCGGCTGCCGCCCCGCCGGCACATGCTCACCGCGCTGCCGATCCTCGTCGCGGGAGTGGCCAGCGCCTTCTTCGTGGTCGCCGCCAACGCCTGGATGCAGCAACCGGTGGGCTTCCGGGTGCAGGGCGGCCGGGTCGTCGCCGTCGATCCCTGGGAGGCGATGTTCAATCCGGCGACGCCGCCGCAGACCGTTCACATGATCCTTGCCGCGTTCATGGTCGCCGGTTTCCTCATGGCCAGCGTGTACGCCGTCGCGATGCTGCGCGGTCGCCGCGACCGGTACCACCGGCTCGGCTTCCTGGTGCCGTTCACGATCGCGGCGCTGGTGACCCCCGTGCAGATCGGGGTGGGCGACTGGGCGGCGCACTTCGTGGCGGACAACCAGCCCGTCAAACTCGCCGCTATGGAAGGCGTCTTCGACACCGCGCGCGGTGTTCCCCTGCATGTGGGCGGTATCGCCGTCGACGGCGAGATGCGCTACGCCCTGGAAATCCCGCGCGGCCTGTCCCTGCTGGCGCACTTCGACCCCGATGCGCGAATCATGGGCCTGAACGAGATTCCGGCACGCGACCGCCCGCCCGTCAACATCACCCACTGGGCGTTCCAGATCATGGTGGGCTGCGGGTTCGCGCTGCTGGCCCTGTCCGCGTGGCTGGGCCTGGTGTGGCGGCGCCACAAACGGCTGCCGGGCACCCGGTGGTTCCTGCGCGCCGCCGCGCTCTCCGGTCCGGCCGCGGTACTGGCGCTGGAGGCCGGGTGGGTCGTCACGGAGGTGGGGCGCCAGCCCTGGATCGTCTACCGCGTCATGCGCACCTCCGAGGCGGTCAACCCCGCACCCGGAGTGGTGTGGGGATTCGTGGTGGTCAGCGTCGTGTATCTGGTGCTGACCGTGGCCACGGTCTATGTCCTGCGCCGCTTGGCCGGTGCACAGCCGGTGCCGATCGCCCCGCAGGAGCGCGATGTCGCCGAGTTCAAGGTCGTCTGAGATGCCGAGCGGAAGGGAGGACACCGGTCATGTCGCTGCCCGAGACCACGCTGGCCGTGCTGTGGATCGGCCTGACCGCCTACGTGTTGTTCGGCGGCGCCGACTTCGGCGGCGGCGTATGGGACCTGCTCGCCGGAACCACCCAACGCGGCAGGCCCCAGCGCGACCTGGTGGAGCACTCCATCGGACCCGTATGGGAGGCCAACCACGTCTGGCTGATCTTCGTCATCGTGCTGCTGTGGACCGGTATCCCGCCCGTCTTCGCCGCCATCGCCTCCACCCTCTACATTCCGCTGACCCTGGCCGCCCTGGGGATCATCGCCCGCGGTGCGGCCTTCGCCTTCCGCAAGGTCAGCGTCGAGATCTGGCAGCAACGACTCTTCGGCGCCACCTTCGCCTTCTCCTCCCTCGCCACACCCTTCTTCCTGGGCACCGTGGCGGGCGCGGTGGCCTCCGGCCGAGTCCCCGCGGGCATCACCCAAGGCGACACAGTCTCCAGCTGGATCAGCCCCACCTCGCTGATCAGCGGGGCTCTCGCAGTGGGAACCGCCGCCTACCTCGCCGCGGTCTACCTCACCCAAGACGCCCAGCGAGCCGGTGATACGCCGCTGACCGAAGCGTTCCGCCGCCGCGCACTCCTTGCCGGCCTCGTCGTCGGTGCCCTGTCCGCCGCAGGGCTCGTCGTCCTGCACGCCGACGCACCCCAGCTCTACGCCGAACTCACCTCCGGCAGCGCCCTGCCCCTGCTGATCCTCTCCGTGGCGTCGGGGCTGGCCTCCCTGGCCCTCCTGACGTGGGGCCGCCATTTTCTGGCCGTGCGGCTGACGGCCGCCCTGGCCGTCACCGGCCTGCTGTGGGGCTGGGGAGTCGCCCAGTACCCCCGGCTGCTGCCCGGCGTCACACTCCAGGACGCCGCCGCCACCGACACCGTCCTGTCGGCCAGCCTGATGTCCCTGGCCGCCGGAGCGGTTCTCCTGCTGCCGTCCCTGTGGTGGCTGTACGCCACCTTCCAACGCGACCATCCCCGACCGGCCGAACAGGCTGACGGGCATACCGACGGACACAGAAGCACGTGACAGCGCCCGTCGCCAGCTGCACCAACGGACAGTCGGCGGGGAAGCCCCCGGGTGCAGGTACCAGCGCAGCCCAACGGCTCCTCCCGCATGCCCAGCCGTCGGCGTCGGCGCGCTGCCCCGGTCAGATGCGGCGTGTGATCAGCGCCCGCTTCACTTCCTGGATCGCCTTGGTGATGGCGATACCACGCGGGCACACGTCGGTGCAGTTGAAGATCGTGCGGCAGCGCCACACGCCGTCATTTCCGTTGAGGATCTCCAGCCGCTGCTCACCGCCCTCGTCCCGGCTGTCAAAGATGAAGCGGTGCGCGTTGACGATCGCCGCCGGACCGAAGTACTGCCCGTCGGTCCAGAAGACCGGGCACGACGACGTGCACGCGGCGCACAGGATGCACTTGGTCGTGTCGTCGAAGCGCTCCCGCTCCTCTGGGGACTGTCTGCGCTCCCGGGTGGGCTCGTTGCCGGTCGTGATGAGGAACGGCATCACGTCCCGGTAGCCCTGGAAGAACGCCTCCATGTCCACGACCAGGTCCTTGAGCACGGTCAGGCCCTTGAGGGGCTCGACTGTGATGGGCTTGCCCGGGTTGATGTCTTTGATCAGTGTCTTGCACGCCAGCCGGTTGCGACCGTTGACCCGCATGGCATCCGACCCGCAGATGCCGTACGCGCAGGAGCGGCGGAACGTCAGCGAGCCGTCCTGCTCCCACTTGATCTTGTGCAGACCGTCGAGGACGCGCTCCTTCGGATCGATCTCGACCAGGAAGTCCTGCCAGGTCGCCTCCGCGGAGACCTCCGGCTCGAACCGGCGGGTCCGGAAGGTGACCGTGATCTACGGGGACGCGGCGGAAGTCTGCTCCGCCCTGTCCATAACCGGCGTGGCCATCGGAACCGGCCCTCCAGCGCTCGCTGTGGTGGCTTAGGCTGCCTGCCCGACCCGGTCGACGGCCGAGGCAGGCGCGCCGTGGAAACCCGCCCCCTCCCCCGCGGAACGCCACGACGCCCCGCCGGTCCACCGTACGCCCGGTGCTGACCCGGCGCCGCACGCGAACTCATGCGGTAGATCCGCGATCATCAGCCGCCGGATATACACGCGAGGCGTGCAGTGGCCCGGGCCAGTGGGTGGCGACGCGCAACTCCGGGTACCCGCGGCGGCAACGACAACAGGGCAACGAGCCGGTGCGACCCACACCGTCGGACCGATGCCGCCCGCACCAGGGCGGCCATGAGCAGGACAGCAGGCGGAACGCCCGGAGGCGGAGGAGGTGACGGCGATGAACCGGACGGCACCCCGACGGCGGCCCCTGACCAGGGTCACCGCAGCCGCGACGGCCGGACACGTCTTCTTCGAACTGGCCGCAGGCGTCGGAATGCCCCTGGCGTCCCTTCTCGGACCGTTCACCGCTGCGACCGCGTGGGCCGCCGGTACGGCAACGGCCTGGCGCGCGGCGGGCACCCGGCCCTCGCACGACGATCCAGCCTTCGCCGTACTCAACAGCGTGAGCCTGGCCGCGGTGATCGCCCACCTGACGGGCTGGCCGCGCAGGCGGACGCGGCTGGGCCTCCCGTGGCTCACGGACTGCGAAGGACTCGGCCCGCGGCTCATGCCGTACTACAACCCGATCCTCTACGTCTCCGGTACCGCGGCCGTAGCCGCCCTGCTCCTGGAGAACGACTCCGCTCCGCGACGCCTGCCCCTGCTGACTCCTCCGCTGGTTCCCCTCCTCGTCGCCGCCCAGCGAGCGGAACACCGCCGGCTGAAGGCGATCGCGGCAGCCCGCCCCGGCTGGTGGAACCGCCGGCTCGCTGAAACGGGACGGTTCGCTCGACACCACGGCTGATCAACGCCGTGTGTCGCCAATCCCTGGCTGATGAGGCGCTGGCTCGTTGACGACCTGCGCCGGGCCGTCGCTGCCGAGATTCCCCCTCAGCGACGTGCACAGCGAGCTGGAGTACGGCCACGGTCCTTACAGTTTGCGTGGCTCAGCGTTTCTGGCCGGGTCAGTGATGTTGATGCTCGCCGGAATGAAGCCGCGCTGCCCTTTCGCGGCCAGTTCCTCAAGGTGCTGCTGATAGCGGTCAGGGGTGACGACTTTGACGGTTGAACAACATCCGGGCGTGGTCGACGCCGCAGAGTTCGGCGCACTTGCCCCGGAAGGTGCCCTCACGGTTGGGCGTCATCTCAAAGGCATTGACATTGTGGCCGGGGAAAACGTCCTGCTTCATCAGGAACGGCAACACCCAGAAAGAATGGATGACGTCACGCGAGGACAGGACAAACCGGACCTTCTCGCCCATCGGTAGCCACAGTGTCGGGCCAGGGTTACCGGTCTGCGGGTTGCGGGTGCTGGGGACGCCCACGTCGTAGACACCTTCGGCGCCCTTGGGGAAATCCCTGCTGTACCTGTCCGGAACAATCCCCCTGGTCGGGGTCGGCGTTCGCGTTGCCCGTCTCTGCCTTGCCGTCCACGTTCTCGATGTAGTTGAAGCCCCAGCTCCACTGGAAGCCGACCACGCCGATCGTGTGGGCCGGCCGTTCGGAGAGCGTGAGGAGCTCGGACTCGTCACGGGCGGTGAAGTAGAAGAGGACCGAGACGATGATCAGCGGAACCGTGGTGTACAGCACCTCGATCGGCATGTTGTACCGGGTCTGCGGGGGAACCTCGACCTTCGTCCTACTGCGCCGGTGGAAGATCGCCGCCCACAGGATCAGACCCCAGACCACCACTCCCACGGCCAGCGCAGCCGCCCAGGAACCCCGCCACAGGGAAAGGATCCGCGGATCCTCTGGGCATCCCCAGGCCGGGGAAGTCCTTGTACGTACAACTGGTGGCGGTCGCCAGGACCAGGCCCGCGGTCAGTGCCTGCACGGGCTTCCGCCGCGTCGGCCGCTGCGGCGTGAGGGTACCGCCCGCGCCCCCAGGTCGTGGGGGAGGTCAGAGCCGTTGGGACTCACGTAGCGCCTTCCCGAGAGTCGGTGTATGCGGACAAAACCTACTGAGTCCCTTCTCCGAGGGGCGCTCAACGCGCCGCCCGGCCCCGTACACCTCACAACACCGCGCGTCACCGGTACTCCTGGCCGCCGCTCTCCAACGGTGCCGCTACTCCGGCTGCCTGGCCGGCCGAGGTCAGGCCCACTCAACCTCGTAACTGCGGGTGGCCTGCCCGAGGAAGGTGTCCACCGCTTCGACCGTCAGCGGTGGAGGCAGCGGGTGTCGTGGTGGCAGCGATTCGAAGGCCGGTTGGTAGCGCAAGCTGCTGCCGGTGTCGGAGGGGTAGGCGCGTTCGTCCACGCCGATGATCTGACCCGTGCGTGTGGCCCGGGAGGTGACGAGATCCGCGAACCGCTCCAGCGGGACGACGCCTGGGGACCTCAGCCCCTGGGAGAAGAGGTTCAGGTGAATTGCTCCATAGGGTTCGCTCGCGTCGAGGTAGGTCTTCAGCGCGTCGTACGAAGGCTGCATGTTGAACCTCATCCAGAACGGTACGGCTCCGAGCCGCAGCGTCCACAGTGGGTCCCACTGAACGTAGGACTCGACGAGCAGCCGGTCACCGGTGAGGCCACGCCGCCGGTACCACCATCGGTGGAGGTCGGCGACGAACGGGCTGAGGTCCTGCGGCTCGTGGACGACGAGACGGCGCAGTACGTAACCGTTGACGTCGGCGGTCCGCCGGATGTCGGGGGCGAGGGCGGGGTCGAACCCCCATTCCGCTTCCGGGCGGCGAGCGTCCGGCTCGGGCGGCTCCCAGTGGTCGTACGGCGAACCCTCGGCCCGCAGATACCGGGAGATGCGTTCGCCACTGGAGTGGTACTCCTCTTCCGTCACCCCACCCAGACAGCCGAACTGAAGGAAGGTGCGTTCGCCCACTTTCCGGCTGCGCCAGTCGCGGGTGCATTCCAGCTGGATGACCGTGGCCCCGGGCGCCAGGCACTGCTCGAGGAAGCGTTCGTACACCCGCCCAAGACGCTGCTTCTTCAGCCGCAGGTACGCCATCTTCTGCAGCATGGGCCTGTCCTGGGCGGGATCGTGCATGTGATGGACGGCCAGGTCCGGGTTTCTCGCCGCCACCATGCGCGCGCTCGGAGCCACGGCCTCCATGGCGCCGACCGGGTCGTCGGGGTACGTGGCGACATCCCGTACGGCCACGAGCAGCGTCTGCGGCAGGAACGGTGCGCGAAGGGCGGCGGCCAGGTGGACCGCCCCGCCGCTCGGTGCCCCGATCACCACGGCCGGGTAAGGGCCCTGCCCGTACTGCCGTACCACCCAGGTATCCAGGTCCTCCGACGTCACATGACGCACCCGGTCGAGCGGAATGCCCTGGGAGAAGCCCATGAGCTCGAACATACGGCGTCGAACCGGTCGCGGCGGCGCGGACAGGAGAGCGGCGAGCCTCGGGGAGCCTGGCCCCACCGACAGCCCGCGATGGTCTTCACCTCTCAGGAAGGAGGCCACCGCGCGGACCATGTTGACGGAGGAGTCGAAGTCCGTCAGGTACCGCGCGGCCTCAAGGCGACGCATCGGATCGGCCTTCCCTCTCCGGCGTCCCCGGCGCATGAGCGCTCTCGGGCAGCAGCGTCCGGGTGATGCGGGCGAGCTCGCGCGGCGCCGAGTAGTTCAGCGTGTGTCCGGCGCCCGGCACCGAGGCAAGGCGGCCGTCCGGCAGCAGCCCGGTGACCTCCTCCGCCCACGCCCTCGGCACGATCGGGTCCCTCGTCCCGCGCGCCACGACGACGGGGGTGCGCAGGTGGTGGAGCTTGCGTTCCACCGGATCGCGCACCATGCGCAGGTATGTGTGCAGGGCCCGGCGCACGCCGCAGTCGGCGTAGCTCGCGGCCAGGGCCACCCCGAGGGACGGCCGCTCCCAGCGGGCGTCGCGCAGTAGGCGACCCGTCTGAATCGGCCACGACCTGGCGTTGCGGTCGAACGTCGGACCGTTCAGCAGGACCGGCCCCACCAGCTCGGGCGCGTGGACGGCCAGGTCCACGACGACCTGGCAGCCGGTCGAGTTGGCGACGAGCACCGCCGGTCCCCGCGCGGTGGCGCGGAGCCAGTCGGCCAGTGCGAGCGACAGCCCCCGGACATCGAGGGCGCGCCTGGGTCCCCGGGTGCGGCCGAAGCCGGGAAGGTCCACCGCCACAGTCCTGGCATACGGCGTCAGGGCCCTGGCGAACGGCAGCCAGTAGCGGTAAGAGCAGCCGAGGCCGTGGACGCACACGGCCTCGGGCACCCCGGGCGGCCCCAGGACGGCCGCGTGGACGCGGGTACCGGCCGCAGGGGTGAACTCGTGTGTCTCCCGACTGGTCAAGAGGTACGGACCCGTCGTGCCACACCCGCCGCCACGCCCGCGAGCAGCGTGGCGGTGGTCAGCCGTCGCATCGCGGTACGGCGGCGTCCGCCCCAACCGCCGTGGGCCGCTCCCTCCCCAGGCGCGGGCACATGCAGGTTGCCGTGGCCGGCCGGAGCGGGCTCCTTGCGGGACAGGTGGCTCTTGTCCACCTGACGGGCCATCATCCGCTCCACCAGCCCCGGCGCGACCCTGGACTGCCACACCATGGAACGGCCCATCGGCCCCACCACGACCTCCCGCCGGGGCACGCGCACCAGGTCCACGATGGTCCGGGCGACGCGTTCGGGACTGTAGACCGGGGGCATCGCCACCGGCTTGCGTCCCGTGTAGTTCGCCGCGTGCTCGAACAGCGGAGTGTCGATCGTGGCCGGCAGGACCGTGCACACGTGAATGTCCTTCGCCTTGTCGAGACGGAGCTCCTGGCGCAGGCTCGCGCTCAGAGCCCGGATGGCGTACTTGGACATGCCGTACGCATGGGTGTACGGCTGACTCACCACCCCGACGATGGACGAGACGTTCACCAGCGTGCCCTCGCCCTGCTCGCGCATCACACGAAGGGCTGCGCGGGCCCCGTGGACATACCCCATGACGTTGACGTCCAGGACCTTGCGGAAGTCCTCCAGGGGAACCTCCTCGAAGGGGCCGAACACGGTCACGGCCGCGGAGTTGACCCACACGTCGATCCGGCCGAACCGCTCCACCGCACGCCGGGCCAGGTCCTCGACCGCGCCTGCGTCCGTGACGTCGGTCGGCACGACGAGCGCCTCCGCGCCCCGGTGGCGCTCGCACTCCTGCCTGACCGCCTCCAGCGCTTCCTCCCGCCGCGCGGCCAGGACGACCGGGCAGCCCTTACGGGCGAAAGCGACGGCAGTGGCCCGACCGATGCCACTGGACGCGCCGGTGATCAGCACCACGGAATCACGTACTCGCATCGACGGCCCCTTTTCTCCTTTTGACCACTAGATGCTCAATAAGTGACTAAACCACCGGAAAGCCTCTCTCACAGCTCGGCGAGTGCCCACAGGGTGGTTCCTCACGCTGCCATGGGGTTCACAGGGCGGAGCCGGGAACGGCCCAGCGTCAGGTGGCGGACCGCTCCTCGCCCGGTCTGCGCACCACCGCGAGCAGGTCGTCGCGCCCGGCCACCGCCTCCAGGGAGAGCCTGCGGTAACCGGCCTGGCCGAACAGCACCGTGATGCGGTCCTGGTCCTCGCTCAGCACCGTGCCCTCGCCCCATTGCTGGTGCCGGACCTCGGTCCCTACGGGGTAGGACGCCGCCGCGGGGTGAGTCGGCTTCTCCCCGTGCCCGCTCTCGGCGCCCTCCTCCTCGCACGCGTCGCAGTTCCCGCACGGCGCTGCGTAGTCCTCGCCGAAGTAGCCGACCAGGAAATGCCGCCTGCAACCGGCCGTCTCGGCGTACGCGCGGGCCATCTCGACCCGCGACCGGTCGGTCCGGCGATGCGCCTGCGCAGCGTGCGTTGCCTGTTCGACCGCCCGACCGGGAGACACGCCGGGGGACGGACGCACCTCGCCCTCCTCCCCTGTGGCGACGGTCTCGGCCTCCTCCAACAGGTTCACCGCGGCGGTGACCCGGTTCCTGGGCAGGCCCGTGTCCTGGCGCAACTCGTCCAGGCCGGCGGGATCCGCGCGATGATCGTGGACAGCGTCAGCCACGTCGGACAGGGTGTCGCGGCCTGGGGTGCGGCCGGCGAAGTAGGTCTGCATTCCTGTGTCCTCGGACCGGTAGTGCAGTACGGCGAGGGCCGGGTGCCCGTCCCTGCCGCAGCGGCCGATCTCCTGGTAGTAGGCGTCCAGGGACCCGGGAAGCGACGCGTGCAGGACGAACCGTACGTCCTCCTTGTCGATGCCCATGCCGAACGCCGAGGTCGCCACCACGACGTCCGCCGCACCCGAGAGGAAGGAGTCGTGGATCCGTTCGCGTTCGGCGGCGCGCAGTCCGGCGTGGTACGCCTCGGCCGCCAGTCCCAGGGAGGCCAGTTCCCGGGCGTAGTACTCACTGTCCTTACGGGTCCCGGCGTAGACGATGCCCGGCTTGGGCTCGGCGGCGGCACGCTCCACCACGGCCAGGCGCCGCTCGTCCTCCTCCAGGAAGCGGCGGACCTCCAGCTTGATGTTCGGCCGGTCGAATCCCGTCACCATCAGCCTCGGCCGGACCATGCCCAGCCGCTGCGCGATCTCTCTGCGCACCGGTGGAGCGGCGGTCGCGGTCAGCGCCAGCACCGGTGGTCTGCCCACGCGGCGTACCGCCTGCTCCAGCCGCAGGTAGTCGGGGCGGAAGTCGTGGCCCCACGAGGAAACGCACTGGGCCTCGTCCACCACGAACAGGGCGGGACCAGCGTCGGCCAGCCGCTCCACGACCTCGTCCTTGGCCAGCTGCTCCGGCGACAGGTACAGGAATCGGGCCTCGCCCCGGCCCACGGCCTCCCACGCGTCCTGCGTCTTGGCCGTGCCGAGGTCGGAGTTGACCGCGACGGCACCGGGAGCGCCGACGCCGTCCGGCAGGCCGGCGATCTGGTCCCGCTGCAGGGCCAGCAGTGGCGACACGACCACCACCGGGCCGGACAGCATCAGGGCCGGGACCTGGTAGATGGCGGACTTGCCCGATCCGGTCGGCATCACCACGAGGGTGTCCTCGCCCTCCAGCACCCATTCCATGGCGGTCAGCTGCTCGGGCAGGAGGGAGTCCCAGCCGAAGACATCGGCGGCGGTCCGGCGCAGACGCGTGGCCCGGCTCTGCTCCGTCCGCTGCCCCTGCCGTCCCATGGCCCGCTCCCTCGCTGCTCGGGCGCCCGCGTGCGCGAGTCCGCCCCCGGCGTCCTCTGGGTACCCCCGGGGCCGACCCCATACCAGTCGGTCTCCCGAGCGGCATAGCGGGTTCCGCCGTTGCGTGTGGGCTCGGGACGGTGTGGTCGCCGGGCGCCCTCGGCGGCCGACGTGTCCACCAGCAACCAACGGAACACGTCCCTGCTGATCAGCTCGTAGAGCCCGCGCAGACGTTGCTCGTCTCACGCGGCGGGGTCATGCGGGGTGCGGCGCGGGTCGTCGCCGTAGGTGTACTCGGCGCGGACGCGCCCGTCGCGGCCGTAGACGATGACCTGCGCGGGTTCGTGCTCCTTGGCCTGTGCGCGCGCCGCGCTGATGGCCTCTTTCCGGGTACGGTGCGGCTCACGCAGTCTGCGGCGGCCCTCCTCGTGTTCGACCTGCCAACGGCCGGCACCACTGCGCTCCCCTGCCGGTGTGACGTGATAGAGGGTGCGTTTGGGTTTCTTGGCCGCCATGGTGTGCTGCTTTGCTTGTGGGTACGCCGGTTGCCGCCGCTTCGGGAGCGTGCCAGCACGGCCTTCCTCCAGCCGGGGTACATCGTCGGGGGTCATGTCGCTGCGAAGCCGGCGCACGCGTACAGGGTGGCGCCAGCGGCCGGCGTCGACGGCCACGTCGCCGAAGAACTCGGCCACCAGTGCGGGGGCCACGGGTATGAAGTCCAATGGATCCCGGCTTCCCCAGTGCGAGGAGACACGCACATCGTGCCAGGGATGGCCGGGCCCGGCCCGGGTGAGCAGTTGTGAGAGGTCACTGCGCAGCCCGTCCGGCAAGGGGGTGCTTCGGGCGACCAGCCGGAACTCTCCCTGCTCCGTGTGGCGCCCGAGCAGAAGCGTCTGCGGACTGCGGAGGGTGCCGGTGACTGCGCCGATGACGCCTTCGGCGGTGTCCCGCGCGCGGTGTTTCTGCCAGCCTCTGCGCCCGGGCTGGTACGGCTGGGCGTAGCCCTTGGCCACCACTCCTTCTACTCCGACGGCCGCCCACCGGCGCATCCACTGCCGGGCCTGCTCCGGGTCGGTCGTGGCGGGAGTAAGCGCCCACGGCGCCGCAAGACGGTGCCCCTTGAACAGCGACTCCAGGGCCGCCCGACGGTCTCGGTACGGTCGGCCGAGCAGCTCGCCCCCGGCGTGCGAAAGCAAATCGAAGGCGATCAGGTGGGCGGGCTGTTCGCGGGCGAGGCGGGCCGCGGTGGCGGGTCTGCGGTTGATCCGCTGTTGCAGGGCGGCGAAGTCCAGCCGGCCCTCCCGGTAGATGATCACCTCGCCGTCCAGGACGACGTCCTCGTCCAGCGTCCGGGCGGCGTCTGTGATCTCGGGAAAGGCGGCGGTGAAGTCGCTTTGGTTGCGTGACTGCAGGAAGGCTTGACCTCCACGCGCGAAGACCAGGAGCCGGTAGCCGTCGTACTTCGGCTCGTACAACGTACCGCCGGGCAGCGCGGTAGGCCCCGGCAGCACATCCACGGAACGGGCGAGCATCGGCTCAAGCGGAGGAGTCACGACCACATCCACCACATACCCTCATAAATAGTGACAAAATCTACACAAGGGGGTGGTGGGAGGGCGGGGTGGATCTGGACGCTGTCACCGACGAGCTCTACGGCCTCGCGCCGGGTGACTTCACCGCCACCCGCAACGAGCGGGCCAAGGGCGCCCGCTCCGCAGGCTACCGGGAGCTGGCCGAACAGATCCGTCGGCTGCGCCGCCCCACCCTGGCGGCCTGGGCGAGCAACCTGCTGGTGCGCGAGCAGCCGGACGAGGCCGAACGGCTGCTGCAGCTCGGTGAAGCGCTGCGCCAAGCCCACCGGAATCTGGACGGCGAGCAGCTGCGGGAGTTGTCGGCGCGGCAGCGGCAGGTGACGTTCGCGCTGGCCCGGCAGGCCGGACGGCTCACCGCCGAGGCCGGGCAGCGCATCAGCGAAGACGTCCAGCGTGAGGTCCAGGAGACGCTGCACGCGGTGCTGGCCGACCCGGATGCGGCCCAGCAGTGGGCCCAGGGCCGTCTGACCAAGCCGTTGAGCGCCCTCGTCGGCTTTTCCGCCTTGCCCCAGGCACCCGCGGAGCGCCCGGCTCGCAGCCGCGGAAGCGAACCCTCCGGACGGGTGGCCGACCTGGATGCCGCCCGAGCTCGCCGAGAAGAGCAGCAAGAGCGCCTTCAGCGGGCCCAGCAGGAGGCGGCGGACGCCGAGCGGCAGCTCAAGGAGCAGGAAGAGTCCCTCGCCGACGCCCAGCAGGAGCGCGACCGGGCGGAGGAGCTCCAGCAGCAGGCCGAGCAGCGCATCGCCGAGCTGCCCCAGCAGCTGAAGGAAGCCGAGAGCGACAAACGTCAGGCCCGTGATGCCGCCCGGCGAGCCCGTGACGCCGACCGTGCCGTCCGCGAAGCCCGGCGCCGGGCCGAGGACTCTGCCGCGCACGCCCGCAAGCTCGCCGAACAGGTGCGCCGCACACCGTCACGAACTTGAGAAGAAGGGCAGGGAGCAACGATGGCACGAGCGATCTGGAGCGGAGTGCTGACATTCGGGCTAGTCACAGTGCCCGTGCAGCTGTTCACCGCCACCGAGGACCACACCGTCCACTTCCGCCAGCTGCAGCGCGACACCTCCGACCGCATCCGCTACCAGCGGGTGAACGAGAGAACCGGCAAGGAGGTCGACTACGACGACATCGTCAAGGGCTACGACCTGGGCGGCGGCGACTACGTGATCGTCGAACCCGACGAGCTGGACGAGATCGCCCCGGGCAAGTCCCAGGTCGTCGAGATCACCGGCTTCGTCGACCTCGAGCAGGTCGAGCCGGTGTACTTCGACCGCACCTACTACCTCGCCCCCAAGGGTGAGGAGTACACCGGGGTCTACGAGCTGCTGCGCGCTGCCTTGGAGAAGGAGAACAAGACCGGCATCGCCACGTTCGTGATGCGCGGCAAGCAGTACCTCGTCGCTTTGCGCGCGCAGGAAGAGGTGCTCGTGCTGCACACGCTGCACTGGGCGGACGAGGTTCGCGACCCGCACCAGGAGCTGCCGGTACTGCCCGGGCGTGGCGAAGCCAAGGGCAAGGAGATGGACATGGCCCGGCAGCTGATCGGCGCGCTGTCCATCGACTGGAACCCCGAGGACTACCACGACACCTATGAGGAGCGGGTGAAGGAACTGGTCGACGCCAAGGCGAAGGGCCAGGAGATCGTCAGCGAGGAGGCACCGCCGCAGGCCACCAACGTCATCGACCTGATGGAGGCCCTCCAGCGCAGCGTCGACCAGACCCGCAAAGGCCGCGAGCGGCCCTCCCCCGGCCAGAGAAAGGTCAAGCGGCTCCAAGCCGGCGGGAAGAAAGACGGCAAGAAGAAGGAGAAGGCCGCACGAGGCGGAAAGGATCAGCTCAAGCAACTGAGCAAAGGTCAGCTGTACGAGCAGGCGACCGAACTCGACATCCCCGGCCGGTCGAAGATGAACAAAGACGAGCTCATCAGCGCCCTCACCAAAGCTGCCTCCTGACAGACGGCAACTGCCGCCTTCCCGGCCTACCCGCCGACCGCCGCACGCGCCTGCTCAGCCCCGGCGACCAGCGCCTCCGCGGTGCTCATCGTCCAGCGCCGCTCCCCAGCTGCTGCCGTGCAGCGGCCAGGGCGCTGTCCACGTCCTTTGTCCCTGTCGAGACGCACAGGGTATAGGCCACGTCCTCCATCCGCTGCCGCGCCCGCGCTCCGCCGGTCTCGGCATGCAAGGACACCAGCGCCTCGTACTCCTCCAGCAGGTTTCGCAGTACCGCCGGGTTCGCCATCAACATCGAGTGCTCCCAGTTCCCACGACCCCCGTCGCCACCGGCCGTGTACCCATGAGGTTGATCTCCGATGCGCGGGCAGGCCGGACGCAGTGCCGGTGGGCTGCTGGCTCGACGAGCCCCCGACGGCTGCGGTTTCCCGCCGCGGCCCGCGCGATGGGGGCGTGGGCGGGCGCAAGCCAGATTGCCCGGCACGCGCGTCAGGTCATGGCCGCACGAAACGGTTTCCGCTCCACCGCCGCTCGGCCCCGCGGCGTCCCTGCAGCACGAGTGTTGCGGCCTGCCGTGCCACTCGCGTCTGCCAGGAGGGACGCCGAATACGCCCGGTGACGTAGGCGGCGACAGGCATGGCCGCGGTGGCGGTGAGGCCGGCGGCCAAGGCGACGAGCTGGAGGGCGGGGTGGTGGCCGAGCCATTCGGTGTAGTGGCTGCGCCGCAGCGCGTGACCGTTGAGTTCGCCGTGGACGGCGCCGGGGCCGGGCAGCGGCTGCTCCAGGTTGTTGCGCCGGGTTCGGCCTGTCGGTGACCTGACTGGCGAAGCCGATGCGGCGCACGGCCATCGCCAGGTCCGGACCCGACGCACCGACTTCCAGGGCTGGGTGACTGGAGCCCTGCCATCCACTCCGGCCGCCCCGGCCCCGCCCGCCCACCGCCCACGCGGACCGACATCCCCACCACCCTCATACAAGCATGCGGAACCTGGAGTTACGTGTGAACCGAACTGCGTTCCTCCTCCAACTCCCGGCCCCCGATGACCACATGTCACTGACATGGACGACGTAATCGGCCACTCGGCCGCAGCGACGCACCGCCCGGTAACGAGGGCCGGCTGAGGGCTCGTGCAGTCATGCGACCTCCGCCCGAACCTGCCATGCATCGACGGATCCGCATCGAGGAATCTCATGGCAACCCACACCGACCCCATCTCACCGGTCCCAACGGCGGCACGCCGCAGCAGAGGCCAGGTGACCGTGTCGTGGCTGACGACGACGGATCAAAAGGGATCAAGCTGCTGTTCGCCACCGAACTCCGGCACGACCCTGGGCCTTGTCCCCGAGGAGTGGACACCTGTTCGTGTCGTTATGCGGCAAGCGTCAGGGTAGCTGACTGCTGTTCGTAGGCTATCGGCGCCTGCTGTCCGTTCGCCGAGTGCCGTCGGCGGGTGTTGTAGCGGGTGGTCCAGCGGAAGACGGCCAGGCGGCAGGCGCGGGCCCCGTCGAAGCGGCGGGCGCCACGGAGCGTTTCGCGTTTGAGGGTCGCGTTGAATGACTCGGCGAGGGCGTTGTCCGCGCTGGTGCCGACCGCGCCCATGGACTGCCTGACACCCAACTCGGCGCAGACACCAGCGAATTCGCGGGAGCTGTACTGGGCTCCGTGATCGCTGTGGAAGACGGCGCCGGCCAGGCTGCCGCGGACCTGGGCGGCTGCCCGGAGCGCGTCGGTGACCAGCGAGGTGCGCATGTGGTCGGCGATCGACCAGCCCACCAGGCGGCGGGAGAAGCAGTCGATCACGGTCGCCAGATACAGGAACTCGCCGTCGCTCACCGGCAGGTAGGTGATGTCGCCGACGTACTTCGTGTTCGGGGCGCTGGCGGTGAAGTCGCGCTCCAGCAGGTCGGGCATCGGTGTGGCGGACGGTTCGGGCACGGTGGTGGCCTGGCGCTTGCGCAGCCGCAGCCCGGCGATGCCGAACTTGCGCATGACCCGGCCGACGCGCTTGTGGTTCACGCGCTCGTCGTCGTCGCCGCTCAGCTCGGCGGTGATCCTCGGGCGGCCGTAGGTGCCGTCCCACTCGGCGTGGACGGCCCTGATCCGCTCGGCGAGCGCGGCATCTGCTTGTTCACGTGCGGCGCGGGCCTCGCGGCCGGCCCGCCACTTGTAGAAGCTGGAGCGGGCGACCTCCAGCACGGCACACAACCGCTTCACGCCCCAGGCGCGGTGGTGGTCCTCGATGAACTGGAAGCGGTTGGTCACCAGGTCATCTCTTGTGCGAAAAACTTCGTCGCCTTGCGGAGAATGTCCCGTTCGGTGGCGAGCTTGTGCATCTCCTTGCGCGCTGCCGCCAGCTCCCGGCGCAGGGCCTCGTTCTCGGCCTGAAGCTCCTCGGCCGTCGGCAGGGAATCCACCGTGTTCTTCTCCGTGCTCGTGCTCGTCGTGCTGCCCCCGCCGTGGCGGGCCCGTTCGGCCCGTACCCAGTTACGCAGCGTCTCGCGGCTGATCCCCAGATCCTTGCCGATGCCCTCGAAGGTGTGGCTCGGGTCCGACAGGTACAGCGCGACGGCGTCCGCCTTGAACTCGGGCGAGTAGACCTTCATCACCATAAAAGATGCCTCCTACCCGGCCCCTGCCGGGGCCGGGATCAGAGGTGTCCACCACTCGGGGACAGGTCCCCCTCCTCAGACGCCATGCCGCATGCGCCTGTGCGGTCATGGCCTGCGCGACAAGCATCAGTGCCGCAGTGTGTGTCCTGTGGCGACAGAAACTCCGCGCAGCAAGTAGCCAAGACGCCACCGAGGGGCGCCTTCGGAGCGCCCCAAGGCTGTTGTCGGTCAGGTGCGGCTCAGCGCGTCACGGGCGCGGTCCATCATCGAGGCGAACGGCCCTGTCAACCACTGGGCCTTGGGGGACCCGGCCGCCGTCGGGTGCGGATGCGTGGGAGCCATCTTCTCCACCGATCGCAGCCGCTGTCCCATCGTCCGCAGCTCCTCCTCGGACTTGCCCGCCCGCAGGGGAGGGAACTCCTCGTTCTCCTCGTGTTCGGCGTGCGCCAGCACGGAGCGCTGGAACTCGGCGAACTTGGTGTCGAACTCGGTGCTGTCGACGTCCATCTTCTCCAGGTCCGCCAGCACCTTGGTGGCTGCGGCCTCCTCCTGATTGCGCGCATCGGCCTCCGCCTTCCCGGCGGTGTCCGCCGCAGCCGGACGCACGATCATCTCCTCTGCCGTCTCATGGACGGCAAGCATGGCCCGCAGCTCATCGAACGCCTTCTGCTTCAGCGCGCCACGGCTGCCGTTCACGGTGCCGAACTGCTCCCTGATCATGGAGTGCTGTTCCAGCAGCAGAGCCACAACATCGTCATCCTGCCGCGCTGCCTGGTCCATGTCCTTCGGTGCGCCACCCATCGGATCGGCCCTTCTTCATAGCGAGATCTTCAGGCTTTACCCCCGGGTCACCCGGTCAGACGCCGGGGAAACCCCGCTGGTGACGACTGCGCCCCGTCGGCTTGAGCGCCTACCCGAGACAGAGTCGCCCGGCTCGACCCGCGCCAGGAGGAACCCGCCGACGACGACGGCGAGGGACCTGGCTCGGCTTCTCACCCACGGCGGGTTCTGGGTCCTGGCGGACGGCCGTCCATGCCGACGTCTTCGCTGCTTCCGCGGCCGGAGCCCGACGCCGCCGGTATCGCAGCCGGGGGTGGGCATGGCCCTCTGCGGCTCCCATTGCACCCGTCTGAGGTGTTACCCGGTCTCCGGTGGGCGTCCGTTGCGGAGCATGCGCAGCACGGCCCGTTCGGCAGGTCCCTGGGTGGCGGGAATGCCGTACGCGCCCTCGTCGCCGAGGTACGGCAGCGCGGAGGCGACCGTCACCCCCTCCTCATACATCTCGATCACTCGCGGGTTGATGTAAGAGACACGGCAGACTGCGGGGGTGTTGCCGAGATACCCGGCCACCTCGCGCGCCGCCCGGGCGATAGCCCGGCGCCGGGCGGTCTCGCTGCGCGCGACGGGCTCCGAGACAGCCAGTGCCACGGCGGTCATGACGGTGGCGTGCCAGGTACGGAAGTCCTTGGCGGTGATCTCCAGGCCGGCCAGCTCCTGCCAGCGAGAGTGCTCGCGCAGCAGCGTGGTCAGGCCGTAGCTGTTGTTCAGTTCGGTGTAGCGCTCGCTGCCGACGCGGAAGAACCGAGGTCGAGCAGCCGTACGCCGTGGCCAGAACCCGCTGCCGGGTCAGCCCCCGATCGCTCAGATGGCCCTCCACGGCCTCCCGTACCACGGGCAGGACCTCGGCGACGTCAAGCACATGGTGGTGCTTGGCCTCCTCCTGCTCGGCCCGGAGCTGCGGGTGATACAGGTACTGGCGGCGTCCGGCGGCATCGGTGCCCACGGCCTGCAGATGCCCGTTCGGCCGGGCGCAGATCCACACATCACGCCAGGCCGGCGGTATGACCAGCGCCCGGATCCTGGCCAGCGCCGCAGCGTCGCGCAGCGGCTCGCCGTGAGTGTCGAGGTACCGGAAGCCGCGCCCGTGCCGCACGCGGCGGTACCCGGGGTCCGTGGGACGGCTGTGGTAAAGACGCATCCCGTCCTCCTGAACCTGAAGCTTGCCCGAGGCGACCAAAAAGGGCCGTGTGCTCCGCGCTCAACCGGTCACCTGGTCCTCTTCCTGTACCCGCGACGCAGATTCCTGACCGTGAACTGTGCCCGGCACTGGTGACGTCCGAAGCTCCCGGCGCGGACACGATCTCGGTCGCGTCAGACACGTTTTCCGATTCCTGTTCCGGCCTGTACACCGAGTGCTGCGCGGACTACCCCCTGAGCCGGCCGCCTACCAGCGGTCATCCAAAGCGGCGTAGGACGCGTAGGGCACTCCCGCCGCATGGGAGCGCACTGATCGTTGGCGACGATCACTGGGTACGCCAGACTCGACCGGGCGGTGAGAGAGGAAGGAAGGAGATGGTGGACTATGTCCACCATCTCCCCGTGATCAAGTCGCGCGGCTGTCGCAAATGCCCCTGAATGGAGTGAGGGCGCCGCTCCGAGCGATCACCGGGCGGAACGCTGCAGACATTCCAGCGCGTCGAGGACGACCGTCTGGCAACGCCAGTCCCACCGGTCTCGTCAGTTTCTAACTCGATCGGGTGGAGGCGGGCCTTGGCCAGCAGGTCGAGTCCCATGTAGCGGCGGGCCTCGGTCCACTCGTCGTTCTGCTCGGCCAGCACCGCGCCGACGAGCCGGATGACGGCGGTGCGGTCGGGGAAGATGCCGACCACGTCGGTGCGACGCCGGATCTCCTTGTTCAGCCGTTCCTGCGGATTGTTCGACCAGATCTGCCGCCAGATCTCGCGCGGGAACGCGGTGAAGGCGAGCAGGTCGTGCTGGGCAGTGTCCAAGTGGGCTGCTGCTTTGGGGAACTTGGCCTCCAGGGCGTCCAGGACGTGTGCCATCTGGGCCCGGACCGCGTCGGTGTCGGGCTGTTCGAAAATGGTCCGCAGCAGCGTGGCCACCCACGGCTGGGCCGATTTCGGAACCTGACTGAGCAGGTTGCGGGCGTAATGCGTGCGGCATCGCTGCCATGACGCGCCGGGCAGCACCGCGCCGATGGCGTCGACCAGGCCGGCGTGCGCGTCGGAGATGACCAGCTGGACACCGGACAGGCCGCGGGCGATCAGCGAGCGCAGGAAGGCGAGCCAGCCGGCGCCGTCCTCGGCGGTGGCGACGTCCAGGCCGAGGATCTCGCGGTGTCCGTCGGCGTTGACGCCGACCGCGATCAGCGCGTGGACGTTGATGATGCGGCCGCCCTCGCGGACCTTCTGGGTCAGCGCGTCCACCCAGACGAACGAGTAGGGCCCGGCCTCCAAAGGCCGGTTACGGAAGGCGGCGACCTGCTCGTCCAGGTGCTTGGCCATCGCACTGACCTGGGACTTCGACAGCTGCGTGACTCCGAGGGACTCAGCGAGTTTCTCGACTCTGCGGGTGGAGACGCCGAGCAGGTAGGCGGTGGCGACCACCGAGATCAGGGCCTGCTCGGCCCGGCGCCGTCGTTCCAGGAGCCAGTGCGGGAAGTAACTGCCCTGGCGCAGCTTGGGGATGGCCAGTTCGACGGTGCCGGCCCGGGTGTCCCACTCGCGCGGGCGATATCCGTTGCGGTGGTTGACGCGTTCGTCGCTGACCTGCCCGTATTCGGCGTTGCAGAGGGCGTCGGCCTCGGCGGACATGAGTGCGTCGGCGAACGTTTTGACCATCGCGCGCAGCAGGTCGGGACTCGCCGCGGCCAGGTTGTCCTCGGCGAGGGCGTGCAGCGGCAGACTGTCAGGTGCGGTCATCGTGCTGATCTCCTTCGAGCTTCGACAACTCGAAGATCAGCCGGTGGCCGTTCTTGTATCCGGACACTCACTCCGACGCCGAGGCAAACGCCCGGATCAGGTGGGAACCCGTACACCACTTCTCAGGACGCAACCCCCCGCACAACTCGTTCCGACGATATCGCCACGACCCAACGACGGGAGCCGAACGCCATGCCGCACACCACCGCTTTTGCCAGAAACCAGTGGTTCTTGGCAGGAGCGGTCAGCGAGACGCTCTCGCCAGTGATCACTTCCAGGGTCTGCTGCGGGGCGCACCATCGTTGATCGAGTTCAGCCAGAGAGCGGGTCGACAAGAAGACCCCTCGTACATGTACTTGTGAATTCGTCCGCCGCTTGAATGTCCACTACAGACCGGCGTTGGACCACCCGTAACGCCCGGAATGCCCGGATCTGCTGCATGGACGGTGAGACAGGGACGACAATACTCGGACCGAATTCGGCCCGGATTCGACATGCAGCGGCCGGTACGAAGGCGCCGACTGATCTCGCGCCACAGCCCACCCCGCGCCTGGGCATACAGGCCGCGATAGATCGTCTCGTGCGTCACATGCATCTCCGGGCGGTCCGAGAACTGCCGGCGCAGGATGTTCGCGATCTGCTCAGGGCTCCACTTCTCACCCAAGCGCGCCTGGATTAAGTCCCGCAGCTCAGGGCACGTCTCGATCCTCCGAGGCTTGGGGCGAGCCCGCCGTGTCTCGGCGCGCTTGTGAGCAGCAAAAGGGCGGTAGTAGCTCGGGTGGCTCGGCCGAACGCTTGAGTTGCAGTTGCGGCGGATCTCGCGACTGATGGTCGACGGGCTACGGCCCAGCTCGGCCGCGATCGACCGAATGCTCCTCTTCTCCCGCCGCAGGTCAGCGATACGGATGCGCTCCGCCTCGGACAGGTAGCGACAGGAAATGGGCTGCCCCGCCCCTCTCGCCACCTTGTCTTCTGCCAGGGGGTGAGGGACGAAGGCCCGCTTCTCGCCCGCGATGGGATGAATCTCGGGTCGTGTTCACTTCCCGGTCCGCACAGTGGTCTTGATGCGGGGTTTGCGGCCATTCATCCACTCTTGTCCGGTCCGGCGATTGATGCCGATGATCCGACTAGCTTCTCTGATGCTCACCCCCTGGCCAACGAGTTCAAGGAACTTCCGTCGCTCCTCGACCAGGGGGCGGCCCGGCGCCGTCTTCCTCAAGTTCATCGCGTTCCCGAAGATCGGGTGTTGCGACGTTCATTAGAACCCAAGGAACCTGACGGGGCGCTTGTGCGAGACTCTAGTGTGACCGCCGGTAGCAGCGAGTCAGCGACCAGATTCTCTGGCATCCGAGCCGATCAGCTCAAGAACCGACAAGTTGGCGTAGCACGTACTGAGACATGCTTCGATTGCCGTTCTTAACCCTGTTCACCGCCGCCGTTTGGCCTCACTCTCGACCAACCACACAAAACGCCTGGTCAGAGGCGTGCCGAGGGATACAAATAGGCAATAACTCGCAGTTGGTGAAGCACCTCGCCGGTCGCGGCAGCCACACGGCGATCATCCCCATCGGATGCGCGCTCATCGACGATGTGCGGCGCTGCGAAGCCCGCCTACTTCGTCTCGTTCGGGTGGCTCGTGTGCACCTGCTCCAGGAAAACCGTGCGCTCGTGGACGTAGAACCAGATGCGCGCGGTGCCCTTCGCAGTCGGTTTGTGCTGCCACCGCTCATGGGTCGCGCCACCACGCTCGATGACGCCGAGCTCACCCTTGAGCCGATAGTTCGTCGGCGTCGTGGACAGTGGCGTCCGCGTGAGGAAGTCCCAGGTCTCCGTCATGGGGTTGCGGATCGTCGCGACGAGGTCGCGCCATCCCTTCTGCGCGTCGGCTGTGGCGAAGCGGATCTCGTACTCGATCTTCTTCGGAGGGCGAGGAACCAGCTCGCCCTTCCTGGCGGCTGCCACGGTTACGGACGCTCCACGGTCTCATCGTCGTCGAGCCACTCCAGACCGGCGCTGCCGCTGCTGAGCCCGGCCGCGACGGCGGTGGCCGTCTCCTTCCAGGAGGTCAGCTCTGCGATCGCGAGGTGCGGCTGGTCGGTGGAGAACGACGCGCGCGCCGCATCGACGAGGTCCTGCGCGCAGGACTCCCGGTCGGCCGGCGACAGCGCGAGCATCCAAGGAAAGGCCTTGGACATCCGCTCGGCGAGCGAGCCGCGGTCGTCGAGGGTGACGGTGATGAGCTGCGCGGCAAAGTTCAGCAAGCGGGCACGGCCCTCGGCCTCGCGCTGCGACATCAGGACCAGAGCCTCGCCGTCGCGCCGTGTCACCGTCACGGGGTGGTCCTCGGCCTCGGCGAAGACCTCGGCGGAGCGCTTGCTCAGGTCCGAGGAGCGCCGAGTCGCCGCGGGGAGATCTGCTGCGGTGGTCATGAATCCATAGTATTCGGAACGTATTCGGAAGTCCAGTGGAGGCCGCGGAGTGCGTGCGCCAGACTCGACCTCCGGATGCGGTCCGATGAGGACGTGGTCGAGGGCTTCGCGTCGGATGCTGCCGATGATGCGTTCGCAGTGCGCGTTCATACGGGGAGCCTGTGGCGCACTTTTGAGGATCTCCATCTCCTCGGCCTCAAAGACGGTGTCGAACGCCTCGCGGTACTTGCCATCGCGGTCGCGCAGCAAGAAGCGCAGGGAATTAATGCGTATGCCCAGGTCGGCGGTGAGATTCCGCGCCTGCTGCACCGCCCAGTCCCGGGTCGGGCGGACGGTGACCCCGGTGATGTGCAGCCGCCGGGTGCCGTGCTCGAGGAACACCAGCGCGTACAACCGCCTGCCGAGGGCGGTGTCGATGTGAAAGAAGTCTGCCGCGATGATGCCCTCGGCTTGCACGGTCAGGAACTCGCGTCAGGTGGGGCCTGAGCGACGTGGAGCAGGGTCGATGCCGGCCGCGTGGAGGATCGCCCACACCGTCGAGGCGGCGATCCGATGCCCGAGTCGGGCCAGTTCCCCTTGGATCCTCTGGTGCCCCCACGTCGGATTCTCGCTCGCCAGCCGCACGACGAGCTTCTTGATCGCTGCCGGGGTGGGTGGACGGCCGGTGCCCCGGCGCGCGGTGTAATCCCATTTCACGGCGATGAACCTGCGGTGCCAGGCAAGCAGGGTGCCAGGGGTGACAGGGAAGATCTTGAGCCAGTGGCGCTGGGGTATCAGCCCGGACAGGGCGGCGAACCAGAACCGGTCGGCAGGCTCATAGCGGACCGGTCCAGGCAACTGGCGACGCAGGACCGCTTTCTCGTGCCGCAGCACCAGCAGTTCCGCCTCCTTCGCCGTCCCGCGACGCAGGAGCACCGATGGAACAGCGAGCAGCTTCCGAGTCACCTTGTACAGCAAGGACACGATCACGCAGGACATGATCCCAGCGGACTGACCGCACCCGGCTCACCTGCGGCGATGACTTTTCGAGCGGCACAGGATGGAGGCGACCGCGAAGGTGGAGGTGTCGTGGTCGACGCCGACGTTGACCCAGCCGGTGTCGGCGGTCAGATCGTAGATGCCGTAGGGGATCGCGGTGTCACCCTTCGGGCCGGTGAAGAAGCTGTGGTCCTCCACCTGGACCGGGTCGCCCTTCGGTCGCCACTGGCGGCCCACGTTCGGCAGCTGGCCGAGCATCTCCTTCTTCTTCGTGTCCACGCTGATCACCGGCTCGCCGCCACCCTGGTGCAGATTGACCTGCTCGTTGATGTAGCGGAACTGGACGTCCCGGTCTGGATGCTGCTTCCCCTCCAGCGTCTTGGCCTGGGCCTGCAGGCTGCACCCGCTCTCCTTCAGCAACCGGCCCACCGTCATCGCTGAGACGGAGTGCCCCTGGCGGGTCAGTTCCTTTGCCAGGCTCCGCAGCGACTTCGTCGTCCAGCGAAGTGGCGACACCGGATCGCCTCGCTCCTCCGGATCGACCAGCGCCATCAGCGCGGGCAGCACTCCGGAGTCGACCTCCTCGGCACGCTTGCGTCCCCACCTGGCCTGCGTACCCGTCCTCCGGGAAGCGGCTGTTCACCGGCTTCCAGCTCGAAGACGCCCCGGCGGACCGTCGTCTCGCTCACGTTGGCGGCACGGGCGACGGCACGGATGCCGCCATACCCGAGCAGCCGGGCTTCCGTCGCACACATCAACCGTCGCTGCAGCCATTCAGATGTGGCAGCAACACCTCGAATCGCACGGCGAGTTGGCCGTGCACCCCTCCCGAAAGCGCCATACCAGATCAACGACACCGGTAGGTGGACGCGACACCTTGTTTCTCGACGGCTCCAGTGAACCCTTCAGTGGTCGTAGGCGGCCCCGAGCATGACCTTGCGGATGGCCTTGAAGGCCCAGGTGGTGGTCGCCCGATGACGAGCCGGACCCCGGTCAGACCGCGTTCGCGCAGGTGACGCATGGAGCAGGAGATTGCCGATTCGCTGCAAACCAGGTGGCTGCGCTTCGTGGCCAGCGAGGGAGGGCACTGGAAAGTGCCATCTCCCATTCAATCTTGAAGAGTGATGGAAACAGCAGGTCAAGCCGCTCAGGACCTCGACACTTGAACTGGTTCATGAAATTCATCACTACGAAGAGCTTCATGCCGTTCGTGATCTACCGGATCCTGCTCGGAATCCTGCTGTTCATCCTGGTCGGAACGGATGTGCTGAGCCCGCAGGCGGGTGAGTCGGCGGGCTGACGGTCACTGTGCGATGAGGGACGGTCACCGTTGCGAGGCCGTAATCTGATGCCATGTCCCCCATTCGCAGCGAGTGTGAAACCGCCATGTCCGCCACTGAACTGAACGCCCGGATCCGTGAGCTGTGGGCCGACGGGGAGCTCCCCGACCACCGGCGGCCGGAGTACGAGGCGCTCGTCGTGGAGTGGGCGGCTGCGGCACGCGAGGACGTTCGCCCGGCGGCCTGACGCCGAGAGGCACGTACTGCCCGGCCCCGTTCGGGGCTCACTTGCGGGGCGGCGCTTTCGGGCTCGTGCTTGCGGGGCTCGCGCTTTCCGGGCTGCACACGCGGCCCGAGCGCGGCACCCTGGAGTCATGGCCTGGCAGGCACCCATCGTCGTGCACCCGCCGTCGCCCGGCGGCGGGCGGCGGGTCACCGTGTGCGGCGAGATCGTGGGACTCGCGCGCAGTGACAAGGATCTCGTGGAGTTCCTGCGGCGAGCGGGACTCGACGATGCGGACATGATCCTCGACGACCCGCATCTGGTGGAGTGGCGCGGAGGCGCCGCCCACCAGGGCTACGCGGCCTGACTCCCGGGCGGTCCCGCCCGCTGTGACCGGGCAGTACCGCCCGCTCGGCTAGCCTGATGGCACGATGAACCGTTTGACCACGTCATGGGGCGCGTTCGAGCTCGCCCGCTTCCCCGAGGACCCGCGCGACACGCTCCGCGCCTGGGATGCCGCCGACGAGTACCTGCTGCGGCATCTGCACGGCATCGACGGCGCCGCCCCCGTAGCGCTGACCGGCTCCGTGGCCGTCGTCGGCGACCGATGGGGCGCCCTCGTCACCTCGCTCGCGGGGCACCACCCCGTGGTCCAGATCACCGACTCGTATCTCGGACAGCAGGCGACCCGGGCCAACCTCGCGCGAAGCGGCATCGACGCCGGGGCCGTACGGCTGCTGTCGGTGAGGGACACCCCGCCGGAGAGGGTCGACGTCCTCCTGGTGCGCGTGCCCAAGAGCCTCGCGCTCCTGGAGGACCAGCTGCACCGGCTGGCGCCCGCCGTCCACGCGGACACAGTCGTCGTCGGCGCCGGCATGGTCAGCGAGATCCACACCTCGACGCTGAAGCTGTTCGAGCGAATCCTCGGGCCGACCCGGACCTCCCTCGCGGCCAAGAAGGCCCGGCTGATCTTCTGCACGCCCGACGTGGGACTGCCGCGCGTGCCCAGTCCGTGGCCGCTGCGCTACGAGCTGCCGCCCGACACGGGGGCCGCTCTCGCGGGCCGCACGGTGACCAACCACGCGGGCATCTTCTGCGCCGAACGTCTGGACATCGGCACCCGCTTCTTCCTGCGCCACCTGCCGACCGGGCGCGCCGCCGAGCACGTCGTGGATCTGGGCTGCGGCAACGGTGTGGTCGGCACGGCGGCGGCGCTCGCCGACCCGGACGTGCGGGTCACGTTCACGGACGAGTCGTTCTCGGCGGTCGCCAGCGCGGAGGCAACGTTCCGCGACAACGTCCCCGCGGGGAAGGCGGAGTTCGTCGTGGGCGACGGACTGTCGGCGCTGGCCGACGGCTCGGCGGACCTCGTGCTGAACAACCCGCCCTTCCACTCGCACCGCGCGACGACCGACACCACCGCCCGCCGGATGTTCGCCGACGCCCGGCGCGTGCTGCGGCCCGGCGGCGAGCTGTGGGTCGTGGGGAACCGCCACCTGGGCTACCACGTACGGCTGCGGCGGCTGTTCGGAAACTGCGACGTCGTGGCCGGCGACCCGAAGTTCGTCGTCATGCGCGCGGTCAGGAGCCGTTAGCAGGGCTCGTACGGGATGCGTGAGATCGCGCGTATGCCGCCGATCGTGCCCCACTCGTCCCTGCCGAGCCGGGACAGCGGCGCCAGCTTCGCCACCTCGGGGTGGCCGTCGGTCATGACGTCCTCACTCACGGCGGCGTGCACCACCTGGCCGAAGACAACGGTCGAGTCACCGAGCCGCAGCGTGCTGTGCAGCCGGCACTCGAGCGCCACCGGGGACGCGGCCACGCGGGGCGGCTCGACCCGCAGACTGGGCTCCCTGGCGATGCCGACGGCATCGAACTCGCTGATACCGCGCGGGAAATCTGTCGCCGTGGCATTGATCTCCTCGAACAGCGGCTCCGGAGCGAGGTTGACCACGAAGGCGCCGGTGTCCTCGATGTTGCGCAGCGAGTCCTTGCGTCCCACAGACGTGAACTGGACGACCGGTGGCTCGACACACGAAATGGTGAAGAACGAGTGCGGTGCCAGATTGTCGGTGCCGTCGGCGGACGTGGTGGAGACCCAGGCGATCGGCCGGGGCACGACGGTGGCGGTCAGCAGCCTGTAGAAGACGGAGGGCTCGCTGTGGGCCGGGTCGAGATCGATGCGCATGACCGCAGTATCTCGCCCCTCGCTCTCCAGGAGTGACGTGCACGGCTCTGGCGCCGAACCCCGCTCTGCCCGACACTGACCCGATGACGCAGCGCGTGGATCTCGCGACCGTGATGGACCGCCTCGCCATCGACGAACTGGTCACCGGTTACGCCGTGGCCGTGGACGACGGCGACTGGACCGCATACCGGGCCCTGTTCACCGAGGGCGGGCGGGCCGACTACCGCGGGTCCGGAGGCATCGAGGGACCGGCGGACGAGGTCGCCGACTGGCTGGCCGAGACGATGCGCCTGTTCCCGGTCCGCCAGCACCTGATCGTCAACCGCCGCGTCAGCCTCCAGGACCTGGGCGGCTATCCCGGTGACAGCGCCGAGGTGCGGGCGGACTACATCAACCCGATGCTGTCGGCATCGGGGCCTGACTTCGTCTCGGGCGGCCGTTACGTCTTCACGCTGACGCGCCGGGAGGCGGTCTGGCGCCTCCACAGCGTGGCAACCCAGGAGAAATGGCGCCGCCCGGGGAAGCCGTGTGGCGACGCCTGACGGTTTGGGGGGCGGCCCACGCCATGCCGCCACCGCCGGAGCACGGCGACGCCCCGCAGCCGGACCGGGCCGACAAGCCGCAACACTGCGCCCCGACCGGGGCGCCCAGCGCGACGCCTGACGGTCGAAGACGGCCGCACGCCTGGCGCCCGCTGCGGGTCGCGACACTGCCGCCCGACCGGCCGAACCTTCCCCCCGCGACAACTCACGGTTGGAGACGGCACCACGCCATGCCGCCGCCCCCGTCGCACGGCGACGCCCCGCAGCCGGACCGGGCCGACAAGCCGCAACACTGCGCCCCCGGCCGAGCCGCCCAGCGCACGGGCCCCTTACCGTCCGCACAGCGTCTCCGGCGCAAGGCCCCGCTCGCCGGACCGGATCACGCTTCAGGCCGGCGCCGCGCGCGCACGCTGCTGGGCGGCAGGCGGCAGGCGGCAGGCGGCAGGCAGGCGACCACGGCAGCCTCGTCCGGCCGTAGGCCGGCCGCTCTCTGCGGCAACGCCGTCCGGGCCACCGCACCGCCTCCCGCCGGTGAAGCGATCCCTGACGACCGGCAACCTGGTGCGGCGGCCCAACCTGGGAGGGGCCACGGGTGCCACCCGCTGCGGAGCCCCGGCCACCCGGCTGGGGCCCCTGGTCCACGGCCGGTGCAGAGCCGTCCCGGGGCAGAGCCGTCCCGGGGCAGAGCCGTCCCGGGGCAGAGCCGTCCCGGGGCAGAGCCGTCCCGGGCGGCTCGCGGGTGGCGCGTCAGGCCGTCCGAAGGTGCGAGCCGCCGGATCCGGAGGCCCCCGCAGGCACGGACCGCACACCAGCCGCACGCGGTGCTCTGTCACGCCTGGGCTCCTTGGCTCACACTGGTCGTGGAGGAGGCGCGCATGCGGATTCCGGGCGGTTGGCGGGTACGGCTGCGCGGCAGCCGGCGCGGGGGGCGCGGGTCGGGGGACGTGCGTGTGTCCCGTCGCCGGGGTGCCGCCGCCGTCGGCGCCGGAGCGCTGCCCGCGCTCGCGTTTCCCGAGCCCTCGCTGTGGTGGATCGCCTACGTCGCCCTCGTTCCGTGGCTGCTCCTCGTGCGCAGCGCGCCGACCGGTCGCCGCGCCTTCGTGGAGGGGTGGCTCGGCGGCATCGGGTTCATGATCGCCGTGCATCACTGGCTGCTGCCCAGCCTGCATGTCTTCCTGCTGGTCCTCGCCGCCCTGCTCGGTCTGCTGTGGGGTCCCTGGGCCTGGCTCGTGCGGTTCATGATCGGCGGCAGACCCTCCACGGCGCGGGCCGTCGCCTCTCTCGCCGTGATCCCCTCGGGCTGGCTCATGATCGAGCTCGTCCGATCCTGGGAGGGCCTCGGCGGGCCCTGGGGGCTGCTCGGGGCCGGCCAGTGGCAGGTGCCTGCCGCGCTACGGCTCGCCTCGGTGGGCGGGGTGTGGCTGGTCAGTCTGCTGGTGCTCGCGGTCAATACCTCCCTCGTTCTGCTGATCGCCGTCGAGAGGGCCCGGATGCCCGCCGCCGCGGGCGTCGCCGTGTGCGCGACGGCGCTCGTCTCGGCCTGGGCGTGGGCGCCGGAGCCCCGGGAGTCGGCACGGATGCGGATCGGCGTGGTCCAGCCCGGCGTCGTGAGCGGTGCCGAGAGCGTGGAACGCCGGTTCGACCGGGGCGAGGAGCTGACGCGCGATCTGGCGCGCCGGGAGAAGGCGTTGGACCTGGTGATCTGGGGCGAGAGCAGCGTGGGCGCCGATCTGCGTGCGCGGCCCGATCTGGCGGATCGCCTCGCCGCCCTGTCCCGTGACGTCGGTGCGCCCCTGCTGGTGAACGTGGATGCGCGTAACGAGGCGGCGGGCCGCTCCGGCATCTACAAGAGTTCGGTGCTCGTGGGGCCGGGCGGGCCGACCGGCGACCGCTACGACAAGATGCGTCTGGTGCCGTTCGGCGAGTACATCCCGGCCCGCTCGGTGCTCGGCTGGGTGACCTCGGTCGGCAGGGCCGCGAGCGAGGACAGGCTCCGCGGCACCGAGCCGGTCGTGATGACCCTGACCGAGGACAAGGGCGGCGGGGACGGCCTGCGCATCGGCCCGCTGGTCTGCTTCGAGTCGGCGTTCCCCGACATGAGCAGGCATCTGGTGCGCGACGGCGCCCAGCTGCTGATCGCGCAGTCCGCCACGTCGTCGTTCCAGGACAGCTGGGCGCCCGAACAGCACGCGTCGCTGGCGGCGTTGCGGGCGGCCGAGACGGGCCGGCCGATGGCGCACGCGACGCTCACGGGCGTGAGCGTCGTGTTCGACGCGTACGGCCGGCCGATCGGCCACCCGCTGTCCACGGATGCCGGCGGCGCCGCCGTGTACGACGTGCCGCGAGCGGACGGTACATCGCTGTACGCGAGGTTCGGCGACTGGGCGGTGTACGGGGCGCTGGGCGTGCTGGCCGCGCTGGCGGCGGCCGAGGGTCTGCGGTTTATCCGGCGGCCTGTTCGAGAGCCCGCAGCACGACCCGTTCGCACAGCTCATGGGTCCGCAACGCGTCCTGTGCGCTGAGCACTTTCCCGGCGCGTACGGCGTCGAGGAAGACGTGCACGGCCTGCTCGATGCCTCGCTGGCGGGCCACCGGAACCCAGTCGCCGCGCCGCCTGACGCTCGGCTGCCCCTTGTGGTCCACGATCTCCGCGAGGTTGCGGACCTCGCGCTTGGAGTCCTGGCCCGACACCTCGAGGATCTCCTCGGTGGAGCCGCTCATCCGGTTCATGGTGCCGATCGCGGTGAACCCGGCGCCGGACAGCTGGAGGACAACGTGGTGCATCAGTCCGTCGACGATCCGGGCCCGCACATCGGTGTGTTCGACGGGCCCGGGTGCCAGGAACCGCAGGGTGTCGACGACATGGATGAAGTCGTCGAGGACCAGGGTGCGCGGGTCCTCGGGGAGCCCGACGCGGTTCTTCTGCATCAGGATCAGCTCGCGGGGGTGCTCCAGGCACTGGGCGTACCCGGGCGCGAACCTGCGGTTGAAACCGACGGCGAGGCTGGTGCCGCGCTCCTCGGCCAGGGCGACCAGCCGCTGGGAGTCGGCGAGTTCATAGGCGAGCGGCTTGTCGACATAGGTCGCCACGCCGGCTTCGAGCAGCCGAGTGACGATCTCTGCGTGCGCCGGCGTGGGCGCGTGGACGAAGGCGGCGTCGATGCCCTGGTCGAGGAGCGTGTCGAGGTCGGTGTGGCGCCGCGCGGCAGGGATCTGGTGGGTGTCGGCGACGCGGGCCAGGGTGGCGGGCGTGCGGGTCTGCAGGTGCAGTTCGACGCCGGGCAGGGTGGTGAGGACCGGCAGATAGGCCTTCTGCGCGATGTCGCCGAGCCCGATGCAGCCGACCTTCACGGGGGGCCTCCCTCGATGCCGTTCCGGCGTCAGCGTCCCGCCGGCCGTCCTTCGTGCACGTCCTGTGCTCCGGCAGCATACGTGTGCTGGGGCGGACGCCAGTCGGCAATGCCGTCGAAGGTACGCAGGACCAGGCCGGGACCGAGGCGGGAGACGGTGGACATCAGGGCGTCGCGGACCGCGACGGCCGGGGTGCTGGTCAGCGACATGAGCCGGGCGACGCGCGCGGACTTGCGGACGACGGCCGTGGTGCGCGGCAGCCGTTCGGCGCTGTAGGCGGCGAGGCCGGCGCCGAGGTCCGAGGAGGGCGATGCGTGGTGGGCTAGGACGACGGCGTCCTCGATGGCCTGGTTGCCGCCCTGCCCGAGGGTGGGGGCCATGGCATGGGCGGCGTCGCCGATGAGCACGGTGCGGCCGCGGTGGAACGCGGGCAGCGGCTCGATGATGTGGTGGACGTCGTTGCGCAGCACCCGGGAGGGGTCGACGGAGGCGATGACGGCGGGGATCGGGTCGTGCCAGTGGCCGAAGCGGCGCAGCAGTTCGGTCTTCTGGTCGCCCGTGGCGGCTCCGGCGGGTGCGGTGGCGGCGGCGTACGCGTAGATCCGGCCGTCCTTGAGGGGCTGGGTGCCCCACAGTGAGCCGGGGCCCCAGGTCTCGTGGGGCTCGAAGGGGGCGTCAGGGGCGGGCACGACGAGGCGCCAGGTGGTGAAACCCGAGTACGCGGGGCCGGGGTGGCGCGGGAAGAGGCCTGCGCGCAGCCCTGAGTGGATGCCGTCGGCCCCGATCACGAGGTCGGCCTCGATTTCACCCTCGGGCGTCGTCACGCGGGCGCGGCGGCCGCCGGCGACTCCCGGGTCGGACAACTCCCCGGGGCATCCGGTGCGGACGGCGTCCGCGGGGAGGCGGCGTGCGATGCGGTCGACGAGCGTGGCGCGGTGCAGCAGCACGAGAGGGCCGCCGAACCGCTCGGCCGCGGCGGCCGCGTCGGTACGGGCGAGCCAGCGGCCCGCCGGGTTCCGCATGCCGCCGGATCCCTGCCAGGCGGAGAGTTCGCGGATCTCGTCGCCGAGACCGATGACGTCGAGGGCACGCTGGGAGTTGGGGGCGAGGCCGATGCCCGCGCCGACCGGTTCCAAGGAGGCGGCCCGCTCCAGGACGGTGACGTGCCAGCCCTGCCTGCTGAGGGCGACGGCCGCGGTGAGGCCTCCGATGCCGCTGCCGACGACGACGGCTCGGGACGTTGCACGGGCTTCGGGCATGACTGCTCCTCGACACGTTGACTACACCTGTAGTGAAAGACACCGTACTACAGCTGTAGTCGACGCGGTAGGTTGGGCGGCATGGTCGAACGCAGAGCCCCGCACCCGTCCCGCACCGCCGCCGCGGGCGCACGCGCCACCGTCCCCCGCGTGCCCGCCGTCGACGCCGACTCGCGCACCGCGCTCATCGGCGACGCGGCGCTGTCGCTGCTCTTCGAGCGCGGCATGCGCGGCCTGACCCATCGCGCGGTCGACGAGGCGGCCGGCCTCCCCCAGGGCTCGACGTCGAACCTCGCCCGCACCCGGCAGGCCCTCCTGGAGATGGCGGTGCACCGGCTGGCCGAGCGCGAGGCGGGCGTCCTCGCCCTGGAGGAGATGCCCGCACCCGGCGAAGGCCGTCAGGCGCTGCTCGACGGGCTCGCACTCGCGCTGCACCGCTACCTCACCGGGCACCGGGAGCTGCTCGTCGCGCGCTACGAGCTGGCCCTGGAGGCGGTCCGCCGGCCGGAGCTGCGCGCGTTCTACGACAACGCGGGCGCCCGTTTCCGCGAACCGCTGAACGCGATGATGGCCGCCGCGGGCTCCGCCGAGCCGGAGCGGCACTCACTGTCCCTGGTCGCCTGGTGCGAGGGGCTGATGTTCTCCTGCGCGGCGGGCTCCTACCACCGGGCCGTGCCCAGCCGGCAGGAGCTGCGCACCGGTTTCGACGAGCTGCTGCGCGGCATGCTCGGCCCGGGCGCCGGCTCGCAATAACCGCTGGCCGGTGGTGGCCTTCTGCACGAGGATGGCCGCCATGACCACGCTTGAGCGCACCGAACCGTCCACCACCGCCGCCGAACGCGCCATGCTGGAGGGCTGGTTGGACTACCACCGCGCGACGCTCGTCACCAAGTGCGCCGGCCTGAGCGACGAGCAGCTGCGCACGGCATCCGTGGAGCCGTCGACCCTGACCCTGATGGGCCTCGTACGGCACCTCGCCGACGTCGAACGCTGGTGGTTCCGCCAGGTCATGGCCGGCGAGGACGTCGACGCCCTCTACTACAGCGACGAGGACCCGGACGGCGACTTCCGCGTCGGCGAGGAGACCACCTGGGACGGGACGCTGGCCGACTGGCGTGCCGAGGTGGCCGCCGCCCGCACGGTGGCCGCAGGGCGGGGACTCGACGACCTGAGCGAGGGCAAGATCTCCGGGAACCGCACCTACAACCTGCGCTGGATCATCGCGCACATGATCGAGGAGTACGCCCGCCACAACGGCCACGCCGATCTGCTGCGCGAGCGGATCGACGGCGTGACCGGCGAATGAGCCACATTCCCGAGGACGGCTGAAAGCCGCTTCACCCGTGCGGACCATTTGCGGCCTGCACTCCCCGGCAACGCCCCTCACGCCCAGCAGAGTTGCGTGGGTGCAGCGAACAACACTGACAGCAAAGGTCCTGGTCGGGATGGCGGCGTGGGCCGCGACAGGCTGCGTCTCCGTGGAGGCGCAGCCGGCTCCCGCACCCGCCCACCCCTCCGCCGTACGACCGGACCAGGCGGTGGAACCCCAGATCGTGCAGGGGCCCGCCCGCGAGGCACTGGAGGCCGCACTGCCGAAGCGGACCGCGCCCGCGACGCCTCCCCCGGCGCACCGACGCGAGAAGGCCGGCGCTCGCGCACCGCACAAGGAGGCCCCGCCGACCCGTGCACGAAGCCGTGCGCCGCAGACTCCCGCCGTACCGCGGCCGGAGCTGCCGCCCCTGCCCAGGATCCCCCTGAACCGGGGAGACATCTGCGATCTCGGCCAGGACTACGGCGGATGGCGTTCCGACAGCCCCGAGGCACGTATCTGCCGTCAGAGGTACGGGAATTGAGTGTCAGCCCGCGCCGAGTGTGCGCTCCAGACGGTCGATCGCGGTCCGCACCCCGTTTCCGTACCCGTCGTCCGCCAGGGCATCCGTCGCCGCGCGCGCCCGGTCCAGGTGGGCCCGTGCGGCCTCCGGCCGGCGCAGTTTGATGTAGTCGGCGGCGAGATCGAGGTGCAGCGAGGGGTAGAGGGCGCGTACCGCGAGCGACTGCTCGTGCCGGGCGGTCCGTCCCTCGCGGCCCACCCCACAAGGTGACTCACCTCTTCGCGCCTCGGTGCGTGACTCGCCGTCCACCCCGCTCTGCGACTCGCCGCGCATCTCGCCCCCTGACCCGCCGTCCACCCCGCTCTGCGACTCGCCGCGCATCTCGCCCCCTGACCCGCCGCCCACCCCGCTCTGCGACGCGCCGCGCATCTCGCCCCCTGACCCGCCGCCCACCCCGCTCTGCGACGCGCCGCGCGCCTCGCTCTGCCCTTCCGCGGCCGCCAGGGCGCGCAGGTCCCAGGCCAGTTCGTCGTCCGGGTCGTCCTGGGCGTCGGCCATATAGCGCGCGAGGGTGCACAGGTGCAGCGGGTCGCCGGCGTCCGAGATCTCCGCCCAGATCGAGGCGAAACGATGCCGCGCCTCCTCGCGGTCGCCGCCGTGGAGCAGCATGGCCGCCTGCCCGATCCGGGTCATGACGGCGTCTCCGGGAGTCTGCTGCTGGTCGATCACTGTGGCCTCCCACGTCCAACGGCTCGCTGCCGATGTCACGACGCTATCCGCCACTCAGGACAATCCGGCACAGGCTCGGGCACATCGCCCGAGCCTGTCAGTCCGTAGTGTGAACGGTCAGCCGAGGTCGGGGATGCGCCAGTCGATCGGCTCGTGGCCCTGCGCCGCGACCGCCTCGTTGATCTGCGTGAAGGGGCGGGATCCGAAGAACTTCTTGGCCGACAGCGGTGAGGGGTGCGCGCCCTTGACGACCGCGTGGCGCGACTCGTCGATCAGCGGCAGCTTCTTCTGCGCGTAGTTCCCCCACAGAACGAACACGGCGGGGTCGGGCCGCGCGGCGACCGCGCGGATCACGGCGTCGGTCACCTTCTCCCAGCCCTTGCCCTTGTGGGAGTTCGGCTCGCCGGCGCGGACGGTGAGCACCGCGTTGAGCAGCAGGACGCCCTGCTCGGCCCACGGCATCAGGTAGCCGTTGTCCGGGATCGGGTGGCCGAGCTCGGCCTGCATCTCCTTGTAGATGTTCCGCAGGGAGGGCGGGGTCTTCACACCCGGGCGGACCGAGAAGCACAGGCCGTGGCCCTGCCCCTCTCCGTGGTACGGGTCCTGGCCGAGGATGAGCACCTTGACCCGCTCGTACGGCGTGGCCTCCAGCGCGGCGAACACCTCGGTGCTCGGCGGGTACACCGGACCGTTCACCCGCTCCTTCTCGACGAACTCGGTGAGCTCCTTGAAGTAGGGCTTCTGCAGCTCTTCGCCGAGGACGCCGCGCCAGGACCCGGGCAGCATGTCGGTGTCGGTCACGTCAACAACCTCCGTCAGACAACAGGTGGTTCCGAGATCTCGGAGCCGAGATCCCAGAACCTACCTGCCGCGACTGACAATCCGATCACCAGCTCGTCTTGCGGTACAGCTCCCACATCTGCATGACCGTCTGCGGGTCGAGCGCGCGCTCGCCGCCGCCGATCTCCTCACTGGCCGCCACATACAGTTTGCCCTGCCACAGGGGCAGCAGGCGGACGTCCTCGACGAGGATCTCCTGGGCCCGCTCGAACTGCTTGGTGACCGCGCCGCGGTCGCTCTCGCGCCGGGACTGGGGCAGCAGCTGCTCGGTGATCTCGGGGCTGTTGTACGGGGTGCCGAGGACGTTGTCGGGGCCGACGAACGGGGCGATGAAGTTGTCGGGGTCCGGGAAGTCGGGGAACCAGCCTCGGCCGAAGACGGGGTAGTCGCCGCTCTGGTAGCCGGTCTGGAACTCCTTCCACGGCTTGCCCTGAACCGTGATCTTGAAGAGGCCGGTCTCCTCGAGCTGCCGCTTGAGTTCGGCGAACTCCGGTGCCGTCGAGGAGCCGTAGCGGTCCGTCGTGTACCAGAGGGTCAGCGGCACGGGCTCGCTGATCCCCGCATCCTGGAGGATCTCCTCGGCCTTGGTCACGTTGGGCTCGCCGAAGCGGTCGAAGAACTCGGTGGTGTGCCCGGCGATGCCCTTGGGGACCATGGAGTACAGCGGCTCGGCCGTGCCGTGGTACACCTTCTCGACCAGGGCGCCGCGGTCGACGACCTGGGCGATCGCCCGCCGTACCGCGAGCTTGCCGGCGTAGGGGTCCTTGGGATTGAAGACCAGGTAGCGGATGTCGGCGCCGACGGTCTCGACCAGCTGGAGGTGGTCGTTCTCCGGCTTCTTCTCCTGGAGCTCGACGACCTCCTCCGCGGTCAGACCACGGTTGATCGCGTCGATCTTCCGGTCCTTCAGGGCCTGCATCATCACGTTCGAGTCCTGGTAGTACCGGATCGTGACGGCATCGTTCTGGATCTTGGCGAAGCCCTTGTACTTGCTGAACCGGGTCAGCTCGGCATGATCCCCCTTGGCGTACGAGTCCAGCGCGTACGGGCCGGATCCGGTCAGCTTGCCGTCCTCACGGAGCTTGCCCGCGGGGTACTCCGAGGGCGGCACGATCGACATCGCCGGAGTGGCGAGGATGAACGGGAACGTGGCGTCCGGCGTCTTCAGCCGGAAGGTCACCGTGCGCTCGTCGGCCGTCTCGATCCTGTCGAGGGAACCCAGGAGGCCGGTGGGGCCGCCCTTCGCGTCGATGGTCCGGATGCGGTCGATGGAGTGCTTGACCGCGGCCGCGTTCAGCGCCTCCCCGTTGGTGAAGGTCAGCCCCTCACGGAGCTTGCACTCGAGGACCTTGTTGGCCGCGTCGGTGAACCGGCACCCCTCGGCCGCGTCCGGCTGCGGGGTGGTGGAACCCGTCGGGAAGCTGACCAGGGTCTGGAAGACGTTCCTGTACAGCTCCCACGAGCCGTCCCAGGCCGCCGCCGGGTCGAGTGTGCTCGGCTCACTCGTCGTACCGACCGCTATCTTCCGCTCACTGCCGGTGTCCTCGTCGGAGAAAAGGCCGCATCCCGCCAGCAGAGATATGGACGCTAGGGCTGCAGCGGCCTGCAGACAGGTCCGGTTGAACACGTGCACGCTCCTCGTTCAGCCATGGGTCGGCAGACCATACCGCAGACCCCGCCGGGTCAAACCGATGCCCCGGCGGGGCATTTGGATCATTACTGCACAAACCCGCTCAGGCTGCTCCGCCGGGCGTCAGTGCACGCCTGCGTTGAGGAAGATACCGCCGTCCACGACGAGTGTCTGTCCCGTGATCCAGCCCGACTGCTCGGAGGTGAGGAACGCCGCCGCGCCGCCGATGTCCTCGGGCGCACCGAGCCGTCCCAGCGGGTAGGCCGCGGCCGCCTCGGCCTCCCTGCCCTCGTACAGTGCCTCGGCGAACTTGGTCTTGATCACCGCGGGGGCGATCGTGTTGACCCGCACGGTGGGCGCGAACTCGTGCGCCAACTGCAGGGTCAGGTTGACCATGGCGGCCTTGCTCATGCCGTAGGCCCCGATGAACGGGGAGGCGGAGACGCCGGCGACTGAGGCGATGTTCACGATCGCACCGCCGTTCTCCTTCTGCCAGGCCTGCCAGGTCCGCTGGGCGAAGCCGAGCGCCGAGATCACATTGGTCTCGTAGACCTTGCGCGCGACGTTCAGGTCGAGGTCGGCCATGGGGCCGAAGACCGGATTGGTGCCCGCGTTGTTCACCAGGAAGTCCACCCGGCCGAACGCCTCCATGGTGCGCTCCACCGCGACCGCCTGGTGGGCCTCGTCGGCCGCCTTGCCCGCCACCGCGATGACCCGGTCGGCGCCGAGCCGCTCCACGGCCTCCTTGAGGGCCTCCTCGCCGCGTCCGGTGATGCACACCCGGTCGCCGCGTGCGACGAACGCCTCGGCGATGCCGTAGCCGATGCCCCTGCTGCCGCCGGTGATGAGGGCGACCTTTCCGCTGTCCGGCATCTGCCGCTCTCCTGGCTCCTGTGCTGCTGCCATGTCCGTCGTACCCCGATTCAGTTGAGCGGGCCGCCGGCCACGTACAGGACCTGACCGGAGACGAAACCGGCGTCGTCGCCCGTGAAGAAGGCGATCGCATTCGCGATGTCCTCGGGGCGGCCGACGCGCTGGACGGGGATCTGGCCGGCGGCGGCCTCCTGGAACTCCTCGAAGCCCATGCCGACCCGGGCCGCGGTCTGGGCGGTCATCTCGGTGACGATGAAGCCCGGCGCGACCGAGTTGGCGGTGATGCCGAACTTGCCGAGCTCCTTGGCGAGGGTCTTGGTGAAGCCCTGGAGACCGGCCTTGACCGCCGAGTAGTTGAGCTGGCCGCGGTTGCCGAGGGCCGACGACGAGGAGAGCGAGACGATACGGCCGAATCCGGCGTCGACCATGTGCTTCTGGCAGGCCTTGGCCATCAGGAACGCACCCTTGAGGTGCACGTTCATGACGGTGTCCCAGTCGGACTCGCTCATCTTGAACAGCAGGTTGTCGCGGAGCACGCCGGCGTTGTTGACCAGGATGGTGGGCGCACCGAGTTCGTCGGCGATGCGCGCCACGGCGGCCTCCACCTGGGCGGCGTCGGAGACGTCGCAGCCGACGGCGACGGCCTTGCCGCCGGCCGCGGTGATCTTCTCGACCGTGTCCTTGCAGGCGGCCTCGTCGAGGTCGAGTACGGCCACGGCGCGGCCCTCGGCCGCGAGCCTGACGGCGGTGGCGGCGCCAATGCCGCGTGCGGCTCCGGTCACGACAGCCACGCGCTGCTCGGTGGTGGACATTCTGGTTCTCCTCGCCCTTGAAGCCCATCGATGCTGGGCCGGGTCTCAGTCGGCCGCTCCCTGCCCTTAGGCTGAGCGACCGCTTAGTACCTCGGCAGGAAGGACGCTAGAAGCCCTGGCACCCGGTGTCAACGGCACCGGGGCCCGGCGTCGCAAGTCACACCGGTCCGGGCCGGCATTCAGCGCACCAGCAGGTCGAGCAGGCGTTCCACCTCGGCCTCCGGGTCGAGGGTCAGACCCGTGTGCACCGGACCGGGCTGAACGACCGTGGACCGGGGCGCGATGAGCCAGCGGAAGCGGCGGCCCGCGTCGTCACGCGCCGCCTGTCCGGCGTCCTCCCCGCCCCGGCACACGCCCTCGACGGCCTGGAGCGCGGCCCGCACACCGGTGACATCGGCGTCCGGGTCGAGCGCCGTCAGCTTGGCCACGTCCAGATGGGTGCGGGCGGCCACGAAGGTCTTCGCACGGCAGTAGACGACCACGCCGGCGTTGAAGCACTCCCCGCGCTCGACGCGCGGCACGACGCGCAGCAGCGCGTACTCGAATACGTCCCTCTCACTCATCGGTCGGCGTCCTTGCTCTTCTTGGTCGGGTGCGGCCACGGCGCCAGGTGCTCGGTCAGCCAGCCGGGCGGCTGGGGCCGCCTGGGCTTCGCGGGCGCGCCGAGGACGATGCGCTCGTGGATCGTGGCCGCGCGTGGCAGCAGCGCCTCGACGTAGGCGCGGCGCAGGGCGTCGGTGGAGTCGAATCCGGGCTCGTCGACCAGCCACTCGTCGGGCACCTCGGCCGCGACCTCGGTCAGCAGCTCCTCGGTGACGAGCGGCGCGAGGTCGGCGGCGGCCGCGGCGATGTCGGGACCGAAGGGAGCGAGCGCGTGGTCGGAGGCGTCGTACGGCTTGGCGGCGGAAGCCGCGGCACCTGGCCAGTTGTGGTGCCAGATCATCGTGGCGCCGTGGTCGATGAGCCACAGATCCCCGTGCCACACCAGCATGTTGGTGTTGCGCCAGGAGCGGTCGACGTTGTTGATCAGGGCGTCGAACCAGACGACCCTGCCGGCCTCCGTCGCGTCCACCGCGTAGGCGAGCGGGTCGAAGCCGAGCGAGCCGGGCAGGAAGTCCATGCCGAGGTTCAGGCCGCCGCTGGCCTTGAGGAGTTCCTGCACCTCCTGGTCGGGTTCGGAGAGCCCGATGACGGGGTCGAGCTGGATGGTGACCAGGTCGGGCACGCGCAGGCCCAGTCGCCGGCCGAGCTGCCCGCAGATGACCTCGGCGACGAGGGTCTTGCGGCCCTGCCCGGCGCCCGTGAACTTCATGACGTAGGTGCCGAAATCGTCGGCCTCTACGATTCCAGGCAGTGATCCGCCCTCCCGTAGGGGGGTGACGTAGCGGGTCGCGGTGACTTCTGTGAGCATTTTCCCAGGTTATCGGGCCCAGCGTCCGGTCTTCACGAGCAACGGTGCGGGCCGAAGCCCAGTCCTCCACCAGAACCTGGAATGAACCGTGGGGAGAATCTGGGGAGTTTCGAGGCTCTGACCGCAGCTTGTGAATCCCAGGTCAGCGAGCGTGTGCGGGAACGTTCCGTCAGCGGATCTCTCGGTCGTGGGGGTCTGTTCGCTGGAAGATGTGCTGTTCCCGGAAATCGATGTGCGGTTGGAGCGGCTGGACTTCAACGCGGAGGCTCTGGTCGTGATGGCGGTGGCATGTGGGCCGGCCCGCGATGTCCCGGCTGCCGAGCTCGTGCCCGCCGTGCGCACTCTTCGTATGAACGCCGTCTGGCCGAGCGGCCGCTGACGGGGAGGAAGTTGCAGGTCAGGCCGCGTGTGCGGTGGTCTTCTGCGACCGCTCCTCCTGTCGGCGGCGGGCCTTTGTCGAGCAGGCCAGTGGGCTGAGCGATCGGTATCGCCGCTCCGGCCTCGGCTTGAAGAGATGGCTCCACACAGGCGCGGTCGAACTCGGCGGCCGCCCCGGTCAACGGCTGCGCCGCAGGATGTCTCTCTCCGCGGGCCGCAGCCGGCTCCTTGAGTGGAATCACCACCGGTACCGGAGTGGGCCCCACGAGTCCTTGGCGTCGACGAGTTCGCCGAACCGGTTGAGCGGTTCCGAGGCTGCCGGGGGCGGGTCCACGGCGGTACGCACCGCGGAGACCAGCCCCCGGGGCCGGCGCACCGCGAAGGCGTGTGCGGTGTGCCCCAGCAGCGCCATTGCCAGTCCGGGCGGTCCAGCCGGGGCGCCGGTTCGAGCCCCCGGCTCGGGGCACTGTTGGGTGCACCACTGGGCGGTCGGCCGGTCAGGGTAGGTGGCGGAGCGGGTACGCACGGAACTTCTTTCAGTCGATGACAAAGGACCAGAAGACACCGATCTCGGTATCTGAGACCGCGATCACGCCACAGTCCACGGTGTAGTCACTGAAGCACTCGTAGGCACCGTCTCGGTTGAACATGTCCGCCTCCGGATCGTCTCTCGCCACCGAGATGTTGGTGAAGTGAAGAGCTCCTTCGCCGAACCGTCCAAGGATTGTTCTGGAATGGCCGAGAAGCTCTTCCTCCCTCGATTCGAAATCGGGAATGTCAGTCGTGGTGAACCACTCGCCCTGAAGTGTGACAAGAATCTGCTCTGCCCCCTTTCCGTGTACCGCGAAAATCCAATCAAAATGAGCCAGGGAAACCGAGGAGAATGGCTGATCCGCGCCAGAAGCGGTATACGGGCTACCACCAGGGGCCTTGGTAAGTGTCAGCCAGCCACGCGGATCCCGCGTCTTCAGGAGCATGACGTCGAGGGCGTCACGCCGCCAGTCCTCGTGCCGCCGCGGACCGGTTGACGCGAACATGCCTTCACCGAAGAGGGCGCGCAAGGAACAATCCCACGATGCCTTGTCCACCTCAGTCACTTGGATTCCTTGGATCGAGAGAAAACAGATTGTGCTACGGATGCTGAGTGCTGTCACTGGGCATGGAAGTGAGCACAACGAACGGTGAGTGGCCTCCTGGGCGAGGCCTCAAAGTCACCCATACGTTGGTGACATCATGCGCGGCCGCATCGCCGCGGGTCCACGACCTTCCGACGACATCATTGGTTTCAAGCAGCAGGTTGCGTGTCGAGGTGGGGCCCGGGTTTCCCGCGAGCCAGTTGTCAATCTTCCGCTGATTGGTCGGATCATCCAGAGCAGCCTGTGTGTATCGCTGTGCCTGTGAGAGCGTGTTGAACGACGACGCGGCATTCGGGGTGATACCCGCAGGCCTGACCACCTGCTGATCCCTCAGCCGTTGCTCCAGTTGCTCGTCCGTCTTTCCGACGTGCTTGTCGATGACGTGGGACCCGGCCATCCCCTCTTGATTTGCGAGGTCGAGAGGGTACTTGTGATTCGCCTCGTCGTCCCCCGGGACGGTGTACAACGGGTCGCCCTTGAAGTCCGTCAAGGCCCGTGCACCGAAGGTCTCGGCGCGGGCCGACTCCGCACGGAAGGTGGGAGCGCTCAGGTAGGCCTCGTCGAGGGCGTCAATTGCCGTCGACGCGGACCTGTCGGTCGTCGTCGCCGGCCGCTCCGACTCCACCCTCAACCGCATGGGCGTCCGGATGGGCTCCGCCGATATCTACGCCGTCGTCGAACGGCTGCCCGAAGTCGCCGACAGCCTCGTCATCGGCGTGGAACAGCCCGACGGCGGCTACTTCATGCCCCTGTTCGTCCTGACCGCCAACGACATCACACTTGACGACGGCATGCGCGAGCGGATAGCCACAGCCATCAAGCGCCGGTTGTCCCCGCGACATGTGCCCGACGTGATCGTGCCGATCCCCGCCGTCCCGCGCACGCTCACCGGCAAGAAGCTCGAAGTACCCGTCAAGCGCATCCTGCAGGGTCCCCTTGTCGCCAACGTCAGCGGCGAAGGATCAGTGGCCCACTCCGAGATGCTCGCCTGGTTCGCGGACTTCGCGGCCCGTTCGGCGCCGGACAGGTGAGGTCGCCAGCCGATCGAGCGTCACTTGGGCGTCCGGACTCCTCAGCGATGTCCTGACACTCCCTTCGACAACGCAACCAGAGCCCGTTCGCCGCCTTGCGGAAGCCGCTTCCACCAGAGCTGCGAAACGACTGATCGGACGCCGCGCACGTTGCGCCTGCAGAGCACAGCCCCCGCTAGTAAACGCCCTGGCACACCGGATGCCGGCCCGCACAAAACACCCCCAGGCTCGATCCCGCGAGGCTGCTCACATTGCGCGGTGGCAGCCTGTCAGCACATCGCGGTCTCCCGTGAGCAAGCGGGATGCGTTGAGGGCGTGTCGACCTCCCCCAGCCGGCACCATGATCGCCTCATCACTCGGCACGCCGCACTTCGCGATATCCCCGGGGCTCGACCTCCCTCAGCCGCTACCGCTGGGGAGCGGCTGGGGAGTCGAACGAATGCCGCACCTTGCAAAGGAGCTTGGAACGGAGCAAGTTCGGTCTCTTGGCTGTCTGCGAGAGCGCCGGAGATCGATGGACAGCTCAGGGAACAAGTCGGCCACCACCGGAAGATCACTCATTTGATCCACCGTCAGGAGACCTCGAGCCGTTCAGCCGGGACTAGATTCACATCCGCTGGCGTCTGTTCCGAAATCCTGCGAAACGGGACGCACGACCTACTGGCCGTCTTTGCGGAGGACCACGGTGACTGGCGGAATCCCGCTGACAGGCTCAACTGGGCAGCCCAGTCATAGTCGTTCGGCCGGCCAGTCACCGGACCTTCCAGGCTTCCCCTCGCAGAGGCAGTTTCGGACCGGGCAGGTGGGCTCTCGGGTTCGAAGAGCGGTGGCCGCGGAGGGGACTGCGGGAGCGCGGGGGTGCCCTGATCGGCTGGGTGCGGAATCATGCCTGACCCGCCTGCACGGGCTGCGTGAGCGCTACGACATCGTGTTCGTGGATCTGACGCCGTTGACCTTCGCGGACGCCGCCATCGTGACGAGGCGCTGCGACGGAACCATCGTCGTCGCCCGCTACCGTGCCGCAAGGGCGGTCGGGCGGCCGGTGGCTGCTCAACCGGCGGCTGAAGTGGCCTCGCGAGAAATGTGTGAAGCGTTGAACGCGGGCGCCGCGTTCCCCGTACAACATCACGAACCGACCGGCACGGGGCCGGCCGTGGAGAGGGAGCCAACATGACCGGATCGCAGGGGACCGCACGGACCGTGGCGCGGCGCACTGTCGTCGCCGCGGCGGGCGGCGCCGGTCTCGCCGTCGCCCTGACCGCCTGCGGCGGTTCGGACGACTCGAGCGGGTCGGTGTCCGAACAGCCCGCGGACCAGGGCGGAGGCACGACCGGCGGATCGACGGGCGGCGCGGGTGGCGGCTCCGTGGTCGCGAAGACGACCGACATCCCCGAGGGCGGCGGCAAGGTCGTCGGGGACGTGGTGATCACGCAGCCGCGGGCGGGTGAGTACAAGGCCTTCTCGTCGAAGTGCACGCACCAGGGCTGCGCGGTCAAGGACGTGGCGAACGGGGTCATCACCTGCCCCTGCCACAACAGCGCCTTCGACGCGTCGGACGGCACGGTCAAGGCGGGTCCCGCGACCTCGCCGCTGCCTCCGGCGTCGATCACCGTGGAAGGGGATTCCATCAAGCTCGCGTGACGCGTCGGTTCCGGCGCACGGGGTCAGGCGCCGGAACCGCCGTGGGGGTCACGCGGGGGAGGCGGCCGGGCCGGGCCGGTATGTGTTCGGTGTCCGGCGTGGCCGCTTCCAGCAACCCAGCAGGGCGTCGGTGGTGGTGATCGTGGCCACCAGCGACAGGGTGTTGCGGATCATCGCGGGGGTGTACTCGGCGGGCACCCCCGCGATGGCATCCGCCACCACGACCGCGGTGTAGCCGAGATTGACCGCGTCGAAGACGGCGGCCGGGACGGCGACGTTCGCCGAGACGCCCGTCACGACGAGGGTGCGGCAGCCGACGTTGCGCAGCAGTGCGTCCACCTCGGTGCCCGCTACCGGGGACAATCCGTGCAGCCTGCGGACGACGAAGTCCTCGTCCGCCACCTCGATCGGCGCCGCGACGCGGACCGCGGCCGAACCGGAGTGCTGCTGCACGGGCAGCCGGGCGGCGGCCCGGAACAGCCGGGCGTTGCGGCTCGCGCCCCGCCCGTCCGGCCGCCGCTCCGCGACGGCGTGCATCACCTGCACGCCCGCCTCGTGCGCCGCTCCCACCAGGCGCGCGACATTGCGCAGCGCACCGGAGGAGCGGGCCTGCGCGGCCAGTTCCGGCAGCGCGCTCGGCGCGCCGACGACGCCCTCCTGGCATTCGACGGTGAGCAACACGGTGCTGCCGGGATCCAGCTGCTCGGCAAGCTCTTGTTCGGACGCCATGACGCGGTCCCTCCTCGCTGCCCCGGGGCGCGCGAGAGTAGCCGCCATTGCGCGGCGGAGGAAGTGCCGCCATGCTTTCTGACACACAGTCAGCTACCGGAGGGACAGGCGATGGCCGTCGCCCAGCGCCGTGGCCGGCGCATCATGATGACCCCCGCCGAGGTGGACGCCTTCCTCGCCGAACAGCGCACCTGCCGGGTCGCCACCGTCTCACCCGACGGCCGCCCCCATGTGAGCGCCCTGTGGTTCGCCTGGGACGGTACGTCGCTGTGGCTGTACTCGCTGACCCGCAGCCGCCGCTGGGCCGAACTGCGCCGCGATCCGCGCATCGCCGTCGTGGTCGACGAGGGCGAGGAGTACGCAGAGCTGAGGGGCGTCGAGCTCTCCGGCACCGCCGTGTTCGTCGGCGAGGCCCCGCGCACCGGCGATGACCGCCCCGAACTGCGGGCTCCGGAAGCGCTGTTCGCCCGCAAGAACTTCGGCCTCGACGCGATGCCGCACGACGGCCGGCACGCCTGGCTGCGGCTGACGCCCGACGCGATCGCCTCCTGGGACTTCAGGAAGCTCTCAGCGCTGTGATCCCGCGGCTGCGCGGAGCGCGTCGACCGCCGCCCTGATGGAGGGCCTTCGGTCGGCGTCCGTGCGCCAGGCCGCGTACACATGGCGGCGCATCCGCTGCCGTACGGGCACGAACGCGACGCCCTCGGGGACGGGTCCGCGGCCGAGCCGGGGAGTGACGCATACGCCGAGACCGGCGGCGATCAGCGCCAGCTGGGTGTGGTGTTCGCCCGCCAGGTGCGCGATCTTGGGCTCGAAGCCCTTGGAACGCAGAGTGAAGACCAGCCAGTCGTGGCAGAACTCGCCCTCCGGCCACGAGACCCACTCGTCGTCCGCGAACTCCTCCAGGTCCACCTCGTCCCGGCCGGCGAGGGGGTGGCCGGCCGGCATGGCGACATCGGGAACGTCGTCGAGGAGCTGGGCGTGGGTGAGGCCGCCCGGCACCGGCAGCCGCTTGTTGCTCCAGTCGAGGACCACGGCGAGATCGAGATCGCCGCGGATGACGGCTCGCAGGCCCAGCTCGGGCTCCAGCTCGCGGGTGCGCACCCGCAGGTCGGGGTGGGCGCCGCGCAGCGCGGCCACGGCGGCGGGGAACAGGCCCCGGGCGGCGGTGGGGAAAGCGCCGAGCCGCACCTCCCCCACGACCTGACCGCGCTGCGCCTCGATGTCGGACTGGGCGAGTTCGACCTGGGACAGGATGCGGGCGGCGTGGTCGGCGAGGAGCTGTCCGGCATCGGTCAGGCGCACTCCGCGCCCGTTCTTGGCGAGCAGCCGCTGACCCACCTCCCGCTCCAGCTTCGCCATCTGCTGGGAGACGGCCGAGGTGGTCACATGCAGTCCGTCGGCGGCGGCACTCACGGAACCGTGCCGGGCGAGGGCGTCGAGGGTGCGCAGGCGCTCCAGGTTCAACATGTAAGCAATGCTAAGCGAACAGGTCGAGATTTTCTCGCTTGTCCTACGAGGTCGAAGCCGGGATCGTTGAGGACATGACCATCGCCGCCTCGGCGCGTGCCACGTCCGGCCACGCCCGCTCGCCCCTTCCGCCCACCGCTTCGCGCCGCGGCGCCGTCGACTGGCGCATCAGGTTCGCAGTGCTCTCCACCGTGTGGGGCTTCAGCTTCCTCCTCATCAAGGTCGGCACCGGGGCCTACGCGCCGTTCCAGGTCACCCTGGGCCGGCTCTTCTTCGGCACCACCGTGCTGGCCGTGGCGATGGCGTTCCGGCGCGAACGGCTGCCGCGCGGACTGCGCACCTGGGGCCATCTCGCCGTAGCGGCGCTGCTGTTGAACGCGCTGCCGTTCTCACTCTTCGCCTACTCCGAGCTGACGATCCCCTCGACTCTCGCCGGCATCTGCAACGCCACCTCGCCGCTGTGGGGCATGGCGCTGTCCCTGGTCGCCCTGTCCGAGGACCGGCCGACCCGTCGGCGGGTCGCGGGACTCGGGATCGGGTTCCTCGGCGTGCTCACGGTGCTCGGCGCCTGGCAGGGCTTCTCGGGCCTCGACTTCCGCGGCACGGCGATGGCACTGTTCGCCTCCCTCAGCTATCCGGTCGGCTGGATCTATGTGCGCCGTACGCTGGCGGGCTCGAGCCACTCGAACCTGTCGCTCACCGGAGCGCAGCTGGGCATCGCCACGGTCCAACTCGCCATTGTGACCCCGCTGTTCACCGCGATGCCCACTTCCTTCCCGCTCGTGCCGCTGCTCGCGGTCGTCGCCCTCGGCGCGCTGGGGACCGGACTGGCCGTGCTGATGCAGTACGGGCTGGTCGACGAGGTCGGCCCGACGACGGCGCAGATGGTCACGTACTTCATTCCGGTCATCGCCACCGCGGCGGGCGTGGCACTGCTGGGCGAACAGCTCGCCTGGAACACACCTGTCGGCGCGCTGATCGTGCTGGCGGGCGCGGCCCTCACGCAGAGCCGCGCCAAGACCGCGCGCACCGCCCCCGTCGCGGCGTCGGCGGGCCCCCGGGACGCGGCCGGTACGAAGGCGGCACGCACTGCGGATGCGGCCGGAGCGCCTGCCCCGGCCGCTCAGCCGACCCCGGCCACTCCCCCGACCCCGGCCGCTCAGCCGTAACTTCGGGCCGGCATGGGGCCGATCGCCGCGGCCACCGCGGCGGCGATCGGTTCGACGTCCCCGGGCGTCAACCCCGAGACGGTGATGCGCACGCCCGGCGGCGCGGACAACCGGAAACGGGCCCCTGGAGCAACCGCCCAGCCGGCGTGCAGCAGCCGCGCCACCGCGCCGGTCTCGTCGGGCACGGGCACCCACACGTTCATCCCGCTGCGACCGTGCGCCGTGACGCCCCGGCGAGCGAGTGCCCCGATGAGCGCCTCACGCCGCCGGCCGTACGAGCGCGCGACCGCCAGGGGGTCGATCGCGTCGGACGCCCACAGATGGGCGACCGCGCCCTGCAACAGGGTGCTGACCCAGCCGGGACCGAGTCCGAACCGGCCCTGCACCCGGTCGACGGTGACCTGGTCACCGGTGAGGACCGCGACCCGCAGGTCCGGCCCGTACGCCTTGGCCGCCGAGCGCACGAAGGCCCAACTGGCGGTGGCGCCGGCGAGCGGGTGCAACGGCTGCTCGACGATCGCGTACCCGTGGTCGTCCTCGATGACCAGGGTCTGCGGGAACCGGCCGAGGACGGCGCGGAGTTCCCCGGCCCGCTCGGCCGAGAGGGCCGCGCCGGTGGGGTTCTGCGCCCGGTCGGTGACGACGATCGCGCGGGCCCCTGCCGCGAGGGCCCGTTCCGTATCGGCCGGGAGCGGACCGTCGTCGTCGAGCCCGACGGGCAGCGCCTTGAGCCCGAGAGCCGTGACCAGGTCGAGCACGCTTCCCCACCCGGGGTCCTCGACCGCGACCGTGTCACCGGCCTTCAGGTGGGCGGACAGGACGCGCTCGATACCGTCCAGCGCGCCCGAGGTGGCGCCGAGCGGCCCGGCAGGGACCCCGTCGGCATCGAGAGAGGCCCTGGCGAGGCGGACGAACCCGGGGTCGAGCGGGCCTGATCCGTAGAGCGTGGGCTTCTCGGCGTGGCGACGGGCAGCGGCAGCGAGCGCCGCGTCCAGCGGCGGCAGCAGGGCGGTGTCGGGATTGCCCTCACCGAGGTTGCGCACGCCGGGCGGCGCGTCCACCCGGATGGCGTTACGGGGGGTACTCGCGGGGCGCGGGCGCACCCGGCTTCCCCTGCGGCCGGCGGTCTCGATGACGCCGCGCTCGCGCAGGGTGCGGTAGGCGGCCGCCACCGTATTGGGATTGACGCCGAGGTCCTGCGCCAACTCGCGCATCGGCGGCAGCAGTTGACCCGGTTCGAGATCGCCCGCGCCCACCGCGCGCTCGACACTCCCGGCAATCTCCAATGCCCGCCGTCCAGTGATCCGATATTCTCCTAGCACAAAACAGATTATGCACTAGTGCAATGGAGGACGCAATGCCGGACCATGCCCAGCCGGACACCGCCACCGCGTACGAACCGACCGGCCGCACGGTTCCGACCCGGGCCCGAGAACGGGCCTCGTACGACCGTGAGCTGGTCCACTCGATACTCGACAGCGCCTACGTCTGCCACCTCGGCTTCGTACGGGACGGCGCGCCCGTCGTACTCCCGACGCTCTACGCCCGCGTCGGCGAGACGCTGTACGTCCACGGTTCGACCGGTTCGCGGCCGATGCGGCTGGCGGGCGAGACCGATCCGGGCCTGGCCGTGTGCCTGACGGTCACGCATGTCGACGGCCTGGTGCTGGCACGCTCCGCGTTCCACCACTCCATCAACTACCGTTCGGTGGTCATCCACGGCACGGCGCACCAGGTCACCGACCCGGACGAGAAGCGCATGGCCCTGGATGCCCTGGTCGACCACGTGGTCGCGGGCCGGTCGAAGGACTCACGCCCGGCGAACGCCAAGGAGCTGGCGGCGACGGCCGTCGTCCGCCTCGACCTCACCGAGGTCTCCGCGAAGTGCCGCTCGGGCGGACCGAACGACGAGCCCGAGGACATGACGCTGCCGCACTGGACGGGGGTGATCCCGGTGGCCGCCACGTACGGCCCTCCGATCCCGTCGCCCGACCTCCCGGAGTCGACGCCTCTCCCGGCCTACCTGGCGACGCTCGCCTGAGCGGGCCCGACGCCGTCCGCCCGTCGGGGAGATGCCCGTCGGGGGCCGTCCGACGCCGTCCGCCGGTCGGAGGGCCACCCGACGCCGTCCGCCCGCCGCCGGGTGCCCGCACCGATCGGGCGCGCAGGGGGCGTGCCGCGTGCCGGAGGCACGCCGCCTCCGGCGAGGCACGGGCCGGGCGCGGGGCCGACCCTGGACTGCCGGCCCCGCCACGCCCCCTACCGGAACACCCGCCGCCCGAGCCGCCCGGTTCATGCCGTGGCCATCGCCCGCCTGCGTACCGCCGCGACCCGTGCCTCCGCCACCGCGAGCCCCGCCACGGCGGTCAGCAGGAGCAGCGTGCCGACGACCGTCGCCGGCGTCAGCCGCTCGTCCAGCAGCGTCACCGCGATGACGGCCGCGCCCACCGGCTCCAGCAGCATGATCACGGAGACGGTGGCGGCGCGGACCACGGCGGCGCCCGCGAAGTACAGCGCGTAAGCGAGCGCCGTGGGCACCGCCGCGACGTAGACGAGCAGCCACGCCACCCTGGCCGGGTCGGCGGTGTGCGGCAGCAGTCCCTCGGCGAGCGCCATGGGCAGCAGGCCGACCGAGCCGATGGCGAAGGCCCACGCCGTCGTCGAAAGCGAGTCGCCACCGCCTCCGTCCCGGCCCAGCCATCGAGTGAGCAGGGTGATCGCGGCGTACCCGGCCGCGGAGAGCAGGGCGAGCACGACCCCCAGGGGCCGTACGGTGCCGTCCTCGCCGCCGAGGACCAGCACGCCGAGCCCGGCGAGGGCTCCGGCCACCGCGAGAGTGCCGCCGCGGCCGAGGCGTTCGCCCATGGTGAGCCTGGCGCCGACGGCGATGAGCACGGGCCCCGCGCCGAGCGTGACCACCGTTCCCACGGCGAGACCGGTCGCCCCCACGGCGGCGAAGTAGGCGCTCTGGAAGAGCGTCAGCCCGGCACCGGTGCCCGCGATGCGCAGGAACCTGCGCCCGCGGGACTCGGGGACGGCCCGGAGCGCGGGGGCCGATGCCCGCCGGCGTGCCCGTACCGCCAGGACGGCGAGCAGCAGCAGGAGTCCGCCCGCGCAGCGCCAGAAGGACAGCGCGAGCGGACCGAGGTCGCTCACGCCGAATACGAGGGAGGCCGCGGCGCCGGCCGTGCCCCAGGCGACGCCGGCGAAGACGAGATAGACGAGGCTCCGTCCGACGGGCACGCCGACAGGAGCTGCAGAGGAATTCGACACGTGACTTCTCCGTGTGGAGGACAGGGGATGAGGGGTCGCTCGGCTCCGTCACGCGGGCAGCGGCGAACCGCTCGGGGGCACCCCGATCCCGGTCCTCGTCGGAAAACGGCCGCCCGCGCTAGGCGGCAGGCGGCGGAAGCACAGTCGAATGCATGATCGCCACACTACGGGGCGGGGTGTCCGGCGGACAACTCGCCGGCGGAGGCGCTCTCCCCCGCGCCGGTCCGGACCGACTCCGGCCCACCCTCGGCGACCGGCCCGGACGGCGCCTTGGGCGCCTGTGACTGGGCGATGAAGGCCCCGATCAATACCACCGCGCCGCCGGCGATCTGCGGGGCCGACAGGTGTTCGCCCAGCAGTACCCAGGCCAGCACGGTCGCGACGACCGCCTCCAGACAGGCCACGACACCGGCCACTTGGGGGGAGAGCATGCGTACCGAGACGACGCCGGTGACGTACGCGAGCACGGTCGCGATCAGCACGATCCAGCCGAGCAGCAGGGCCGCGGGCACCTGTGTGCCGTCCATGTCCGCGGCGCCCGCGAGCAGCGACCAGTCCATGCCCCAGGGCCCGGCCACGACAGTGAGCACGGCCGCGCCGACGAGGAGACCGTAGGCGATCACGCCCAGCGGGTCGGGTGCGTCGTGGCTGTCGCCGCCCTGGTCGGAGAGCACGAAGTAGCCGACCTGGCAGCACGCGGCGCCGAGCGCGAGCAGGAGTCCGAGGGCGTCGAAGCCGAGCCCGGACCAGACCTCCACGACGCAGGCGAGTCCGGCTGCCGCGAGGAGGACGCCCACGACCGCGGCGCGGGTCACCGGGCGCCGCTGGACGAAGCGCACCCAGCCGAGCACAAGAGCGGGCGCCAGGTACTCGATGAGGAGCGCGACGCCGACGGGGATGCGCGAGATCGCCGCGAAGTAGCAGGCCTGCACGCCCGCGACGGCCAGCAGCCCGAAGCCCGCGAGCAGGGCGGGCCTGCGCAGCACGAGGGCGCGATGACGCCAGGCCAGCGGCAGCATGACGAGGGCGGAACCCGCCACCCGCAGCCACACCACATGGAGCGGGTCGAGCCCACCCTCGATCAGCGGCTTGGCCGCGACTCCCGACCCACCGAAGGCGAAGGCCGACCCGAGGGCGATGCCCAGGCCGGCGCTTCTTCCCGAACCCGAAGACGTGCGCATCCCGACATGATGTCAGGGCGCGTCAGGACCGTCACCCCCGTTACGCATGTCGAGACGCCGCCGCGACCGGCACGATCTGACAGGTCATCAGTATTGAATGTTCGCGCACCCGCGGCTACGTTCCCGGCACCGTAACCCGACCGGAAGGGGTGGCCACATGGCCGAGGTCAGCGCGGAGGCACGCATCGAGGCGCCGGCGGCGAAGGTCTGGGCCCAGCTGACGGACTTCGACTCGTACGGCCGGTGGAACACCACGCACACCAGCTTCCCCAAGGGCGGCCCCGAACCACTGGAGACCGGCGCCGTGTTCACCGAGAACATGAAACTGATGGGCTTTCCCGCCGAGGTGACCTGGACGATCGAGGAGCTGGAGACCGAGCGGGTGCTCGCCATCAAGGGCAAGGGGCCGATGTCCGTTAACGTCGGCACGCGCTACGCGCTCGCGCCGGACGGCCCGGCCACCACGGTGCGCATCGACGGCGAGTTCACCGGAGCGGCCGTCTCCCTCATGGCGGGCAAGCTCACGGACTCGGCGACGGCGGCCCTCAACGAGTCGCTGCGCAGGCTGGGCGGACTGGTCACCTGAGCACGCGCGAGGGGCCCCGCGGCGCGAGGTCCCTCGCTGCCGGCGTTCGGCTCAGTGCTCGTCGGCGAGGATGAGGTAGAGCTTCTTGCGGGCCTCGTTGATGACGGCCACGGCCTTCTGCCGCTGCTCGGCGTTCCCCGTCTTCCAGACCTGGCCGAACGCCTCCATCAGCCCGAAGCCGGCCTGACGGATCTCATTGACCGTGTCCCAGTCGATGCCGCGCCCGGCCTCCTCCCACGGCGCCTCCGGACCCGTCTCGGCCTCGGCGCGCCCCGAATCGGTCAGCGTGAACAGCTTCTTGCCGCCCTCGCTCTCCGAGACGATCAGCCCCTCGTCCTCGAGCAGCTGAAGCGTCGGGTAGACCGAGCCGGGGCTGGGCTTCCAGGCACCGCCGCTGCGCTCGGCGATCTCCTGGATCATCTCGTAACCATGCATCGGACGGTTCTTCAGCAGGGCCAGGATCGAGGCGCGCACATCGCCGCGCCGCGCCCTGCCCCGGCCGCCGCCGCGCCCCCGCCCGCCGCCGAAGGGTCCACCGAACGGCGGCCCCCAGGGCCCGAACGCCGCACGCCGGCCCTCCCATTCGCCCCGACCCTGATGTCCGGGCCCGCAGTGCCCATGGCCCTGACCCTGTCCGTGTCCATGCGAACGCATCATTACGCTCCTTCCATCGTTGATCTGTCGCGATGCCTCAACGATATATCGGAACCTGTCGCATGGAAAGCCCTTCGTGTCCAGTGCTCCCCGATTGGCCTTGGCCTGCGGCGTTGCGCGGCCTCTACGGTCACGGCATGCGGATTCGAATCGTCGACGCCTTCACCGACCGTCCCTTCGCCGGAAACCCGGCCGGAGTGCTGCTGCTCGACTCCGGCGGATTCCCCGACGACCCCTGGCTCCAGAACGTGGCGGAGGAGGTGAACCTCTCCGAGACCGCCTTCGCCCACCCCCTGCCCGCCGGCGGCGGCGCCGACTGGGCGCTGCGCTGGTTCACCCCTGCCGCCGAGGTCGACATGTGCGGGCACGCCACCCTCGCCACCGCCCACGTCCTGCACACCACGGGTGCCTGCGGCGGCACGGTGCGCTTCAGCGCACGCTGCGGCATCCTGACCGCCACGGCCAACGACGACGCGACCGTCACCCTCGACTTCCCCACGTCGCCGCTCACGCCCGTCCCCGTCCCGGACGGCGTCGCGAAGGCACTCGGCGCCGAGGTCCTGTCCGCCCACGAGACCGGACCGCACGTCGGCGATCTGCTGGTGGAGCTGACCGGCGAACGCACGGTGCGCTCACTGGCGCCGGACCTGGCGGCCCTCGTGTCGCACTCCGAGCGGGGCATCATCGTGACCGCGCCCGCCGAGGACCCCTCGGCGGGTTACGACTACGTGTCGCGTTGCTTCTTCCCGCGCCTCGGCATCGACGAGGACCCCGTCACGGGGAGCGCGCACACCGCGCTCGCGCCGTTCTGGTCCGCGCGCCAGGGCCGCGACGACCTGACCGGGCTCCAGGCATCAGCCCGTTCGGGCCTGGTCCGCACCGCACTGCGCGGCGAGCGCACCCTGCTCACGGGCGGCGCGGTGACCGTCATCGACGGGCAGCTGCTGACGATGCCCTGACGCGGCACCGGGGCGTGCGGCCGGTGCCGTACGCCCCTCGTCAGCAGCTTTCGCGGCCTGCCGGCGTGGGCAGCCAGCACACGTGGCCCGCCAGTAGCCCGTAGCCGACGAACGCCACGATGTCGAGCAGCGCATGCGCCGCCACCAGCGGCCCCACCCGGCCCCAGCGCCGGTACAGGAGCACGAAGACCACGCCCATCACCATGTTGCCGACGAAGCCGCCGACACCCTGATAGAGGTGGTACGAGCCGCGCAGCACCGAGCTGGCGGCGAGCGCAGCCATCGGAGACCAGCCCAACTGCCCCAGCCTGCGCAGCAGGTAGCCGACGACGATCACCTCCTCCAGCACGGAGTTCTGGATCGCCGAGAGGATCAGCACCGGGTACTTCCACCACACGTCCGGCAGCGATTCGGGCACGACGGTGAGATTGAACCCCGCGGCGCGCGCCACCAGATAGAAGGCGAGCCCGGCACTGCCGATGCCCGCGGCCACGAGCGTGCCCCTGCCCAGGTCCGACCACGGCCTGCGCCGGTCGAAGCCGATCGCCCCGAGTCCGGCGCGCTCACGGACCAGGAAGTGCGCGACGAGCAGTACGGGCACCAGCGCGGTGGCGATCCCGAAGAGCTGCCAAGTGAGATCGAGCCACGGCCGGCCCGGCGCGTACGACGAGTTGAGCGCCGCCGCCTGGTCCTTCAGCCCCCCTGGCTTCGTCAGCGAACCGACAAAGCTGATCAGGGCCGAGACCCCGCTCGCACCCAGCGACAGGGCGAGGACGAGCACCATCTCGGACCGCAAGATCTTCCGCGGCACGCCCTCCCGGGGAAGAGAATCGGCCATGCCTCCGGCCTCCGCCTGCACAACTGCCTCCAGTTCGCCAATCCCGCCTCGTCCCCACCCTCGTCCCGCTAGGGTCTCGAATGCAGGTACGAAGATCGTGCGCGACAGGCCGGGGGACACACGTCATCGGGATGACGCGTGTCCCCTTTTCCTTGCACACCGCACAAGGAGGGGCACCACCGCATGGGACGTCACAGCTTGCCCGACGCCGACGCGACGGAGGGAGGCAGGTCCCGTCCCCGCGTACGCCGCCGCACGATCGCCATCGCCACCTCGCTCGTACTCGGCGTCGTGGCCGGAGCGGGGGCGGCCGTGCAGAGCGGCCTTCTCTCCTTCGCCGGTTCCTGCGAGGACTCCGCCGTCCGGATCGACCTGGCCGCCTCCCCCGACATCGCGCCCGCGGTGCAGGAGGTCGCCGACCGGGCCCGCGAGGAGGGCGTCAGGTCCGACGGCCAGTGCATGGACGTGCGCGTCGTCGCCCGCGAGAACCACGAGGTGGCGGAGCTGCTGGCGACGGGGTCGAACAGCCCCGACTACGAGGTCTGGCTGCCGGACTCCGACATCTGGGCGGAGCGCATCCGGGGCACCGGCGACGGCGTGCCGCTGACACCGGCGGGCAACGTCGCCGAGACCCCCGTCGCACTGGCCACCGTGCCGTCCGCAGGCGCCGAGCTGGGCTGGCCGCGCAGCACGTACACGTGGGCGGATCTCACCACCGCGGCGACGGCGACGGACGGCGTCCGCCTCGGCTCGGCCGACCCGGCGCACAGTGCCACCGGGCTGCTCGCGCTCACCAGCGTCTCCCGCTCCGCCCTGCGCACGGGCGCCCCGGACACGGACACGGCTGTCGCGGCGACGGCCAAGCTGCTGTCCCAGCGGGTGTCGGACACGGACACGGAGGTCGTGAGCACTCTCGCGCGCGCCGAAACGGGCGAGGCGGCCGGTGATCCGGCCCGCAACCAGGCCGTCTACCTCAGTGAGCAGGCGGCGTTCGCGTACAACGCGGCGGCCGGTGACGGCATCCCCGACCTGCGGCTGTTCTACCCCGAGGACGGCAGCCCGATGCTGGACTACCCCTACGAACTCGTCGACGAGACGGACCTGTCCACCGACGAGAGCCGCGCGGCCACCCGCTTCATGGCGCTGCTCACCGAGCCGCAGTCACGCGCGGTCCTCACTCGGCGGGGATTCCGCATGCCGGACCGGCCCGTGGACGGGGCGCTGGTCCGTGCGGCGGGCGGCCTGGCGCCACAGCCGTTCACGGCGGAGGGAGCGGCCGCCGAGCCGCCGCCGCGGGACGCGATCCAGCAGACGCTGGGGATGTGGACCATCACCGTGCGGAGCGCCCGCCTCACCATGGTCGTCGACGTCTCGGGGTCGATGCAGACTCCGGTGCCCGGGCGGGCCACGCAAACGAGGCTCGATGTCACCAGGGCCTCGCTGCAGAAGGCGCTGGACCAGTTCACGCCCGAGGACGAGATCGGCCTGTGGGAGTTCGCGACCGGGCTCGACGGCCCGAACGACTACCGCGAGGTGGTGCCCACGGACCCACTGGGCCCGGCGGACAGGCCCGGTACGCAGCGGGCCCGCCTTTCCAAGGCGTTCGACGACCTCGCTCCCGTGCCCAACGGCGCGACGGGCCTGTACGACACCACGCTCGCGGTCTACAAGAAGGCCCAGGACACATATGTGAAGGACAAGTTCAACGCACTGGTCGTGCTCACCGACGGGTCGAACCAGGACCGGTTCAGCATCAGCCGCAGCAATCTGATCACCGAGCTGAACCAGCTGAGCAATCCCAACACCCCCGTACCGTTGATCGCCATCGCCATAGGGCCCGAGGCGGACCTTCAGGAAGTGGACGAGATCGCCAGGGCGACGGGCGGAGTCGGCTACCAGGTCAGCGACCCGGTGGAGATCACGTCGGTGATCCTCGAGGCGATCATGACGGTGGGGCAGAAGAGCCGCACGACCGAGAGCTGAGGCGCGGGCCGGCCGCGGCGCGGGCCACTCGACCCCCGCGGTCCGCCGCCGGCCTTGCCCAGGCCGTGGGCCGCTCGACGGCAGTCAACTGGCCCCGGCCAAGGGCTGCTCGACCGCCGTCGCCCGCCCTCACGCGTCGCTGCCCGGGAACCCCACGGGCCAGGTGTGCACCGGCTGCCCTTCGCGCATCAGGTCGCGGTAGCGCCGGGTGGTCGCCGCGAGCGCCGCATGCCGTTCCAGGCCGGCCTCCAGCGCATGGTGGAACGTTTCCGCCTGCCACGAGGCCCCGTTCATCCTGCGCCTGCACCGCTCCTCGATCATGCCGAGGTACAGGTCGCGGTCGGCCGGCTCGATGTTCCACGCGTCCAGACCCGCCGCGGCGAGCGGGAGCAGTTCATCGCGTACGAGTTTGACGACGGGCACGCGGGTGACGCCTCCGCGGCCGGGACGCGGCCACAGCAGTTCGGCCTCGATGCCGTGACGGCAGGCGGCCTCGAAGTTCTCGTGGGCCGCCGCGAAGGGCAGCCGGGACCACACCGGCCGCGCTTCCTCGGCCAGCGCCCGTACGAGTCCGTAGTAGAAGGCCGCGTTGGCGACGACATCGGCGACCGTCGGCCCCGCGGGAAGGACCCGGTTCTCCACGCGCAGATGCGGCACACCGTCGACGACCGCGTACACCGGCCGGTTCCAGCGGTAGACGGTGCCGTTGTGCAGGGCGAGCTCCTGGAGCCGGGGGACGCCGCCGTCGTCCAGCACCCGCAGCGGGTCCTCGTCGTCGCATATCGGAAGCAGCGCGGGGAAGTAGCGCAGGTTCTCCTCGAAGAGGTCGTACGCGGAGTTCACCCAGCGCTCACCGAACCAGGTACGCGGCCGGACGCCCTGGGCCTGGAGCTCGGGCGGGCGCGTGTCGGTGGCCTGCTGGAACAGCGGCGGCCGCGACTCGCGCCACAGCTCCCTGCCGAAGAGGAAGGGCGAGTTGGCCCCCACGGCGACCTGGACGGCCGCGACCGCCTGCGCCGCGTTCCACACGTCGGCGAACCGGGCCGGCGTCACCTGCAGATGCAGTTGCACCGAGGTGCAGGCCGCCTCGGGGGCGATCGACGCCGAGGTGCAGGTCAGTCTCTCGACGCCCTCGATGTCGAGCGTGAATTCCTCGCCCCGTGCGGCGACGATCTGATCGTTGAGCAGGGTGTAGCGATCGACGTCGGAAAGGTTGGCGGAGACGAGATCCTGCTGTCGCAGGGTCGGCAGAATTCCGATCATCACGAGGCCGGATCCCACGTCCGCGGCCCTGCGGTCAGCATATCCGAGGCCGGTCCGCAACTCTTCTGCCAGCTGATCGAACACGTGCCCGTCCAGCCGGTGCGGAACGATGTTTACTTCCAGATTGAACATTCCGAGCTCAGTCTGGAAATCCGGACTCGAGATGCGGGAGAGCACTTCCGCATTCACCATGCGCGGCGTCCCGTCCGAATCGGCGAGATTCAGCTCTATCTCCAGCCCCATGAGATTCCTGGGCCGGTCGAACCTCTTCTCCGCCAGGAGCCGCCCCAGTCCCGCGAGGCACTGCTGCAGCTTGCGCCGGTACCGTTGCCGATCGGACAGGTCGAAGGCGCCTGCCACGATCTTCTCCCCCATCGAAGCGTCCCTCCTCGAGTGGGCAGCCACGCAGCGTGGGCCGCTCGTGTCACGGACGATAATGCCCAGACTCTTTGATCTGTAACGCCCGTGCGGCAGGTCCGCTGTCGATAGGCTTGGACTGAAGCACGCAGGCGGCACATTCATCCGGCACTTCCGTCGGCGTGATGCGGCGGTCACTTTCCGGGACGGGCCGGCTGTCAGGCACCGTCTGCATTCGGCCTACCGCACCGTGGCGAAAACCCCAGGCCGCGGCGTCGACGACCTGGAAAAGAGGTCAGAAACCGCTTGCTAGCGGTCTGGAATTCGCCTTGCGGGAAATGCGCGCGACGGCTAGCGGAAACAATGTCTGAACACGGGTCGTATAAACTCTGCGGATGGGCCGGGATCGGCGCCAGGTGGTCTTCCGGCCCCGCGCGGCCCGTACGCCGACAGTGCCGTCCGCATCTCCCCGCATCACGTGTCTCTTGAGTGAGAGGCGACCCATCATGCCGCTGCATGTCCCCCCGGCCCCCGCGCCCGCCCTGCGCAGCGTTCTCGCAGCACTCGGTTCCCCCACGGCCGTCCGTGAGGCTCCGACACCCGCTCTGCGGTCCATCCAGGGACCCCTGAGCCCCGAACTGCCGCTTCCGGTCCATGTGCTGGACCGGGTCGTGCCGAGCGGCAGCGCTCCGTACACACGGCTCGCCGGCTGGCGGTTCCTGATCCGCAGCGGCGATCGTGCCGTGGCCGCCGCGGACACCAGACTGACACCAGACGGCTGGGTCTTCTCGCACTTCTTCGAAGGCCCCTATATCGGTTCCACCGAACGTGCGCTGCGCCAGGCCGAGGCTATGGGATCGCCTTTCCAGCCGCGGCTGCTGTCCGTACCGGAGCTGTACATGCTCACCCTCTGGCTGCATCGCGAGATCGACGCGGACGCCTCCGCCGGCACCCTCCAGCCGACCGACGTCCTGGTGCCGCTGGCACCGGCTCCGCCCGGCATCGCAGCCCACCGGCCGCACCAGGTCGCCGATCTGGTGCCACTGCTGACCCTGCGGCTGAGTCCTGAACCACTCTTCGACTCCCCGGCCGCCTGACCGCGCCACCGATCCTCGACCCTTTGCGCCCCGCGACCGACCGGTCGCGGGGCGTACTGGTGGCAGGCACATGGTCCAGCCGGACTAGCCCCACCGGGCCACTGCGAACCATCCGAAAGGACAGCCCGGTTGCGCTGAACCGTCCGCGCGGGTGACGCGTCATGAATCAGTAGGAAGAGCTGCTGTGAAATCCCTGCGGATCGACGCCCGTGGGGGAACACTGGGAGACGGACCGACAGATACGGGGGCGGCCATGAACAGCTCATCGAGCCGCAGGACATTCACCACATCGCAGCGAAAGAACCCATCCATGTGCCAGCACCAGCCAGCCTGTCCCACACCCGACTCAGCCGACCGAGAGGCGGCACGCCTGGTGGCCCACCACCCGGAGCAGGGCTGGAGCCTTCTGTGCAACGGCGTCCTCCTCTTCGAGGACACCGGCGAACTGCTGCCCGACGGGCAGGTCATCGCCCCGCACCGGCCCCCTGAGAAGGGCACGGTGATGACGGCCGCGTAACGCGGTCGCGAACACGACCAGGGGCCGGCCGGAGAGTTCCTCCGTACCGGCCCCCATCCATGCGCGCCGAAGCCCAGGGGTCAGTTGTCGTACTCGTCCAGCGGCGGGCACGAGCAGACGAGGTTGCGGTCGCCGAAGGCACCGTCGATACGGCGGACCGGCGGCCAGTACTTGTCCGCGGCGCTCACACCCGCCGGGAAGACGGCCTCGTCACGGCTGTAGGCGTGGTTCCACTCGCCGCCGAGCGCACCCGCGGTGTGCGGGGCGTTGCGCAGCGGGTTGTCGTCCGCGGGCCACTCGCCCGACGCGACTTTCTCGATCTCGGCACGAATGGCGATCATCGTGTCGCAGAAACGGTCGAGTTCGATCAGGTCCTCGCTCTCCGTCGGCTCGATCATCAGCGTCCCGGCCACCGGGAACGACATGGTGGGCGCGTGGAAGCCGTAGTCGATCAGACGCTTGGCGATGTCGTCGACGCTGACGCCGGTCGCCTTCGACAGCGGCCGCAGGTCGACGATGCACTCGTGGGCCACCAGTCCGGCGGGGCCGGTGTAGAGCACCGGGTAGTGCGGCTCCAGGCGCTTGGCGATGTAGTTCGCCGCGAGCACCGCCACCTGCGTGGCCCGCTTGAGTCCCTCGCCGCCCATCAGCCGGACGTACGCCCAGGAGATCGGCAGGATGCCGGCCGAGCCCCACGGCGCGGCCGAGATCGGGCCGACGCCCGTCTCGGGGCCCGCCGCCGGCTGCAGCGGGTGGTTGGGCAGGTACGGCGCGAGGTGCGCGCGTACACCGACCGGGCCGACGCCGGGACCGCCGCCGCCGTGCGGGATGCAGAAGGTCTTGTGCAGGTTCAGGTGCGACACGTCGCCGCCGAACCTGCCGGGCTTCGCAAGGCCGACCAGCGCGTTGAGGTTGGCGCCGTCCACGTAGACCTGGCCGCCCGCGTCGTGCACCTGGGCGCAGATCTCGGCGACGTGCTCCTCGAAGACGCCGTGCGTCGACGGGTAGGTGATCATCAGGACGGCGAGCTCGTCGCGGTACTGCTCGATCTTGGCGCGCAGGTCCTCGACGTCGATCTCGCCGTCGTCGGCGGTCTTCACGACGACGACCTTCATGCCGGCCATCACTGCGCTGGCGGCGTTGGTGCCGTGCGCGGAGGACGGGATCAGGCACACGGTGCGCTGCTCGTCACCGTTGGCGCGGTGATAGGCGCGCACGGCCAGCAGACCGGCCAGCTCGCCCTGCGACCCGGCGTTGGGCTGGATCGAGACCTTGTCGTAGCCGGTGACCTCGGAGAGACGTTCCTCCAGCTCGTGGATGAGGGTCAGATAGCCCTCGGCCTGCTCGACGGGCGCGAAGGGGTGCATCTGGCCGAACTCCGGCCAGGTGACCGGCTCCATCTCCGTCGTCGCGTTCAGCTTCATCGTGCAGGAGCCGAGCGGGATCATGCCGCGGTCCAGCGCGTAGTCACGGTCGGCCAGCCTGCGCAGGTAGCGCAGCATGGCCGTCTCGGAACGGTGCTGGTGGAAGACCGGGTGGGCGAGGTACTCGTCGGAGCGCAGCAGCGCGGTGGGCAGGGCGTCGGTGCTCGTCGCGTCCAGCGCCTCGACGTCGCCCTCGACGCCGAAGGCCGACCACACGACCGCGACCTGGTCCCGGCCGGTGGTCTCGTCGCAGGCGACGGAGACGTGGTCGGCGTCCACCAGGTGCAGGTTGACCCCGCCCTCGCGCGCCGCGGCCACGACATCGGCGGCCCTGCCCGGCACCCGGAGCGTCAGCGTGTCGAAGAAGGTGCCGTGCACGACCTCCACGCCGCCGGCCCGCAGCCCGTCGGCGAGCACGGTCGCGTAGCGGTGGGTGCGCTCGGCGATGGCGCGCAGGCCGTCGGGGCCGTGGTAGACGGCGTACATGCCCGCCATGACGGCGAGCAGGACCTGCGCGGTGCAGATGTTGCTGGTGGCCTTCTCACGGCGGATGTGCTGCTCACGGGTCTGCAGCGCGAGCCGGTAGGCCTTGTTGCCGTCCGCGTCGACGGAGACGCCGACGAGGCGGCCGGGCAGGCTGCGGGCGAACTTGTCGCGCACGGCCATGTAACCGGCGTGCGGGCCGCCGAAGCCCAAGGGCACACCGAAACGCTGGGTCGTCCCCACCGCGATGTCGGCACCCAGCTCACCGGGCGAGGTGAGCAGCGTCAGCGCCAGCAGGTCGGCGGCGACGGTGACGATCGCGCCGAGCTCGTGCGCCTGCTCGATGACCGGCTTCAGGTCCCGTACGGCGCCGGAGGCGCCCGGGTACTGGAGCAGCACGCCGAAGACACCGCGCTCGGCGATCTGGGCCGGGATGCCCTCGCTGAGGTCGGCGGTGACGACCTCGACGCCGGTGGGCTCGGCGCGCGTCTCGATCACGGCGACGGTCTGCGGCAGCGCGTCGGCGTCGATCAGGAAGACGCCGTCCTTGACCTTGCCGACGCGGCGGGCGAGCGACATGGCCTCGGCGGCCGCGGTGCCCTCGTCCAGCAGGGAGGCACCGGAGGTGGGCAGGCCCGTGAGGTCGGCGACGACGGTCTGGAAGTTCAGCAGGGCCTCGAGGCGTCCCTGGGAGATCTCGGGCTGGTACGGCGTGTACGCGGTGTACCAGGCCGGGTTCTCCATGACGTTGCGCAGGATGACCGGCGGCGTGAAGGTGCCGTAGTAGCCGAGACCGATCATGGGCGCGAGCACCTGGTTGCGGTCGGCGAGCGAGCGCAGCTCGGCAAGGACGTCGGCCTCGGTGCGGGCGTCGGGCAGGTTCAGTGCCTCGGCGCTCTTGATCACATCCGGCACCGCGGCGGCTGTCAGCTCGTCGAGCGAGCCGTAGCCCACCTGCGCGAGCATCTTCGCCTGGGCAGCGGCGTCGGGGCCGATGTGGCGCTGCTCGAAGGGGGTGCCTCGCTCCAGCTGGGAGAGCGGAATGCGGTTGGCGGTCATGTGGGAGGCCTCCTGGTCATATGCGACCTGCGAGGGGCATCACGGCGCGGATGCCCGGACGGCCTCCCCCTCTGTCATCTCGAACCTGAGAGCTTCACCGGGGCGTCGCGGGACGACGCACCGGCTTTCACCGTCGGTGAGAGCGGATGCCGTCCGACGCCCGCCCTGCTTTCCAGAGTGACCTCGTCCGTGCGGTACAGGGGCCTGAGAGATTCCGGGGAGGATTTGCTCCTTCGGCGCCGCCGGTGGGATCACCGGTGGACTCTCCCGCACGGGGTCAACAGCCGATTGCCAGGGTACCAGCGCGTGCCTGCGGCGATCCCTCAAGTGGCCGTCACCCGAGATGTGCACTTTTGTAGTGACTGTAGAGCAGTCGCGACCAGCTGGAGGGACCGTGCAGACCGATATCGATCCGCGCAGCCTGATAGGCCGCAAGGCGTTCGACCGCGACGGCCACAAGATCGGGACCGTCGACGAGGTGTACCTGGACGACGCGACGGGCGAGCCCGAATGGGCGGCCGTCCGCACGGGCCTGTTCAGCAGGGACGCGTTCGTCCCACTGGAACCCAGTGAACTCGTCGACAACGCCCTCCACGTCCCCTACGAACGCGCCCTGATCAAGGACGCCCCGGACTTCGGCGTCGGCCGCCATCTCTCCCCCGAGCAGGAACTCCAGCTCTACCACCACTACGGCCTCGACATCTCCGCACCCCCGGCTCCGGCCCCGTCCTCCGGCGACCGCTCCTTCGGCCAGGTCGCGGGCCAGGAGGACTGACCCGGCGAGGCCGCCAGATCTCCGGGCACCGGCTACCGGGATCCCTGTGGCCAGGCCCCAGAGGCACTTCCCGACCCCGCACAGAATCCGGCGCTCCCGGCTGCCGAGGCCCGATCCCTCGCACGCACCTGCCGCCTCAGCCGCCCCCTGTCATCGGCGCTCCCCTCCCTCCCGCAGGGGAACGATCTCCTCGGCCGGCTCCGGAGGCCGACCGGCCCATCCGTGACCGCCTCCACCAGCCGGCTACGCAGGGCCGTCGGGCCGGACCAGCGGGTCGGCGGCGGAGATGGCGTCCGGCGCAGGGTCACCGGACCCCGGCGGCACCAGCGGCAGCGGGTCCGACGGCTCGAGGTCCGCGTCGCCGACGCGGAAGGTACGCACCCGGCCCGGCGCCGAACCCGGTTCCTCGAAGCGCACGGTCACGCGCCCCACACCGCTGCCCTGCACCCAGCCCGCCCCGTACACGGCATGCCTGACGTCCTGCCCCGCCGACCAGCGCCGCTCGGCGGGCTCGGCCGGAGCAGGCTCCGCCGGCACCGGCTCGCGCTCGGCGCCGTCCGGTTCACCGGCCGGCGGATCGGTTGCCGCCGCGGCCGACGCCGCCTCCTCCTCCGCAGCGGCCTGCGCGAACAGATCCTCCTGTGTGTAGTCCGTGAGCCCCGTGACGCCGACTCCGAGGAGCCGTACGCCGCCCGTCGTGTCCACGGATTCCAGCAGCCTTCCGGCGGCCTCACGCACCACCCCGAGGTCGTCGGTCGGCCCCCTGAGCGTCTCGGAGCGAGTCAGCGTCGAGAAGTCGTAGCGCCGGACCTTCAGGACGATCGTGCGGCCTGAGTGCCCGCTCGCCCGCAGCCGCTGCACGCACCGCTCCGCGAGCCGCTCCACCTCGATCCGCACCCGCACCCGGTCGTGCAGATCAACGTCGAAGGTGTCCTCCACCGACACCGACTTCGCGTCCCGCTCCGACACCACTGGCCGGTCGTCGTGCCCGAGCGCCATCCGGAACAGCGCGGCTCCGTGCGCCCTGCCCAGCAGCCGTACGAGTTCGTCCTCGCCCGCCTCCGCGAGGTCGGCGACGGTGGTCATCCCGGCGCGCCTGAGATGCTCGCCGGTCGCCGGACCCACACCGGGCAGCGTCCGCACGGACATCGGTCCGAGGAGCTCCCGCTCGGTGCCCGGCTCTATCAGGACCAGGCCGTCCGGCTTGGCCTGCTCGGAGGCGATTTTCGCCAGCATCTTGGAACCGGCGAGGCCGACGGACCCGGACAGACCGGTCGCCGCCCGGATGTCGGCGCGCAGCCGCTCCCCCGTCGCCCGTGCCGACAGCGGGTCGTCGGCCGCGCCGCCCGCCTCCAGGTCGACGAAGGCCTCGTCCAGGCTGAGCGGCTCCACCAGAGGCGACAGCCGGCCCAGCAGCTCCATGACCTGCTCGCTGACCGTGCGGTAGAGCGAGAACCGGGGCACCAGGTAAGCGGCGTTCGGCGCCAGCCGCCTGGCCTGGGCCATGGGCATCGCCGAGTGGACGCCGAAGCGCCGCGCCTCGTACGACGCGGTGGCCACCACTCCGCGCGGCCCGAGCCCCCCGACCACCACGGCCTTGCCGCGCAACGAAGGCTTCGCCGCCTGCTCGGCTGCGGCGAAGAAGGCATCCATGTCCAGATGCAGGATCGTCGGGGCGGTTCTCACACCACCGATGCTGCCCTACGGCACTGACAAAGCCGCTGCACAGCGGTGTGGAACGGCCCGCCACACATACACCGGACCGGGCGCGGCGACCGGGACCTCCGCGTCAGACGGCCCGGTCGCGCCTGCGCCTGGCCAGTTCGTCCGCGGGGTTGTTGCCGACCAGGGTCTCGCCGGTGTCGACGCGCTCGCCGTGCAATTGCGACAGAGCCGCCTCCACGTCACGCCACACGACGCCCACGGCGATCCCGAAGACCCCCTGACCGCCCTGGAGCAGGTCCACCACCTCGTCTGGCGAGGAGCACTCGTACACCGTCGCCCCGTCGCTCATCAGCGTCATCCGCTCGAGGTCGCGAAAGCCCCGGGCACGCAGATGCTGGACGGCGGCCCGGATGTTCTGAAGTGCGACGCCGGTGTCCAGGAACCGTTTGACGATCTTGAGGACGACCACGTCCCGGAAGCTGTACAGCCGCTGGGTGCCCGATCCGTACGCCGGGCGCACACTCGGTTCCACAAGGCCGGTGCGTGCCCAGTAGTCGAGCTGCCGATAGGTGATCCCCGCTGCCGCGCACGCGGTCGGCCCCCGGTATCCGATGGCGTCCGTGGTGGGATCGGCCGCGCTGTCGTACAGCGGATACGGCCCGCCTTCCACCGGACTGATTCCGGGGCCGCCCCCAGCCGTACTGTCGCCGCTGCTTCTCACGCCGACCTCCGTCCTTGACCTGCCACCTCGAAGGTAGGGAGTCACCAGGGGTGCGTCAACGATCGCCACACTCGGCACGCCGAGTGATAATCACCCTGAGAGTGGTTTCTCGTGCCCCGATCCCGGGAAAGGCTACTCGAATGTGCCGACGCCGGACGGCCGGCCGCTAGGGCCTCACTGGTTGCTGGAACCGAAGTCCTCGGGGGAGATCTGGTCGAGGAACTCGCGGAACTTCTCCACCTCGTCCTCCTGCTCGTCCGGAATGGCGATCCCCGCGTCGTCGAGCACTCCGTCACTGCCGTAGATCGGCGTTCCGGTACGCAGGGCCAGCGCTATGGCGTCGGACGGCCTGGCGCTCACCTCGACCCCGCTGGCGAAGACCAGCTCCGCGTAGAACACACCCTCACGCAGGTCGGTGATACGGACCTCGGTGAGTTCCTGGCCCACCGCGTCGAGGACGTCCTTGAAGAGGTCGTGCGTCAGCGGCCTCGCGGGAGCCATGCCCTGCTGCGCGAAGGCGATCGCGGTCGCCTCCCCGGGTCCGATCCAGATGGGGAGGTACCGATCGCCTCCCACTTCACGCAGGAGCACGATCGGTTGGTTCGAGGGCATTTCGACCCGGACACCCACAACGTCGAGCTCGTTCACACAGCAACCCTAGGACGTGCGGATGAGGTTTGGGTAGTCGGGCTGGTCCAAGATCAGTGCAGCCGGACCCCGAGGGCGCTCTGCACCAGGGCCGCATGGAGCTTCACGGCCAGCGCCGCCAGCTCCCTCGTGGTGGCCTCCGCATGGGCCCTGGTCTGCGGATTACGGTGCCGACGCAGGGGCGTCACGACCTGCTCGACCAGCCCGGCGTCCCGCTCGGCGGACGCCTTCATGGCCCGCAGATGACGTGGCTCGAGTCCGAATCCGCCCAGCTCGGCGACGAGCCGGGCCACCGTCACCGACTCGGCGTCGTAACCGCCGCTCCCGTCGGCCGCGAGCAGGCCGTACGACTCCCACTCGGCCAGCTCCTCCTCGCTCACCTCGGCGGCGGCCAGGAGCTCGGCGCGGCCGACACGCCGGGCGGTGCGGCGCTCACCCTCGGCGCCGTCCACGCCGTCGAACAGCTCGCGCTGGGTGCCCTGGACGGGCAGCTGGACCTGCTCACCGCACTCGAGGGCCTCCAGCTGCTCGCGGATGACCCTGAGGGGAAGGTAATGATCGCGCTGCATCCGCAGGACGAGCGCCAGGCGCTCGACGTCCTGGGCACTGAACTTGCGGTACCCGGCCGGGGACCGGCTCGGCTCGACGAGCCCCTCGGCCTCCAGGAAACGGATCTTGGAGATCGTCACCTCGGGGAACTCGTCACGCAGCCGGGAGAGCACCGTGCCGATGCTCATCGGCCGGTCACCCGCGTCGGCGGCGCCGTGTCCGGCACCGCCCGTCGGTGTACGCAGCATGTACCTTCCCTGTGGGTGTCCCCCCGGACGGAGTCTGGGGGGCGGGTCAGGCGCCGCGCTGGCTCGCGTAGAACACCAGCCGGTACTTGCCGATCTGGACCTCGTCACCGTTCGAGAGGACCACGGAGTCGATCCGCTCGCGGTTGACGTACGTGCCGTTGAGGCTGCCGACGTCGGAGACGCTGAAGCTGCCGTCAAGGGCCCGGCGGAACTCCACATGTCGGCGTGAGACCGTCACGTCGTCCAGGAAGATGTCGCTCTGCGGGTGCCGGCCCGCCGTGGTCAGCTCACCGTCCAGCAGGAACCGGCTGCCCGAGTTCGGGCCACGGCGCACCACCAGGAGGGCGGAGCCGAGCGGCAGGGCGTCGACGGCGGCCTGGGCCTCGGGCGACAGCGACGGCAGCGCGGTCTGACCGGTGACCTCGGAGTCGTACGCCTCGATCCCGGAGATCGAGATGGTCGAGGTCGTCTCGGAGGCACGCTCGGCCGGAGCGCCACCGCGAAGCGGCGCACCGCAGTTGGAGCAGAACCGACCGGCCTCGGTGTTCCGGTGGCCGCACCTCGTACAAACCGGCAAACCCGCCATGGACGGATCCTCCTGCCGCGGTTGTCCCGCGTGGGGATTGGTCGCATACGGGTCGGAGACAAACCCTCCACCCGCACTTGAGGTTGATGGTTCCCCGAAACCTATGCGCCCGGCACCGGCAGGGTCAACAGACGACGCGCCCTGTCCGCCCGAATTGTCACCACTGGCGACCTCGTCACGGAACAGCGGTCGCTCGGCGCCCTGCTCCTCGCTCTGGCCGTGGCGCGGCGCGCGATGGCGGGCGTTGCCGTCCTCGCGTGCGCTCTTGCCGAACAACTTCCCAAACAACTTCACGGGCGTTTCCCCTTGACCGAAATAGACCCGCCCGTGGGGCAGGACGAACCCTGAACCAACACACCTGCCGATCCGGACATCCACACAACGTCCGTGACCACTCGACAGTTTCCACCACGCACCACCAATCCGGTGCGTCGCCCCCCTGCAATCCCCCGCCCCGGTCCGGCAGACCCCATGCTCCCCCGATTCACTGCGACGACGACCGAGCGTAGTCAGGCCGCTCCGCCGGTCGCAAGGCATCGACAATGATCTTCTCCGAACGGGCCACGACCGCCGTGGCCTGCTCCTTCTCCAGTGTCTGGACCACGCCACCAGGGATGTTGAGCGCCGGTTCCAGGTCCTGCGGTTTGCCGATGACCTTGAAGGTGTACGGGGCGCTGACGCGCTTGCCGTCGACCTCCATGTCACCGGCGGCACCGGAGAAGAACGTGTCCGCCACCACCCGGACGCCGTTGACCTGGATCGCCTCCGCACCGGCCGCCCGCAGCTCCTGGACCGCGTCGAGGAGCATGTCCGGCTCCACCGTGCCCGCCGGATCCGAGATGGTGAGCGTGATGCCCGGGCCCTGCGCGGCGACCGTACCGGCGAGGATGCCGAGCTGCTGCTCCTTCTGGAGCGTCTGCTTACGGGCCTCCTCGGCCTGGTCGGAACTGTTCTCCAGCTCGGTGCGCTGGTCCTCCAGACGCTGTTTCTCGTCCTCCAGACGCTGCGTACGGTTGTCGAGCTCGTCCAGGATGCGCACCAGGTCCTCCTGGCGCGCCCCCCGCAGCGCGCTGTCCTCGCTGGTGGAACGGACCTGGATGGCCAGGCCCAGCCCGAGCACGAACAGGAGCACGGCGACGATGAGTTGGGCCCGCGTCACGCGCAGCGGCCACACGGCCGCGCGCAACCGCTGCCGTCCGGTCTGCGACGCGCTCTCCTCCGCCTCGGGCGCGGACTGCTGCGCCGGCGCGGGCGGGGCGAGCGGCGGCAGGGGCGCGCGCCTCTGCTCCGGCGAACGACCATTGGGCTTCTCTTCGCTGTTCATGTTCGTCACGCCCGGAAGACATGCCGGCGGATCGCGGCGGCGTTGGAGAAGATCCGGATGCCCAGGACGACGACCACGCCCGTCGACAACTGGGCGCCGACGCCGAGCTTGTCGCCGAGGAACACGATCAGTGCGGCCACGACCACGTTCGACAGGAAGGAGACGACGAAGACCTTGTCGACGAAGATCCCGTCGAGCATGGCCCGCAGTCCGCCGAACACGGCGTCGAGGGCGGCGACCACCGCGATCGGAAGGTAGGGCTCGACCACCGCCGGCACCTCGGGCCGGATGAACAGTCCGACCACGACTCCCACGACGAGGCCCAGTACGGCGATCACGATGTGCCCTTCCCTGTGTCAGCCGTACCCGGCCCGCTGCCCTGCTCGGCACCGGGGGTCATCGGCTCTGCTGTACGTACGATCAAGCTGGGAGCCGCGGGCAATCGCACCGTCCGCTCGTCGGAAATGCTGAAGCGAATGCCGAAGTTCTCCTGCAGCGCGTGCAGATACTGCCCGTCGACGCTGTCCTGGAACGTGGTGCTCAGCTTGTTCGCCTTCCCCACCGCGAGCACCGTGTACGGCGGCACCAGCGGCCGGTTGTCGACCAGTATGGCGTCGCCCGCCGCGCGGATGGCCGACAGGGCCGTCAGCCGCTGCCCGTTGATGGCCACGGCTTCGGCGCCGGACTCCCACAGCCCGTTGACGACACGCTGCATGTCACGGTCGCGGACGCGGCCCGTATCCGCGAAACCGCTGCTCTCCCGGGGTCCGTCACCGCTCTGGTCGGTGCCTTTGGCGTCGTCGACGACGAGTTTCACGCCCGGCCCCTGCACCTCGGTGGCGCCGGCGAGCAGACCGACCAGCCCGCCCTGGTCCCCGCCCTGCGTTCTGAGAGCCCTGCGCTGACGCTCCTGGACGTCCTCGCGGAGCGTGTCGACGCTCTGCTCCAGCTCGTCCACGGCAGCGGTCTGCGCCTCGACACGGTCGATCAGGTCCTCGCGCTCCTTGGCCAGTACCGGTGCCGATATCCGCGCCTCCGCCGCACCGACCGTGACCACGGCGGCGGCCAGCACCAGACCGGCGGCGAGGCCGAGCTTGGCGCGCAGCGTACGGGGCAGTCCCTCGGCCCGGCGCGCGGCCGCCTCCGCGTACCCGTCGTCGAGGCTGTGCTCCATCACGTTCGTCAGCAGCGACATCGACGCGTCGGGACGCGCGAGTGGAGATCCTGTGCTCCGAACGGGGGGCTGCTGCGACATGCCGCACATCGTCGCATGTCGCAGCCCCTACCGCCGAATGGCCCCACCGGTGTGCCGGGCGACGCCGGGCAGCGGCGGCCGGCACACCGGTGTCCCTCTCAGCGTCCGGCGCTGTCCACGACCGAGGCCCACTCGTCGAGCAGGGCCTGCGCGGAGGCGTCATCGGGGCCTTCCGCCCACAGATGCGTGACCGCCTCGGCCGGGTCGGGCAGGACCATCACCCAGCGTCCGTCGGCCTCCACGACGCGCACACCGTCCGTCGTATCGACATGTCGATCACCGGCGGCCTCGACGACCCGGCGCATCACCAGGCCCTTGACCGCCCAGGGCGTCGCCAGATCCCGCTTGAGCACATGCGCCCGCGGGATCCGGGCGTCGATCTGGCTGAGCGTGAGCTGGGTACGGGCCACCAGGCCGACAAGCCGAACGAAAGCGGCGGTGCCGTCGAAGACACTGCTGAACTCGGGCACGATGAAGCCGCCGCGGCCGTCGCCGCCGAAGATGGTGGTGTCCTCCCTGCCCACACGGGTCAGGTCGTCCGGCGACGTCGTCGTCCACTCCACCTGGGTGCCGTGGTACGCGGCGACCTGCTCGGCGATCCGCGTGGTCGTCACGGGCAGGGCGACACGGCCGCTGCGCCGCTCGGCGGCCACCAGATCCAGCAGGACCAGCAGGGCCCGGTCGTCCTCGACGATGCGCCCGCGCTCGTCGACGAGGGACAGCCGCTCCCCGACTGGGTCGAAGCGGACACCGAAGGCGGCCCGCGCGGAGGCGACGATCTCACCGAGCCGCACAAGCCCCGACCTGCGCGCGTCCGCGGACTCGGTCGGCCGGGACTCGTCCAGACCGGGGTTGATCGTCAGCGCGTCCACACCGAGGCGGCCGAGGAGGCTCGGCAGGACAAGGCCGGCGCTGCCGTTGGACGCGTCGATGACCACCTTGAGCCCGGACTCGGCGATCCCCGAGGTGTCGACATTGCGCAGCAGAGAGCCCGTGTACGAGTCGAACACACTGGACGGGAAGTGCAGGTCGCCGATCTCCCCGGGGAACGCCCGCCGATACTCCTGGCGCGCGTACACACGGTCCAGCTTCCGCTGGCCGCCCTGGGACAGGTCCGCGCCCCGTTCGTCGAAGAACATGATGTCGACGGAGTCGGGCACACCGGGAGACGTACGGATCATGATGCCGCCCGCGCTGCCTCTGGCCGTCTGCTGTCGCGCCACGGGCAGCGGCACGTTCTCCAGGTCCCGTACGTCGATGGCGCTGGCCTGCAGCGCGGAAATGACGGCCCGCTTCAGTGCCCGGGCGCCGCGGGAGTGGTCACGGGCCGTGGTGACGGTGGCGCCCTTCTTGAGGGTCGTGGCGTACGCACCTGCCAGGCGTACCGCGAGCTCGGGCGTGATCTCGACGTTCAGGATGCCGGACACGCCTCGGGCACCGAACAGATGGGCCTGACCCCGGGACTCCCAGATGACCGAGGTGTTGACGAACGCGCCGGCCTCGATGGTCTTGAACGGATAGACCCGCACATTGCCCTGGACAATCGATTCTTCGCCCACCAGGCATTCGTCACCGATCACCGCACCGTCCTCGATGCGCGCTGCGCGCATGATGTCGGTGTTCTTGCCGATGACGCAGCCCCGCAGGTTGGCCTGCTGACCGATGTAGACGTTGTCGTGCACGACCGCCTTGTGGAGGAACGCCCCGGTCTTGACGACGACGTTGGAGCCGACCACCGTGTGCTCGCGCAGCTCGACGCCGGCTTCGACCTTGGCGTAGTCACCGACGTACAGGGGCCCGCGGAGGACCGCGTCGGGATGCACCTCGGCACCCTCGGCGACCCACACGCCGGGGGAGATCTCGAAGCCGTCGAGCTCGACGTCGACCTTCCGCTCCAGCACGTCGGCCTGCGCCTTCACATAGCTCTCGTGTGTGCCGACGTCTTCCCAGTAGCCCTCGGCGATATAGCCGTAGATCGGCTTGCCTTCCTTCATGAGCTGCGGGAAGACATCTCCCGACCAGTCGACGGAGACGTCGGGCTGGACGTAGTCGAAGACCTCGGGCTCCATCACATAAATGCCTGTGTTGACGGTGTCCGAAAAGACCTGTCCCCAGGTCGGTTTCTCGAGGAAGCGCTCGACCTTCCCTTCCTCGTCGACGATCGTGATTCCGAATTCCAGAGGATTCGGCACCCGCGTCAGACACACGGTGACAAGGGCGCCCTTCTCCTTGTGGAAGGAGATCAGGTCCGTGAGGTCGAAGTCGGTGAGGGCGTCACCGGAAATGACGAGGAAGGTGTCGTCCTTCAACGCCTCCTCTGCATTTTTCACACTCCCCGCGGTGCCGAGTGGCTTCTCCTCGTTGGCATAGGTGAGCTCCATTCCGAGCTCTTCGCCGTCACCGAAGTAGTTCCTGACGAGTGAGGCGAGAAACTGCACGGTGACGACGGTCTCGGTGAGCCCGTGCCGCTTGAGCAGCCGCAGCACATGCTCCATGATCGGCCGGTTGGCCACCGGCAGGAGCGGCTTGGGCATGCTCGAGGTCATGGGGCGAAGTCGAGTTCCTTCGCCACCGGCCATCACGACGGCCTTCATGTCGGAAGCGTCCTCCTTGAAGAGATGACGGTCCAGCCGACTTCACCCGCGCGAACAGACCCTCGGGTGGCATCCACGGCCGGCGACACTGCCGGTCACCGCGTCAACGGGGTCAATCGGCCGCTGCGTCCGCCTTGACGAGTCGGCGGACCTGAACCACATAGAGGATCCCTGCCCACCAATAGAGAGTTGTACCCCATCCGGCGAACGCCCATCCGAAAATCGCAGCAAGTGACGCCAGCCATCCCGTTCCGTCACTCAGGAGCAGCAAGGGGAAGGCATACATGAGGTTGAAGGTCGCCGCCTTGCCCAGGAAGTTCACCTGAGGTGGCGGATAACCGTGCCTGCGCAGGATGTACACCATCACGAGGAGCATCAGTTCCCGAGCGAGAAGTGCAGCGGTCAACCAGAGAGGCAGAATCTCGCGCCAGGTCAGTCCCACCAGAGTGGAGAGGATGTAGAGCCGGTCGGCGGCTGGGTCGAGGATACGGCCCAGGCTGCTGATCTGGTTCCATCGGCGGGCGAGCTTCCCGTCGAGATAGTCGCTGACCCCGCTCAGCATCAGAACGAGCAATGCCCAGCCATCGCTCTTGGGCCCGCCGAACTCGGGTCGAAGAATCAGCCACAGGAAGAGCGGCACACCCACCAGACGCGCCATGCTGAGGATGTTGGGGATGGTGAGTACCCGGTCCGTCTGGACGCGGGTCTCCTGGACCTCCACCCGGGGGCCTCCTGTGGGAACGTGCCGATGATGCTCCCCGACCTTACCCGCAGCCGCTCCCGCACTGAGCACAGGGTGGGCCGGAAGTCGATGCCGGGCCACCGGTGCATCCGGCCCGGAAACGCAGGAAAGCCCCGGAACGAGGTTCCGGGGCTTTCCCACAATGATTGTTCGGCGGCGTCCTACTCTCCCACAGGGTCCCCCCTGC
>NZ_JBIRZM010000011.1:0-263230 GCF_044390825.1 Streptomyces sp. NPDC018833 | reverse complement strand
GGCTTCGCACGCGAGGTCGGCGACTCACTGGTCTTCATGGACGGCGGCGTGGTGGTCGAGTCCGGCCACCCGCGCGACGTCCTGGGCAACCCCCAGCAGGAGCGCACCAAGGCGTTCCTGTCCAAGGTTCTGTAGGCCGGTACGGCACAGGGGCGGTACGGACTTCTCTCCGTACCGCCCCTTCTCCATGCCACCGCCTGTTTCAGCGCCGGCACCAGCGCGTCGCTCGGCGATGCCCACACCGCCCGGGCCTCTCCGAAACCTGCCTCGCGCAGGGTGCGCGCGTGCCAGGCCGGGGACGGTATGTCGCCATCAGCGTGCTCGCCGTGGATGCGCAAACGCTCGGCGGTCGGCTCGGCGAGGACCGGGTCCTTCACGGCGAGGGCCCACCAGTCGGCCCAGTCGACCGCCCCGGCGGCGAGGGCGCGGTCCATGCCGGCGTGGCGGTGGGCGCTCGGCCGCGTTGATACGGGGCGTGGACACGTCCTTCATGCGGTCGGCGTTCATGAAAACGCCGCCGTCCCGGACCAGCCCGGCGAGCCGGCCGTAGAGCGCGGTGAGCGGCTCGCTGTGCAGCCAGTGCGGGGCGGTCGCGGTCAGCACCGCGTCGTACGAGGTGTGCGGCAGGGCGGCCGTCCAGTCCGGGGCCTTGAGGTCGGCGGCGTGGAAGGTGACGCGCTCGTCCCCGGCGAAGTACCCGCGGGCGATCGTCAGCAGGGCGGGGTCGAGGTCGACACCCGTACTGGTGGCCTTCGGGAACCGCTGGAGCAGCCGGTCCGTGATACTTCCCGTACCGCAGACGAGGTTCAGCACCCTCGGCTCGGTGCCGACCATGGCCTCGCCCCCCCGTAGCCCTCAGTCATGGGGGACCCCACCCGGCATCACCCGGAACCGCTCCTCGCGGTCGGGCAGATACCACTCCTGATGCCGGTTCCAGCTGTCCTGTCAGGCCCGCCGGTCGGTACCCGTCCTCGTACCGAAACCCTCTCGTCCGTAATACCCTCGAAGCAAAAGCAGCTGTTACGCCGACACCAGACCGTCGCGGTAAGGACTACAAGTGGAACTGGCCTATTACTCGGACTACGCCGTACGCCTGGTCAACACCGAGGAGCCGGGCCGCAACAGGGACTCGCTCACCTCCGTCGAGGCAGTCCGCGAACTGTTCGGCCCCGCACCACAGGGTGGGCGGCGCGCCACGGACTCGGACGTCACCCGCTTCCGGTCCGTCCGCGGCCGCCTGCGCGCGGTCTTCACCGCGGCGGACGCGGGCGAGGAGACCCAGGCGGTCGATCTCCTCAACGCGCTGCTGCTGGAGTTCCCGGTGAGCCCGCAGATCTCCGGACACGACCACCGCGACGAGGACGGCCGCCCCAAGTGGCACATGCACCTCGCCGACCACCCGTCGAACGCGACTGCGGGATACGCGGCCATCGCCGCGATGGGCCTCGCCTTCCACCTGACCGAGTACGGCGTCGACCGCCTCGGCCTGTGCCAGGCCGCGCCCTGCCGCAACGCCTACCTCGACACCTCGACCAACCGCTCGCGCCGCTACTGCTCCGACCGCTGCGCCACCCGCGCCAACGTGGCCGCCTACCGGGCCCGCAAGCGCCTGGAGACCGAGCGGTCGGCCGGCACCAGCCGCACAGCGGAGACGACCCAGGACGCCACGTAGAACGGGGTGCGGCGGCGCCCCGGCAGCATGGGGCGGTACCGGGCGCGCACCCGCGCGAGCACCAGCTCGTCCGGCACGGCGCCGAACGCGCGACTGTCCACGACCTCGTCGTTCGGATTGTCCCCCAGCACCCACCAGCCGCCGTCGCGCCGCTCGATCAGCCGTTTCACGATGAGCAGATCCTGCTGAAGCGGATGACGCAGCACCGCGACATGCCCCGGTCGCACCTCGGCGCCGTTGTGCACGAGCAGCTGGTCGCCGTGCCACAGCGTCGGGTACATCGAACGGCCGGTCACCTCGGCGATGCCGAACGGCGCCCTCGCCTGACTCGCCTGCTCACTCATCGACCCCTCCGGCTCCACCGTATGTTCCGCCACCGGTCCCATGGTGACCCCGGACTTTTGCCCTAAGCCCCTGGGGGCACTCGCGAAAACCCGTCTGCCACGGAGTAATCTCCCACCTGAGAAGACGATCACGAGGAAGGACAGCTCAATGCTCTCCCGCCTGTTTGCCCCCAAGGTGAAGGTCAGCGCTCACTGCGACCTGCCTTGCGGTGTCTACGACCCGGCCCAGGCCCGCATCGAGGCGGAGTCGGTCAAGGCCGTCCAGGAGAAGTACCAGGCCAACGAGGACCCGCACTTCCGCGCCCGCGCCACGGTCATCAAGGAGCAGCGCGCGGAGCTCGCCAAGCACCACGTCTCGGTGCTGTGGAGCGACTACTTCAAGCCCCCGCACTTCGAGAAGTACCCGGAGCTGCACCAGCTCGTGAACGACGCACTGAAGGCCCTGTCGGCCGCGAAGGCGTCGACTGACCCGGCGACGGGCCAGAAGGCTCTGGACTACATCGCCCAGATCGACAAGATTTTCTGGGAGACCAAGAAGGCCTGATTCTTGCTCTCTGACCTGCGGTTTTCTTTGATCGCCTGGTCGTCCTGTCCGCACCCGGTCCGTCCATGACGGACCGGGTGCGGTCTTTCCGCCCGGCCCGACATTGCATGATCATGCGAATACCTGCATACTCTTGCCATGTCCAAGGTCCTCACCTCCCTCCCCGCCGGCGAGCGCGTCGGCATTGCCTTCTCCGGCGGACTCGACACCTCGGTCGCCGTCGCCTGGATGCGCGACAAGGGTGCCGTCCCGTGCACGTACACCGCCGACATCGGTCAGTACGACGAGCCCGACATCGCGTCCGTGCCCGGCCGAGCCTCCGCCTACGGTGCCGAGCTCACCCGGCTCGTCGACTGCCGTGCCGCGCTGGTGGAGGAAGGGCTGGCAGCGCTCGCCTGCGGCGCGTTCCACATCAAGTCGGGCGGGCGCCCCTACTTCAACACCACGCCGCTGGGGCGCGCCGTGACCGGCACGCTGCTGGTGCGGGCGATGCTGGAGGACGGGGTGCAGATCTGGGGTGACGGCTCCACCTTCAAGGGCAACGACATCGAGCGGTTCTACCGGTACGGGCTGCTGGCCAACCCGCACCTGCGGATCTACAAGCCCTGGCTGGACGCGGACTTCGTCACGGAGCTCGGCGGCCGCAAGGAGATGTCGGAGTGGCTGCTCGCGCACGGGCTGCCCTACCGGGATTCGACGGAGAAGGCGTACTCGACGGACGCCAACATCTGGGGCGCCACGCACGAGGCCAAGATCCTGGAGCACCTCGACACCGGCATCGAGACGGTCGAGCCGATCATGGGCGTGCGCTTCTGGGACCCGTCGGTGGAAATCGCCACCGAGGACGTGACGGTCGGCTTCGACCAGGGCCGCCCGGTCACCATCAACGGCAAGGAGTTCGCCACTCCGGTCGACCTCGTCATGGAGGCCAACGCGATCGGCGGCCGGCACGGTCTGGGCATGTCCGACCAGATCGAGAACCGGATCATCGAGGCCAAGAGCCGCGGCATCTACGAGGCGCCCGGCATGGCGCTGCTGCACATCGTCTACGAGCGCCTGGTCAACGCGATCCACAACGAGGACACCGTGGCCGCGTACCACAACGAGGGCCGGCGGCTCGGCCGGCTGCTCTACGAGGGCCGCTGGCTGGACCCGCAGGCGCTGATGGTGCGCGAGTCGCTGCAGCGCTGGGTCGGCGCGGCGATCACCGGTGAGGTGACCCTGCGGCTGCGGCGCGGCGAGGACTACTCGGTCCTCGACACCCGGGGCCCGGCGCTCAGCTACCACCCGGACAAGCTCTCCATGGAGCGGACCGAGGACTCGGCGTTCGGCCCGGTGGACCGGATCGGCCAACTCACCATGCGCAACCTGGACATCGCAGACTCCCGGGCGCGGCTCGAGCAGTACGCGGGCCTGGGCATGGTCGGCACCGATCATCCGACGCTGATCGGCGCCGCGCAGGCGGCCTCGACCGGTCTGATCGGCACCATGGACGAGGGCGGCGCCCAGGTGATCGCCTCGCGCGGCGAGGGCACGGCCGAGGAGACGATGCTGGACCGCGCCGCGATGGAGTCCGGCACGGACTGAGACCGGTCACCGGTCGTACGCACCTGGGCAGCGGGTGTCGGCGATTCCCTTCCGCCGGGGCCCGCTGTCGTCTGCCCGGGAACTCAACTCGCGATGAGCGTCACCGGTTTCCTTCGGTGCCCTTGGCAGCCGGTGCGCCCCGCGCATGGACAGCGGCGCGCCGCGGAAGCCCTCGATCCGGCGCAGTTGCGTGGTCAGCGACGGCCGGCTCGCCCGAGCCGCCGGGCGAGCTCGTGCAGGCTCCGGTGTCGGCGATGGCACACAGCACACGCGGATGCCTCACCTCGAAGTCCATGCCGTCGAGCGCACGTCGGCCCCAACTGCCCCGCCAGACACCCATCTTGGGGCACCGCCGTGAACGCAAGTGGGTCACGCCTGGGCCGGCTCGCGGTCCCCGAGCTCCGCGCCGGGCGGCAACTGGCCCCGGATACGGGCGAGTGCGTCCTCGAAATCGCCGTCCGCCACGCCCGCCTCATAGGCGGCGCCGCCGCAGTGCAGTGTCAGATTGAGCTCCGCGCGGTCCGGCCCGGCACCGTCCTGCGCCGGCTCGCCCAGTGTCAGCAGGCAGCTGAGCGTCGCCTGCTGCACCTCGCTGTCCACCTGGACAGGCAGCGGCATGTCCCATTCCAGTACGCAGGAGGACAGCGTCCCGCCACCCTCCGCCCGCAGGGCGGCGAAAGTGACGCCCTGGTACTCAACACCTCTGATGCGCGTACGCACTTGGCCGTCGGCCGCGGTTATCGTGACCGCTTCCGCGCCGGCCCGGTCGCGGTACCAGCCCGCCCAGACCTCAGTCGACTCCGATGACATGCGCGGACTGTAGCGGTAGGCCTGACCCCGACGTGCAGGAGGTGCCGCTTGGACGTCCGCCGGCCTGCGCGGCGGGCGGCGGCTCACTTCTTGCTGACCTCTTCGCCGGATGTGCCGCCGCCCTCGTCGGCACTCAGGGGACAGTCGGGGTTGCGGCACGGCCCCGGTTCCCAGACGGGGACGAACGCCCCCAGTGTCTTGTGCCGTTTGACGACCGTGCCGACAGGCTGGCCGCAGGCGGGACAGACAGGTTCTTCCTGCGTGCGGCGCGGGACTCGTTGCGACCCATGTCCTTCACTGTCCATATGGCCAGAATATGCCGCTACGGGCGCCTCGGACAGCGGGACGGCCGCCGTCAGTCCTGCCCGGTGTGCTCCGCTTCGGGCTTCCTGGCGTACTTCCTGACGACCGCACCGTTATCGAAGGAGCGCAGGGACTCCAGCGCGAAGTCGGCGAGCCGGAACGGGGCGGAGAACATCGGCATGCCCGCACCCAGCACGACCGGGTACGTCTTGATGACGAGTTCGTCGACCTCGCCGATCAGCTGGCCGGCCAGATGCGCACCGCCGCAGAGGTAGATGCCGAGGCCGTCCTCCTTCTTCAGGTCCCGGACCGCCGCCGCCACGTCGCCGGAGACGATGCGCACGTTCGGGTCCGGCGACTGCGTGATGCTGTTCGACGCCACGTACTCGCGCAGATGCGCGTACGGGCTGGTGATGCCGATCCGCAGGGCCAGGTCGTAGCTGGCGCGGCCCTGGATGATCGTGTCGTACTCGCGGTTGGGCACGTCGTCGATGCCGAAGGCCCGGCGGGCCGCGGTCGGCAGGGTGTCCGGCGCCTCGTTCTTCAGGTACTCGATGAAGTCTTCGGTCAGATCACGGGTGAAGAAGTCCGCCTCACCGTCCGGAGCTCCGATGAAGCCATCGATCGACGCGGCGACGAAGTAGCTGAGCTTGCGCAAACCTGATCCTTTGGTCGGGAGTGAGCCGGCGGCGGCCCGGTGAACACCGGGCCCTACCACTCCATCCATAGTGCTTAACTTGTAGTGGTCTACGCAAGGCTCTTTCACGACGGGATGCGGAGGAAGTGGTTCCGGGCGCGGGGCACGGCACGTGCTCGCCAGGGCCCCGGCGCGCCGGGGCCGCACGCGCACGGCCCCCGGCGCGCCGCATGCGGTACGCCGCCGGCCTCAGTGCATGCGCCGCGTGACGAACTCCGCCAGCGCCAGCAGATCCCCTGCCGCGGCGAGGTCCGGCACGGCACGCGACAACTCCCCCAGCGCCCGCGACATCCGGTCGGCCGCCTGCATCTGCGCCCAGTCCCGGCCACCGGCCCGATCGACCGCGTCGGCGGCGCGGGCCACCGCCGCGGCGTTCATCGGCTCCCGGTACAGCTCGGCCAGCTCGGCGCCGGCCGGCGTGCCCGATACCAGGGCGGCCACGACCGGCAGGGACTTCTTGTGCGCCGCGAGATCGGCCCCGGCCGGCTTCCCGGTGCGCCCCGGATCTCCCCAGATCCCGATCAGATCGTCGATGAGCTGGAAGGCGAGACCGGCCTGGCGCCCGAAGGCGTCCAGAGCGGCGACCTCCTCCTCCCCCGCCCGCGCGTACAGCGCGCCCATCGCGCACGCGCAGCCCAGCAGCGCACCGGTCTTGGCCGTCGCCATCCCGAGGCACTCCTCCAGCGTCACCTCCCCCGGTGCGCGCTCCTCGAAGGAACAGTCGGCCTGCTGGCCCGCGCACAGCTCGATGACACAGGCCGTGAGCCGTCCCGACGCGGCGACCGCGCACGGATCCCGGTCATCGGCCAGCAGCCGCAGCGCGAGGGCGAGCAAGGCGTCCCCGACGACGATGGCGTCCGCGGCGCCGAACACCCTCCAGACGGTGGGACGGTGCCTGCGGGTGACGTCCTCGTCGATGACGTCGTCGTGCAGCAGTGTGAAGTTGTGTGCCAGCTCCACGGCCGCCGCGGCCCGCACGGCCCGGCGCGGGTCACCGCCCAGCGCCCGGCAGGCGGCGAGCACCAGCGCGGGCCTGATGGCCTTGCCGCCTGCCCCGGCGGCCGGGCTGCCGTCGGCCTGCTCCCAGCCGAAGTGGTACCTCGCCACCCGGCGCATGGCGCCCGGGAGAGTGTCGATGGCGGAACGGAGCTCGGGCTGGACCGCGCCGCGGGTGCGCTCCAGCAGGGCGACGGCCTCACAGCCCTCGACGGTGTCCGGCATGGTCAACGGGCGGTCCTTTGCTCGACGGCTGGCGGCTGTGCGGGCCGGGGCGTGGTCAGGGGGTGTCCGGCGGATCGGGGCCGGACTGCGTGCGGGCCGGACAGGCCCAGAGCCCGACAGGCCACGGCGTCCGATGCATGGGCCTTCCCAGGGCCGTAGGCGCGAGGGAGAGGGCCTTCCCAAGCCGGCAAGGGCCGAGGGAGACGGCCCTTCTCAGGCCGGCAAGGGCCGAGGGAGGGGCTCCCAGGCCCGTAGGCCCGTAGGCGCGTAGGCCCATAGGCGCGAGGGAGATGGCCTTCCCAGGCCAGCCAGGGCCGAGGGGACAGCACCGCAAGGCGCCTGAGTGCCCTCATGTCGGAGCCATGAAGGCACTTCGGCAACGCGACGTGCGACCTCCCCCATGCGCCCGAAGGGATACAGAGCAGTGCCATCGTGGGGCGGCCCCGGGCGGCTCTGGGGCTGCGTCGCGGCCCCGGCCACGACGCACCGGACAACAACCCGCGACGCGCCCCCGGTGCCTCACTTGGTCAGCGCGGGCGGCTCACCTCCACGTTCTCCAGGACGCCGAGGGCGTCGGGGACGAGCACGGCTGCCGAGTAGTAGGCCGTCACCAGGTACGAGATGATCGCCTGCTCGTCGATGCCCATGAACCGCACGGACAGGCTGGGCTCGATCTCGTCCGGGATGCCGGTCTGGTGCAGTCCGATCACGCCCTGGTCGGCCTCGCCCGTACGCATGCAGATGATGGACGTCGTCCGGGCGGCCGAGATCGGGATCTTGTTGCACGGGAAGATCGGCACGCCCCGCCAGGCCGGCACATGGTGGCCGCCGATCTCCACATGGTCGGGCACGAGGCCCCGCTTGTTGCACTCGCGCCCGAAGGCGGCGATGGCGCGCGGGTGGGCGAGGAACAGCTTGGAACCGCGCCGCCGCGACAACAGCTCGTCCATGTCGTCAGGGCTCGGCACACCGTCGTGCGGCTGCAGCCGCTGACCGTAGTCGCAGTTGGTGAGAAGGCCGAACTCGCGGTTGTTGACCAGCTCGTGCTCCTGGCGCTCGCGCAACGCCTCGACGGTCAGCCGCAACTGCTGCTCGGTCTGGTTCATCGGCTGGTTGTAGAGGTCGGCGACACGGCTGTGCACCTTCAGAACGGTCTGCGCGACGCTCAGTTCGTACTCGCGGGGGGCCGCGTCGTAGTCGACGTAGGTGTGTGGGACGACGGCCTCACCGACATGGCCCGCCGACAGGTCGATCGCCGCTTCGCCGTATGTGTTGGTCCGCTGGTGGGGCAGCGCGGCAAGGTCCGCCAGATGGGTGCGCAGCGACTCCGCGCGGTCGGCGAGGTTGAGCACGTCGTACCTGGTCAGGACGAGCACGGTGCAGGCCGTGGCCGCGCGGGCGGTGTACCGCCAGACGGCTTCCCGGTCCGTGAGGCACTGATCGCCGAAATACGCACCGTCCGCGAGGACTTCGACCACGGCCTCGTCCCCGTAGGGTCCCTCGCCGACCTGCTCGACCCGGCCGTGCGCGAGCAGATAGATCCGGTCCGCCGCGTCCCCACCGGTGGCCAGCACCTCGCCGGGCGCGAACTCCCGCTGCTCGCACCGCTGCGCCAGCTCCATGAGCGCCGTATCGTCAGCGAAGTCGCGCAGCGCCGGTAGCTCGCCCAGCTCGGCGGGAATGACCGTGACCCGGTCGCCGGTCTGCACGAATGTCACCCTGCCGTCGCCGACCGAGTGGATCAGGCGCCGGTTCACTCGGTACGTACCGCCCTGCACCTGCACCCAGGGCAGCATGCGCAGCAGCCACCGTGAGGTGATCTCCTGCATCTGCGGGACGGACTTCGTGGTGGTCGCGAGATTCCGAGCGGCGGCGGTGCCGAGACTCTGCTGGGGGCCCTGCTCCCGGACGTCCTCGCCGACGGTTCCTACCGAACCGACCGTCATGTAACTCCCTCTCGATCACGGGTCTGACCTGCGAGAGAAAGCCTTCCAGCGCAGTGCGTCACGGCGCCATTACACAAATGAGTGGGACTGGATCGCCTCGACCGGGGCAGCGGCCGGATTCGCTCGCACATCCGGCGACAATGAGGGCATGACCGGGCAGACATCCGACCTTGCCGCCGTGCTGCGGCCCCGGCTGCCCTCACCGCTGCAGCCCGTCGAGGACGAGCGGTTCGACCGCTACGGGGTACGGCTGCTGCTCAAGCGCGACGATCTGATCCACCCCGACCTGCCCGGGAACAAGTGGCGCAAACTCGTCCCCAACCTGTACGCCGCCGCCGGCCGTACGGTGCTCACCTTCGGCGGCGCGTACTCCAACCATCTGCGCGCCACCGCGGCGGCGGGCCGTCTGCTCGGCTTCCCCACGATCGGTGTCGTACGGGGTGACGAACTGGCCACGCGCGCGCTGAACCCGTCGCTGCGCCGCTGCGCGGACGACGGCATGCGCCTGCTGTTCACCGACCGCGCCACCTACCGCGCGAAGGACGACCCCGCCGTGCTGGTACGGATCCTGCGCGACGCCGGAACCGGGACCGGGGTGGGGCTCCGGTCGGACGACGTGTACGTGGTGCCCGAGGGCGGCAGCAACGCACCGGCCGTACACGGCTGCCGGGAGCTCGGCCGTGAGCTGCGCGACCTCGACGAGGACATCGACGTCGTCGCCGTCGCCTGCGGCACGGGCGGCACGCTCGCCGGTCTTGCCGCGGGCCTCGGCCCGGGCCAGCGCGCCATCGGCTTCCCCGTACTGCGCGGCGGCTTCCTCGGTGACGCGATACGCGCGCTTCAGGCGGCGGCCTTCGGCGGCCCGGCCGGTGACTGGTCGCTCGACGACCGCTTCCATTTCGGCGGCTATGCCCGCACGAGCCCCGGACTCGACACGTTCGCCCGGGACTTCGAGGAGCGGCACGGGCTGCGCGTGGAGCGCGTCTATGTCGCCAAAGCGCTCTATGGACTCAGCGTGCTCGCCGCCGAGGGCGCCTTCCCCTCAGGTACCACTCTCGCGGCCGTGGTCACCGGCCAGGAGGACGGGTCGGGTCAGGCCCCCTCGCGGTAGGCCGCCGCCTCCTCCAGGTCAAGCCGACGCAGCAACGTGCGCATCATCTCGTCGTCGATCCGGCGCCGGTTGCGCAGCTCGACGAAGACGTCGCGCTCGGTTGCGATCATCTCCCGGGCCAGGCGCCGGTAGGTGTCGTCGGCGGACTCCCCGGTGATCTCGTTGACCGAGCCGAGCCGCTCCCACACGGCGTTGCGCCGGCGCTCCAGCACGCTGCGCAGCCGGTCGGCCAGGGGCTGCGGCAGGGCGTTGCGCTCGTCCGTGAGCAGTTCCTGAAGCCGCTGTTCGGCGGCGGTGGACGCCTCGCTCTGCGCCTGGGCCTCGGCGAGCGTCTCGGCGTGCACGTCGCGTCCGGGCAGCTTCAGCGCGCGGATGAGCGGCGGGAGGCTCAGGCCCTGCACCACGAGGGTGCCGATCACGGTGGTGAAGGTGAGGAAGAGGACGAGGTTCCGGGCGGGGAACGCCTCGCCGTCGGCCATGGTCAGCGGGATGGAGAACGCGATCGCCAGCGACACCACCCCGCGCATGCCGGCCCAGCCGACGATCAGCGGAGCCCTCCAGGTGGTGTCCGGCTCACGCTGCCGGATGCGCCGGGACAGCGCGCGGGGCAGGAAGGTCGCCGGATAGACCCAGACGAAGCGCACGACGACGACGGTGACGAAGACCCCGGCGGCGTACCACAGGGACTCTCCCACGCCGTACTCCCCGAGCTCCTCCACCACGAAGGCCAGCTGCAGTCCGATCAGCGCGAACACCACTGACTCCAGCACGAAGGAGACCATCTTCCACACCGCCGCCTCCTGGAGCCGGGTCGCGAAGTCGACCTGCGAGGAGTGGTGGCCCAGGTAGAGCGCGACGACGACCACGGCGAGCACTCCGGAGGCGTGGACCTCCTCGGCGGCGGCGTAGGCGATGAACGGGATGAGCAGGGACAGCGTGTTCTGCAGGAGCGCTTCCTTCAGGCGGGTGCGCAGCCAGTGGATGGGGATCATCAGGACCAGCCCCACGCCGATGCCGCCGAGCGAGGCGAGCGCGAACTCCCCCAGGCCCCCGGCCCAGCTCGCGCCCTGGCCTACCGCGGCGGCCAGCGCCACCTTGTACGCGGTGATCGCGGTGGCGTCGTTCACCAGGGACTCGCCCTGGAGGATCGTGGTGATGCGGTTGGGCAGTCCGAGCCTGCGGGCGATGGCCGTCGCGGCGACCGCGTCCGGCGGCGCGACGACCGCGCCGAGCACCAGGGCGGCGGTCAGCGGCAGATCGGGCACGATCAGGTACGCCAGGTAGCCGACGGCCAGCGTCGCGAAGAGGACGTAGCCGACGGAGAGCAGCGCAACCGGGCGGATGTTGGCGCGCAGGTCGAGGTAGGAGCTGTCCAGGGCGGCGGTGTGCAGCAGCGGGGGCAGCAGCAGCGGCAGCACGATGTGCGGGTCGAGGTGGTAGTCGGGGACGCCCGGCACATACGAGGCGATCAGCCCCGCCGTCACCAGCAGCAGGGGCGCCGGGATCGGGGTCCGGCGGGCGGCGCCCGCGACCGCGGCGCTCGCCGCGATGAGTCCCACCAGTGGCAATGCTTCCATCACACCGACCTCGCGTCCGTCACCTGCGCCGTAGTCTGGCAATCATGAGCGAGTGCGCGCATGTAGCGGAACTGCCCCTGCCCGAGCCGGTGCCGCTGAGCGAGACGTGCCCGGAGTGTCTGGCGGTGGGCAGCCACCCTGTCCAGCTGCGACTGTGTCTGGTCTGCGGCCACGTGGGCTGCTGCGACTCGTCGCCGCTGCGGCATGCGAGCGCGCATTTCCACGAGACGGCGCACGCGGTGATGCGCAGTTTCGAGCCGGGGCAGAAGTGGCGGTGGTGCTTTGTGGACGGTTCGATCGTCTGACGCGTGGGTACGTCAACCATCCCGTGGTTCCGCGCAATTGGACCGCGCAGACCTCTAGCCACTGTCCGTACTCATATGCTTACCATGAGTGACAGTTGTCAGCTCGGGGGTCCCCGGCGACACGGCACCATGGATCGCGATAGCGTCGCCAGGCCAGTACCGGCTACGTAATCGACTACGTACCGCATGGCCGCGGGTCCTCTGGCCCGTGGCCCAGAAAGAGCTTGTGCCACCTTGGAGGTGAGGGTGTCCCAGATCGCAGGCGAGCCCGGGACTCAGGACTTCGTGGAAGTCCGGCTGCCGGCTGCGGGTGCCTACCTGTCCGTGTTGCGTACGGCCACGGCCGGTCTCGCAGCGCGCTTGGACTTCACCCTCGACGAGATCGAGGATCTGCGGATCGCGGTTGACGAGGCGTGCGCGATCCTGCTCCAGCAGGCCGTTCCCGGGTCAGTCCTGAGCTGTGTGTTCCGGCTCGTGGACGACTCGCTGGAGGTGACGGTCTCGGCGCCCACGACCGACGGCCGGGCCCCGGAGCGCGACACATTCGCCTGGACGGTGCTCTCGGCACTGGCCGGCAAGGTCGACTCCTCGGTCGCCGACGACCGTACGGTCTGCATCAGCCTGTACAAACAGCGCGGCGCGGGACCCGGGCCGGCGTGAGCAACGGAAACGGGGATGGTCCGATGCGGGAGGACGAGGAGCGTGGCCCCCGGGTGCTGAGCGCGTCTGCCGGCATCCCGGAGCAGCACGCACGGCCGCACCCGGTGGTGGACGAGCCCGACGGCCGGACGGCCTCGGCGGAGCAGGCGCGGGCAGATCAGGCGGACCGTATGAGCGAGCACGAACACGGGCACGAGCGGCATCACCACGACCTCCACGACCGCAGCGGGGCACGGGCGATGTTCATAGAGCTGCGCAAGCTGCCCGAGGGAGCGCCGGAGCGGGCGGAGCTGCGCAATCAGCTCGTCCGCATGCATCTGCCGCTCGTCGAGCATCTCGCACGGCGCTTCCGCAACCGTGGCGAGCCGCTGGACGACCTCACGCAGGTCGCCACAATCGGTCTGATCAAGTCGGTGGACCGGTTCGACCCGGATCGCGGCGTCGAGTTCTCGACGTATGCGACGCCGACGGTGGTGGGGGAGATCAAGCGCCACTTCCGCGACAAGGGCTGGGCGGTCCGGGTGCCGCGCCGGCTGCAGGAGCTGCGGCTCGCCCTGACCACGGCTACGGCGGAGCTCTCCCAGCAGCACGGCCGCTCACCGACGGTCCACGAGCTGGCCGAGCGCCTCGGCATCTCGGAGGAGGAGGTACTGGAGGGCCTGGAGTCGGCGAACGCGTACTCCACGCTGTCCCTGGACGTCCCCGACACGGACGACGAGTCCCCGGCGGTGGCGGACACGCTGGGCGCGGAGGACGAGGCGCTGGAGGGCGTCGAGTACCGCGAGTCGCTGAAGCCGCTGCTGGAGGACCTGCCGCCGCGCGAGAAGCGCATCCTGCTGCTGCGCTTCTTCGGCAACATGACGCAGTCGCAGATCGCGCAGGAGGTGGGCATCTCCCAGATGCACGTCTCCCGGCTGCTGGCCCGCACGCTGGCGCAGCTGCGGGAGAAGCTCCTCGTCGAGGAATAGCGGTCGCAGGGCCGGGCGGGCTGCGGTGCGGGACCACACCCGTACGCGGCCCGCCCGCGCGTTTCCCGCAGACCCGGCAGCGCTCCCCGGGCGCCGGCCCCGAGCCGCGGCGCTCCCGGGGGCGCGTCAGTGCTGAGCCGCGGCGCTCCCCGCGGGCGCGTCAGTCCTGAGGTGCGCCGATGCCCAGGACACGGGCCGTCGTCGGGTTGACCAGCAGCACCAGTCCCGTCACGGCGACCGCCGCCAGCACGATGCCCAGCGGGATCAGCCCGCCGGAGGCGCGCAGGAGGGTCCAGGCCGGGATGAGGGCGACCAGCTGCGTGATGATCGCGGGGCCGCGGCTCCAGGAGCGGCGGCGCAGCAGCCCGCGGGCCGCCAGCAGCGGGATCACGGCGAGCGCGATCAGTGTCACACCGCCGGTCTCCGCCTGGGCGGGGTCGTCGGGCCGGCCCAGCAGGCCCATCACGAGCATGTACACACCGCCGGCGACGAGCGCCAGCCCCTCGGCGGCACAGACCGCGGCCGCGGCCGTGAGGCGGATGGGGCGGGGGCTTCGGGGGGAGGAGGTGGGGTCGTCGCTGCTCACCCCTGCAGGGTAGCCGTCACGGGAAGCCCGGGGCTGGGCCAGGTACCACCCAGTAGGTACGCTGCATCGCATGCGCGCACTTCTCGTGGTCAATCCGGCAGCAACCACCACCAGTGCCCGCACACGCGATGTGCTGATCCACGCACTCGCGAGCGAGATGAAGCTGGAGGCGGTCTCCACCGAGTACCGCGGGCACGCCCGCGACCTCGGCCGCCGGGCCGCGGAGTCGGACGACATAGACCTCGTCGTGGCACTCGGCGGCGACGGCACAGTCAACGAGGTCGTCAACGGGCTGCTCCACCACGGCCCCGATCCCGAGCAGCTGCCGCGCCTCGCCGTGGTGCCCGGCGGCTCCACGAACGTCTTCGCCCGCGCGCTCGGCCTGCCGAACGACGCGGTCGAGGCGACCGGCGCCATCCTGGACGCGCTGCGCGACCGGACCGAGCGAACGGTCGGTCTGGGGCTCGCGGCCGGCACCCCGGGCACCGAGGACGAGGGTGTGCCGAAGCGCTGGTTCACCTTCTGCGCCGGGTTCGGGTTCGACGCCGGCGTCGTGGGACGGGTCGAACAGCAGCGGGAGAGGGGCAGACGCTCCACGCACGCGCTCTACATCCGCCAGGTGCTGCGTCAGTTCCTCGAAGAGCCCCACCGCAGGCACGGCACGATCACTCTGGAGCAGCCGGGTGCGGAGCCGGTGCAGGACCTGGTGCTGTCCATAGTCTGCAACACCTCTCCTTGGACCTACCTGGGCAATCGTCCGGTGTACGCCTCTCCGAGGGCATCCTTCGACACCGCTCTCGACGTGCTCGGATTCTCGAAGCTGTCGACGTCGGCCGTGGCCCGTTACGCGTCCCAGCTGCTGATGTCGAGCCCCGAGCGGGGCCCGCACGGCAAGCACGCCGTCACGCTCCATGATCAGACCGACTTCACCTTGCATTCAAAGGTCCCACTGCCCTTCCAGGTGGACGGCGACCACCTGGGGCTGCGCACAAGCGTGACGTTCACAGGCGTACGCCGTGCACTGCGTGTGATTGTGTGACCGGAACGACCGAAAGTCCTTTATCTCGAACGTACGGGCTGGCTTCCACCCCATAGAAGTACGGCTGTGACCTAGTCGACACCGAGGAATCAAAAAAAACTTTCCAGAAGGGGTTGTATCCGCAGCCGAGGTTTGCGAATCTCTACATGGCGATCGGGACGGCCCGCAACATCGGCCCCACAGACCGCCGGAACCCCTCCACGAATCCAGGACCCAACGCCGGGCAACTGGCGACGGCCCTTCCCTTGCGGGGGGATTCGTGAAAGCGTTCACATTCACAAGCACCCGCATGTAATACCAAGGAGAGGTAGCAGCCATGGACTGGCGTCACAACGCCGTTTGCCGCGAGGAAGACCCCGAGCTCTTCTTCCCCATCGGCAACACCGGTCCTGCGCTGCTGCAGATCGAGGAAGCCAAGGCCGTCTGCCGCCGCTGCCCCGTCATGGAGCAGTGTCTGCAGTGGGCGCTCGAGTCCGGCCAGGACTCCGGCGTCTGGGGTGGCCTCAGCGAGGACGAGCGCCGCGCCATGAAGCGCCGTGCCGCTCGCAACCGGGCGCGTAACGCCAGCGCCTGACGCCCCCTGCTACGAGCCTGAGCCGGCGGCGCGTGCAGCGAGCACGCACTCTCCCCCTGGGCTCCGCCCGGGAGGTGCCCCCAGCCTTCGAGCCGCAGCGCGCAGTACCCCCGATGCGCATCGCGAATGCGAGCAACGAGCTTCGAGCCCCGGACCGTGTGACACGGTCCGGGGCTCTTCGCTGTGCGAGGCCCCGGCGGCTGTACGAGCACGGCGGAGAGGCCCGTCAGCGCTTGTCGGACACGGGGATGTCGAGGACCACCCGGGTGCCGCGGGACGGCTGCGGGACCGGCACCATGTCGAAGCTGCCGCCCAACTCCCCCTCGACCAGGGTCCGTACGATCTGCAGCCCCAGGTTGCCCGCGCTCTTCGGGTCGAACCCCTCGGGCAGACCGCGCCCGTCGTCCTGGACGGTGATCAGCAGCCGGGCGTTCTCCGCACGCGTGTCGCCGCGGACCACGGACACCTCGACCGAGCCGTGCTCGCCCGGCGCGAAGGCGTGCTCCAGGGCGTTCTGGAGCACCTCGGTGAGCACCATCGACAACGGGGTGGCGGTCTCGGCGTCGAGAATGCCGAAACGGCCGGTGCGCCGGCAGTCCACCTTGCCCGGGGAGATCTCGGCGACCATCGCGATCACCCGGTCGGCGATCTCGTCGAACTCCACACGCTCGTCCAGATTCTGGGACAGCGTCTCATGAACGATGGCGATCGAACCGACGCGCCGGACCGCCTCGTTGAGCGCCTCCCTGCCCTGCACGGAGTCCATACGGCGCGCCTGGAGTCGCAACAGGGCCGCCACGGTCTGGAGGTTGTTCTTCACCCGGTGATGGATCTCCCGGATGGTCGCGTCCTTGGTGATCAACTCGCGCTCTCGGCGGCGCAATTCGGTGACGTCGCGCAACAGAACCAGGGAGCCGATTCGCACCCCCTTGGGCTTGAGCGGGATGGCCCTCAGCTGGATGACACCGCCGTTGCCCTCGACCTCGAACTCCCGGGGCGCGTACCCGCTGGCCAGCTTGACGAGCGCCTCGTCCACCGGGCCGCGCGAGGGGGCCAGTTCGGTCGTGACCTGGCCGAGGTGCTGCCCGACGAGGTCGGAGGCGAGGCCCAGCCGGTGGTAGGCGGACAGGCCGTTGGGGCTCGCGTACTGCACGACGCCGTCGGCGTCGAGCCGGATCAGTCCGTCGCCCACGCGGGGCGACGCGTCCATCTCGACCTGCTCGCCGGGGTAGGGGAAGGACCCGGCCGCGATCATCTGCGCGAGGTCGGAGGCGGACTGGAGGTAGGTGAGCTCCAGCCGTGAGGGGGTGCGGACGGTGAGCAGATTGGTGTTGCGGGCGATGACGCCGAGGACGCGGCCCTCCCGGCGCACGGGAATGGACTCGACCCGTACCGGCACCTCCTCGCGCCACTCGGGGTCGCCCTCGCGCACGATCCGGCCCTCGTCGAGCGCGGCGTCGAGCAGGGGCCGGCGGCCGCGCGGGACGAGGTGGCCGACCATGTCGTCCTGGTAGGAGGTCGGGCCGGTATTGGGCCGCATCTGGGCGACGGAGACGTAGCGGGTGCCGTCGCGCGTGGGGACCCAGAGGACGAGGTCGGCGAAGGAGAGGTCGGAGAGCAGCTGCCACTCCGAGACCAGCAGATGGAGCCACTCGAGGTCGGAATCGCTCAGAGCGGTGTGCTGGTGTACGAGGTCGTTCATGGAGGGCACGTCAGCGAGGGTACCCGCGGGCCGCGGCGCCGTGACGGGACCCTCAACCCGTCCGGCACCGCAGCCCGGAGTTGCCCGGCCGGCGGGTGTGCGGTCCCGGTCGGCCGTGTGGAGGTCTCGGCGCAGTCAGGGCAGAGAGAGCCGGGGACCTCGTTCCACCCTCCTGTGCGGGGAGGGCGGAGGCTTGTGTCTGAACTTCACCTTCATTGTGGACTAGACCATTAGGCCTGTCCATGCATATGGGCCGAGTTTAGTTCCCGCGCCATACTTATGCACCGGTCAAAAGGGACGGGCGGGCCCCTCCTCGAGCCCGCCCGTCACGATCCGGCCACCACGCCTACGCGCAGTGAGCGCGTCAGCGGATATCCGTCACCTTCGCCGACAACTCGGCGCGTCCGGCTCCTGGCCGCAGGCGATCGTCGCCTCGTACGCCGTCAGCGGCCGGATCTCGCCTCCTCCGGCGCTCGCCCGGCACAGCACGGTCGGCTGCTCGTCAGAAGCCGGCACCCTTGCCGGTGACGACCTCGGCGGCAGCACGTCCGCAGACGCGGGCTGCGCCATGGGTGGCGATGTGCAGGGCTCCCCTCGGCGGGGCCCCGTTGACGCCCATCTCGACCACGACCGTGTCGGGACGGGCCGCGATCAAGGCGTCCAGGGCGTTCGCCATCCAGGGGTGCCGGTGGACGTCGCGCACCACGGCGACGATCCTGCGGTCCGCCGCGGCCGCCAACACGTCTGCCGCCAAAGCGAACATATCGCCACCACTCGGGCAGGTGCCCGTCGTGGTGCCGGGCAGCAGCTCGGCGAGTTCGGCCGCGAGACCCCAGGGCGTCTCGTCACCGACGGCGATGTTGGCGACCGGCGTGAAGGCGGCGACATGGGGCGCCGAGGTGACCGGCTCGTACGGCTGCTTCCCCACGGTGACCCGCACCGCGCGCCGCGCGGCGAGAAGACCGATCTCCGTGCCGGAGCCGGGCGCGGTCCCCTCCTGTGAAGCCGCGCCCGGCTCTGCTGCAGCCCCCCTGGCCCGGCGCGTCCAGGCGGCGAGGGCGCGCACGCGCGCCGCCGCGTCGGCCAGCCGCTCTTCGGGCAGGTCGCCGTCCCGTACCGCTGTGACCAGCGCGTCGCGCAGCCGCAGTACGGTGTCCTCGTCGGCCAGGCCGCCACCGACGCAGATCGCGTCGGCTCCTGCGGCGATCGCGAGGACCGAGCCGCGCTCGATGCCGTACACCGACGAGATGGCCTGCATCTCCATCCCGTCCGTGACGATCAGACCCTGGTGGCCCAGCTCTTCGCGCAGCAGACCGGTGAGGATCTGCGGGCTCAGGGTCGCGGGACGTTCGGGGTCGAGCGCGGGCAGCAGGATATGCGCGCTCATCACCGCTTTGGAACCCGCCGCGATCGCGGCGCGGAAAGGCACCAGCTCACGGGCGTGCAGTGTGTCGAGGTCCACATCGATCCGGGGCAGCGCGTGGTGCGAGTCGACGTTGGTGTCGCCGTGCCCGGGGAAGTGCTTGGTGCAGGCGGCGACCCCGGCGGACTGGAGTCCTTCGACGTACGCCACGGTGTGCCGGGCGGCGAGGTCCGTCCCCGCGCCGAAGGACCGCACTCCGATGACCGGGTTGTCCGGATTCGAGTTGATGTCGGCGGACGGTGCCCAATTGAGGTCGACCCCGCACTCGGCGAGCCGCCGGCCCAGCTCACGCGCCACGGCGCGGGTGAGGTGCACGTCGTCCACCATGCCCAGCGCGTAGTTGCCCGGGAAGGAGGAACCGGTGCGCGCCTCCAGCCGCGTGACATCGCCGCCTTCCTCGTCGATGGCGACGAGGACGTCCTCGCGCTCGGCCCGCAACCGGGCGGTGAGCGCGGCCAGCTGACCGGGCGTAGTGATGTTGCGGCCGAACAGGCCGACGGCGGAGAGTCCTTCGCCGATCCTCCGCAGCAGCCAGTCCGGGGCGGTGGTGCCGGTGAAGCCGGGCTGGAGGACGGTGAGGGCGTCACGGGTGAGGGTGTCGGATGATCCCCGTACGAGAGTCGTCATGAGGAGGCGTTATCCCTTCACTGCGCCCGAGGTGAGTCCCGCTGCCATCTTCTTCTGGATGACCATGAAGAAGGCCACGACGGGAATGGCGATGAGCGTCGATGCGGCCATCAGCGCTCCGTAGTCCACACCGCGCGAGGTGGTGAAGTTCGCCAGCCACACGTTGAGGGTGTACTTGTCGTTGTCCTGGAGCACGATGTACGCGAGCAGGTACTCGTTCCAGGCGTTGATCAGCGAGTAGATGGAAGCGGCGGCCAGTCCGGGGGCGAGCAGCGGGAAGACCACCCGCCAGAAGGCGCCCATCTGGCTGCAGCCGTCGACCATCGCGGACTCCTCCAGCTCCTTCGGGATGTTGATCACGAAGCCGCGGATCATCCAGGTCGCGAAGGGCAGCGTGGAGACTAGGTAGATGACGATCACGCCCCAGTACTCGTTCAGCGCGCCGAGGTCGTTGAGCTGGAGGTAGATCGGGATGAGCATGGCCGTCGGCGGCAGCAGCTGGACCAGGATCAGCACGATCATGAAGAGCTTGCGGCCGGCGAAGCGGAAGCGGCCGATGGCATACGCGGCGATGGTCGCCATCAGCATCGCGCCGGCGACCGCGGTGACACAGATGATCAGGCTGGACTTCACGGCGGTGGCGAAGTGGGCCTGGTCCATGGCGCGGCTGAAGTTGTCGAACGTGATCGAGGAGGGCCACAGGGTCTGGTCGTAGCTGCGGATCTCGGCGTTCGGGCGCAGGGCACTGATGATCAGCCAGTACACGGGGAAGATCATGACCACGAAGGTCAGCAGCCCGACGGCGTTGTAGAGGTGCCTGCTCTTCTTCTTGCGGTCGGGACGGATCGCCTTCGGGGCGGAGCTGACGGCGCTCACTCGACCTCTCCGATCTTGAGCAGCTGGCGCAGGTAGTAGACGGCCACGCCGGACAGCAGGAGCACGGTGATCAGGGAGATCGCGGCGCCCTGGCTGAAGGAGTTGGATTCGAAGGCCTTGTTGAAGGCGTAGAGACCGAGCACCTCGTACTCGGGCTCGGGCTTGGTACCGCGCATCAGCCAGACCTGTCCGAGGACATTGAAGTCCCAGATGACGGACAGTGTGGCCACCATCTGGAACACCGGCTTGATGACGGGGAAGGTCACATAGCGGAAGTTGCCGAACGCGCCGACGCCGTCGATCGCGGCGGCCTCCTCCAGCTCCTTGGGGACCTGGGTGAGCGCGGCGTACAGCGTGATGGCGACGAAGGGGATCGCGCCCCACACCACCACGGCGCCGATGACCAGGAAGCCCTGCTTGTGGTCGAGGAACCAGTTGTGGCCTTGGAAGTCCAGTCCCAGGTACTTCGACAGGACCATGTTGGCGACGCCGTAGTCCGAGTCGGCGAACCACCGGAAGACCGAGGCCGCCACCATCAGCGGGATGGACCAGGCGGCGATCAGCGCGGCGGTCAGCAGCAGCCTGGCCCACGTGGACATGCGCTGCATCATCAGCGCGACGGCGAGGCCGGCGGCCAGCGTGGTGACCACGCAGGCGGCCATGAACACGACGGTGAGGACGGCCGAGTCCCAGAAGGCGCCGTCCGCGAAGATGTTGCTGAACTGCTCGAAACCGACCCAGGGGGCCGGTTCACCGGTCCAGAGTTCCTTGCGGCCCACGTCCTGGAAGGACATGACCGCCGTCTTGACCAGCGGCCACACGAAGACCGCGGCGATCGCGACGATGGTCGGGCCGATGAGCAGATACGGCAGCAACGCACCGGCCCTGCGGGGCCTGCGCGCCTGACCCTTCGGCTGCTGGGTGCCGACCCCCTCCGGGGGCCGCGGGACGGGCACCACCAGGTCGGCTGCTTTCATGTCGGCGGCACTCATGGGTGCGGAGCCTTCCGTTCGGACGTACGGGCCGGGAGGTACCGGAGTGCGGGGGCGGCGCCCCGTGCCGGGGCACGGTCCGCCGCCCCCGCCGTCTGATCAACGCTGCGAGAAGACCGGTGTCAGGACTGCTCGTTGATCAGCTTGTCGATCTCCTCGTCGGCCTTCTTGGTGGCTTCCTCGACCGACGCGCCCTTGATGATGTCCAGGAGCATCAGCTCCAGGACCTCCTTCTTCTCGATCGCGGCCCAGCCCGGCGCGATCGGGGTGAACCAGGCGTCCGGCACCGCGCCCGCGATCGCCGCGGTCTCCGGCTTGGCCTTCAGCGGCTCCAGCTGCTTGGTGTTGTTCGGCAGGATGTTCTTGGAGGCCAGGACCTCCTGCGACTTGGCGCTGGTGAACATCGAGATCCATTCCTCGCCGAGGTCCTGGATCTTGGACTTGGAGATGGTGGCGAGGTCGGAACCGCCGATGAAGGACGGGAGCGCCTTGCCGTTCGGGCCGGGCATGCCCGCGGTGAGGATCTTGTCCTTGAGCTTGGCGTTGCCGTTGCCCGCGGGGTCGGTGACGCTGCCGGCCTCCCAGCCGTTGCCGTAGAGAAGGGCGGCCTTCTCGTTGGCCATGACGTTGGCATGGTCCTGCTCGTCCTTGGTCTTGTCCCCGTGGTTGTACTTGCCGACCAGGTCGACGAAGTGCTTGATGCCCTTCTGCGCCTCGGGCGTGGACAGAGCGGCCTTCCACTCCTTCCTGCCCTCGTCGTAGGTGGCGATCTGGCCGCCGTACGCGGCGACGTACGACATGGCGGCGTACCAGTAGCGGCCGGGCAGGTAGAGCGGCGAGAACGCCTTGTCCTTGCCGTACTTCGCCTGCACCTTGTCGAGGGCGGCGGTCAGCTCGGCCTCGGTGGTGGGCAGCGTCTCGGTGCCCGCGCCCGCCTTGAACATGTCCTTGTTGTAGATGGCCACCCGCGCACCGGCGTAGTACGGCACGCAGAACTGCTTGCCCTCGTAGGTGCAGGTGTCCTTGAGGCCGCCGATCCAGGTGTCCGAGTTCTCGTACTTCTTCGGGTCGATCTCGCCGAGAGCGCCGTTGAGGATGTACGTCATGGTCTCGGTGTTGCCCAGCTCGACGACGTCCGGGAACTTGTCGCCGGCGAGCGCGGCGTCGAGCTTCTTGGTCTTGTCCGCCCACTGCTGGTACTGGACGTTGACCTTCACACCCGGGTACTTGGCGTTGAACCGGTCATTGACCTCCTTCACCAGCTCGGGCCACGTGGACTGCGCGTCGACCATCAGCCAGACGGTCAGCGTCTCCTTGCGGTCCTTCGGGTTCTTGGCCGACTCGGCCTGGCCGTCCGAACCGCATGCCGCGACCGACGCGATCATGGCCGCCACACCCACCGCTGCTACGAGATTGCGCTTCACGCCACCCTCCTCAAGGGATGCAAGAGTCCCCCCCACCACCCGGGAGTCGCGCAGCACTTGACGGTGGCGCGCCGGATTCTGCCCTGGGGCCGGGATCTGGTCCTTAATGGTTTAGACCAGTACCGGGAGCTTGGCCTAGACCTTTGAGGGTGTCAAGGGTGTATAAGAAGGGCAGTCGCGTCCGTTATCGGACCGACACATGAGGGAGGGCGACGACCCGTGAGCGGTCCGTGCCACCATGTGAGCCGCTAGGTCCTGTCCGGCCGATCAGGCCGGATCAGCAAACGGGGTCTGGTGCGTGCGATCGCAAGGCGGAGGATTGAGCCGACGCGGAGCGTCGGCGATTGACGACAACGCAGCGAGCGTGCGTGCCAGGGCACGCGAGCCCGGCATGAACGGCCGGACATGACCTGGGAGACGGAGGAGCCGGTGACGGCAGGAGCGCAGCAGTCGGGAAGGCGGGGCATGACCACGGACGGGGCCGGCACCGAAGCCGAGGGCGGGGCAGCAGGCGCGCGTACCGCGCGCGTGCCCAAGTACTACCGGCTGAAGCGGCACTTGCTCGACATGACCGAGACACTGCCGCCCGGGACTCCCGTGCCGCCGGAGCGCACGCTCGCGGCCGAGTTCGACACCTCGCGCACGACCGTGCGCCAGGCTCTGCAGGAGCTCGTCGTCGAGGGCCGGCTGGAGCGCATCCAGGGCAAGGGCACGTTCGTCGCCAAGCCCAAGGTCTCCCAGGCCCTCCAGCTCACCTCGTACACCGAGGACATGCGGGCACAGGGCCTGGAGCCCACGTCTCAGCTGCTGGACATCGGATACGTCACAGCCGACGACACGCTGGCTGGCCTGCTCGACATCTCGGCCGGCGGGCGGGTCCTGCGCATCGAACGCCTCCGGCTGGCCAGCGGGGAGCCCATGGCGATCGAGACCACGCACCTGTCGGCCAAGCGCTTCCCGGCGCTGCGCCGCTCGCTCGTCAAGTACACCTCGCTCTACACCGCCCTCGCGGAGGTGTACGACGTCCACTTGGCCGAGGCCGAGGAGACCATCGAGACCTCGCTTGCCACGCCGCGCGAGGCGGGCCTCCTCGGCACGGACGTGGGCCTGCCGATGCTGATGCTCTCGCGCCACTCCCTGGACGCGCAGGGCGAACCGGTGGAGTGGGTGCGCTCGGTGTACCGCGGCGACCGCTACAAGTTCGTCGCGAGACTCCAACGGCCCAAGGACTGAAGGCCGCTTTGCGGGCTCACGTCGTGGTCCGGCCGAGACCGTGGTTCCCACCTGACAGGGTGTCCGGCATGGCGTCGCAGCAGGTTGCGACGCCATGTCATGTTTTGCACAGTCATGGCGCGAAGTCGTTGCCGTACCGATATGCGGACGGGGGATGACGAGGCTCGAACGGCTCGCCTAGATTTCGTGCGCATTACACAGGTGACCAGTGAGGGGACGGAGCCGCATGTCAGCACTGCCCGAGGCACCGGACGCGCCTGAAGCGCCCGAAGCGAAACAACCGGTCGTCACACCGGTGCGCGTGATCATCGCCCTCTGCCTGTTCGCGCCCTTCGTGGCGATGCTCTGGGTCGGTTCCTACGCGAAGCTCGAGCCGACCTTCATCGGCATGCCGTTCTTCTACTGGTACCAGATGCTCTGGGTCCTGGTATCGACCGTGCTGACGATGATCGCCTACAAGCTGTGGCAGCGTGACCAGCGCGCTCGCAAAGGGGGTGCGTCCCAGTGAAGGACGGCGTGAACGGCGTCGCACTCGGCGTCTTCATCTTCTTCTTCGTGGCCGTGACGGTCATGGGCTTCCTGGCCGCGCGCTGGCGCAAGGCCGAGAACGAGCACAGCCTCGACGAATGGGGCCTGGGCGGCCGGTCGTTCGGCACCTGGGTGACCTGGTTCCTGCTCGGCGGCGACCTCTACACCGCGTACACCTTCGTCGCCGTCCCGGCGGCCATCTACGCGGCGGGCGCGGCCGGCTTCTTCGCCGTCCCCTACACGATCCTCGTCTACCCGCTGATCTTCACCTTCCTGCCGCGGCTGTGGTCGGTGTCGCACAAGCACGGCTACGTCACCACCTCGGACTTCGTCCGCGGACGCTTCGGCTCCAAGGGCCTGTCGCTGGCCGTCGCCGTCACCGGCATCCTCGCCACCATGCCGTACATCGCGCTCCAGTTGGTCGGCATCCAGGCCGTGCTCGACGTCATGGGCGTCGGCGGCGGCGAGGACACCAACTGGTTCATCAAGGACCTGCCCCTGCTGATCGCCTTCGGTGTGCTCGCGGCCTACACGTACTCCTCCGGCCTGCGCGCCCCGGCGCTCATCGCGTTCGTCAAGGACACGCTGATCTACATCGTCATCGCCGTGGCGATCATCTACATCCCGATCAAGCTGGGCGGCTTCGACGACATCTTCGCCAAGGCCGGAGAGGCGTACACCCAGATCAACCCGGCGACCGACAAGCCACGTGGTGCGCTGGTGCCCGGTGAGTTGGGCCAGTGGGGCTACGCCACCCTGGCGCTCGGCTCGGCGCTCGCGCTCTTCATGTACCCGCACTCCATCACGGCGACGCTCTCCTCGCGCAGCCGTGAGGTGATCCGCCGCAACACCACCATCCTGCCGCTGTACTCGCTGATGCTCGGCCTGCTGGCGCTGCTCGGCTTCATGGCCATCGCCGCGGGCGTGAAGGTGACCAACGGTCAGCTCGCCATCCCGCAGCTGTTCGAGAACATGTTCCCGGACTGGTTCGCGGGCGTCGCGTTCGCCGCGATCGGCATCGGAGCGCTGGTCCCCGCGGCCATCATGTCCATCGCCGCGGCCAACCTGTTCACGCGGAACATCTACAAGGACTTCCTCAAGCCCGACGCGACGCCGGCGCAGGAGACCAAGGTCTCCAAGCTGGTCTCGCTGCTGGTGAAGGTCGGCGCCCTGGCCTTCGTCCTCACCATGGACAAGACCGTGGCGATCAACTTCCAGCTGCTGGGCGGCATCTGGATCCTGCAGACGTTCCCTGCCCTGGTGGGCGGCCTGTTCACCCGCTGGTTCCACCGCTGGGCGCTCATCGCCGGCTGGGCGGCCGGCATGATCTACGGCACGGCCGCCGCGTACGGTGTGGCCAGCCCGACGCAGAAGCACTTCGGCGGCTCGTCGGCCGAGATCCCCGGCATCGGCGAGATCGGCTACATCGGCCTCACCGCGTTCGTGCTGAACGTCGTCGTCACCGTGGTCCTCACCTTCGTCCTGAAGGCGCTCAAGGCCCCCGACGGCGTCGACGAGACCAGCCCGTCCGACTACACGGCCGACGCGGGAGACCCCGGCGTCAAGACCGAGCTGCCGTCGGCCACGGCGGGTGCCCCCGGCGGCCACTGACGATCGCGTACGCAAGGGCCGTCGCGTCTCCCCGGGGGAGATGCGACGGCCCTTCGTCGTGCGGTCAGTTCACCCAGTCCTTGAGCTGCTCGGTCACCAGGGTGATGTCCACTGGTGCCGGCAGGCTGATGTCCTTGCCAAAGGGCACGGTGTGGGCGTTCTCGTAGCGCACGCCGTCGGGCTGACTGAAGACCGTCACTTCGCAGCTGTCCCGGTCGATCAGCAAGTAGACCGGGATGCCCGTCTGGGCGTACGAGCGTGGCTTCTCGACGCGGTCGCGTTCGTCGGTGTCCGAGTCGTACGAGGTGACCTCGACGGCCATGAGCACCTGGTCGGGGTCTGCCCACTCGCCTTGGCCGACGAAGGCGTCACTGGGAGCCAGGGAGCCGTCCGGCCTGGCCCGGCCCTTCCGGTACTCCTGCACCTTCAGGCCTTGGTCCGGATGGAGCCACAGCTCCGGACGCGCCTGCATGCAGATGCGCGTCAGCCACTGGATGATGCGCCCGTGATCCCCGTCCAGCACCGCTTTGCTCCTGAGCTTCCCGTCGATCAGTTCCAGACGCACGCCCTCGGTCGTGCGGGCCAGTATCCGGAAGACCTCGTCGAAGTCGTCGGTGTCCAGGTGCGGGCGATCGGTGGTCACGGTCATGGACCCTCCCTTCGTCCACCACGATAGCGAGGTTCACAGCTCACCGCCCGGCCTTCCGTTCGCCACGGAGACACAACATGTGGGGGCATGCGCAGCCACCCGCCCCCACATGTATGCTCATGCTCGCTGTCGCCGCAGGGGAATCCGGTGCGAATCCGGAACTGTCCCGCAACGGTGTGATCCGGTGCGCTTCGCCGTATCCGACAAGTCCGAGGACCTGCCGACGGTGCATCCGGCTCGACCGAACCGGGTGCCGAGACGTCCGGGCCTCGCGGTTGGGCCGGTGGACGCCATCAGTCGTGCTTGCCCGTACGCGGATCCGGCGACCGAATGGCCCCGCCCTCCGCCGGCCCAGAGCCGAGCGAGGGAGAGCACCACATGACCATCGCGCCAGCCGATCCGGCTTCAGGCACCGCAGACCGGACCGCGGACGGCCCCGGGACCGTACTTCTGCGGACCCTGACGGACCTCACCGCCGATCTGCCCGACGCCGACCCCGGCAGGGTCGCCGCAGCCGCGCTGCGCGGCCGGCACGCCGGATCCGACGCGGCCGAACTTCGCTCCCTCGCCACCGATGCCGCCGCCGGCCTCATCTCCGAGGACCCGGCCTACTCCCGTCTCGCCGCCCGGCTGCTGACCCGCACCATCGCCGACGAGGCTGCGGGTGAGGGCGCGGTGTCGTTCTCCGCCTCCGTCTCGGTCGGCCACCGCGAGGGCCTGATCGCCGACCGCACGGCCGCGTTCGTGGCCCGGCACGCCGCCAGGCTCGACGCACTGATCGACCCGGGTGCCGACGACCGCTTCGGCTACTTCGGCCTGCGCACGCTCTACAGCCGCTACCTCCTGCGCCACCCCATCAGCCGTCAGGTCATCGAGACGCCACAGCACTTCATGCTGCGCGTAGCCTCCGGCCTCGCCGAGACTGCATCCGATTCAAAGACGGGCAGCACCCGCGCGGTGGACGAGGTGGCCGACCTGTACGGCCTGATGAGCCGGCTCGACTATCTCCCCTCCTCCCCCACGCTCTTCAACTCCGGCACCCGCCACCCCCAGATGTCGTCCTGCTACCTGCTGGACTCACCCCTCGACGAACTCGACTCGATCTACGACCGCTACCACCAGGTCGCGCGCCTTTCGAAGCACGCGGGCGGCATCGGGCTCTCGTACTCCCGCATCCGCGCCCGGGGTTCGCTGATCCGCGGCACCAACGGCCACTCCAACGGCATCGTCCCGTTCCTCAAGACCCTCGACGCCTCCGTCGCCGCCGTGAACCAGGGCGGCCGGCGCAAGGGCGCCGCCGCGATCTACCTGGAGACCTGGCACGCGGACATCGAGGAGTTCCTGGAGCTGCGCGACAACACCGGTGAGGACGCCCGGCGTACGCACAACCTCAACCTCGCGCACTGGATCCCCGACGAGTTCATGCGGCGCGTCGAGGCCGACTCCGACTGGTCGCTGTTCTCACCGGCCGACGTGCCCGAACTGGTCGACCTGTGGGGCGAGGCGTTCGACGCGGCCTACCGCCGGGCCGAGGCCGCCGGCCTCGCCCGCCGGACCATTCCGGCACGCGATCTCTACGGCCGCATGATGCGCACGCTCGCGCAGACCGGCAACGGCTGGATGACCTTCAAGGACGCCTCCAACCGCACCGCCAACCAGACCGCCGAGCCCGGCCCGGTCGTGCACTCCTCGAACCTGTGCACCGAGATCCTGGAGGTCACCGACGACGGCGAGACGGCCGTCTGCAACCTCGGCTCGGTGAACCTCGGCGCCTTCGTCGAGCAGGGAGCCGACGGCGGGGGGATTGCCTGGGAGCGGCTGGACGCCACCGTCCGCACCGCGGTCACCTTCCTCGACCGAGTCGTCGACATCAATTTCTACCCGACCGAGCAGGCCGGGCGCTCCAATGCCAAGTGGCGCCCCGTCGGGCTCGGCGCCATGGGTCTCCAGGACGTCTTCTTCAAGCTCAGGCTGCCCTTCGACTCGGCCGAGGCGCGTGCGCTGTCCACCCGCATCGCCGAGCGGATCATGCTCGCCGCGTACGAGGCGTCCTGCGACCTCGCCGAGCGCAACGGCCCCCTGCCCGCCTGGTCCCAGACGCGCACGGCGCGCGGTGTTCTGCACCCGGACCACTACGGCACCGACGTGACGCTGAACTGGCCTGAGCGCTGGGCGGCCCTGCGCACGCGCATCGCCTCGACCGGCATGCGCAACTCGCTCCTCCTCGCCATCGCCCCGACGGCGACGATCGCCTCGATCGCGGGCGTCTACGAGTGCATCGAGCCGCAGGTCTCCAACCTCTTCAAGCGCGAGACGCTGAGCGGGGAGTTCCTCCAGGTCAACGGCTACCTGGTGGAGGACCTCAAGAAGCTCGGTGTGTGGGACGCGCAGACCCGCGAGGCGCTGCGCGAGTCCAGCGGCTCGGTGCAGGGCTTCACCTGGATCCCGGCCGAGGTGCGTGAGCTGTACCGGACGGCGTGGGAACTCCCGCAGCGCGGCCTGATCGACATGGCGGCGGCCCGCACGCCGTTCCTGGACCAGTCGCAGTCGCTGAACCTGTTCCTTCAGACCCCGACCATCGGCAAGTTGTCGTCGATGTACGCATACGCCTGGAAGCAGGGCCTGAAGACCACGTACTACCTGCGCTCGCGCCCGGCGACGAGGATCGCCCGCGCCGCCCAGGCGACCATCCCCGTACAGGCGGCACCCGACCCCGACGCCGTCGCCTGCTCCCTCGAAAACCCCGAGTCCTGCGAGGCCTGCCAGTAATGCCCGAGAACACCGCCAAGAACCTGCTCGATCCGGGCTTCGAGCTGACTCTCCGTCCGATGCGCTACCCGGACTTCTACGAGCGCTACCGGGACGCCATCAAGAACACCTGGACGGTGGAGGAGGTCGATCTCCACTCCGACGTGGCCGATCTGGCCAAGCTCTCCCCGGGCGAGCAGCACATGATCGGCCGGCTGGTCGCCTTCTTCGCCACGGGCGACTCGATCGTGGCCAACAACCTCGTGCTGACGCTCTACAAGCACATCAACTCCCCCGAGGCGCGGCTGTACCTGAGCCGCCAGCTCTTCGAGGAGGCCGTGCACGTCCAGTTCTATCTGACGCTGCTCGACACCTATCTGCCCGACCCGGAGGAGCGCGCGGCGGCCTTCTCGGCGGTGGAGAACATCCCGTCCATCCGCGACAAGGCGCAGTTCTGCTTCCGCTGGATGGCTGCGTTGGATGGAGAGGAGGGGGTGGAGAAGATCGACCGCCTGGAGACGAAGGCCGACCGCCGCCACTTCCTGCTCAACCTGATCTGCTTCGCGGCCTGTATCGAGGGTCTGTTCTTCTACGGCGCCTTCGCCTACGTCTACTGGTTCCGCTCGCGCGGCCTGCTGCACGGCCTGGCGACCGGAACGAACTGGGTGTTCCGGGACGAAACCATGCACATGAACTTCGCGTTCGAGGTGGTGGACACCGTCCGCAAGGAGGAGCCCGAGCTCTTCGACGACGAGCTCCGGCAGCAGGTCACGGACATGCTCGCGGAGGCCGTCGAGGCCGAGCTTCAGTTCGGCCGGGACCTGTGCGGCGACGGACTGCCGGGCATGAACACCGAATCGATGCGCGAGTACCTCCAGTGCGTCGCCGACCAGCGCCTCACACGCCTCGGCTTCCCTCCGGTGTACGGCTCGCAGAACCCGTTCTCCTTCATGGAGTTGCAGGGCGTCCAGGAGCTGACGAACTTCTTCGAGCGCCGCCCGTCGGCGTACCAGGTGGCGGTGGAGGGCTCGGTCGCCTTCGACGACGACTTCTGATCCGCTGCCGGAACAGTGCCGCGGCCCGCACCTCGCGTGAGGGAGGTGCGGGGCCGCTTCGTTCTGCACTGCCGCGGTCAGATGCCGCAGCTGGGCGCCGACCAGTAGCGGCTGCTGCGGTGGTCGACGTGCGTGTGGTCGTTGTGGCCCGGGTGGCCCGGACCCAGGATTCCGTTGAAGCCGTGGTAGCGGGCCTGCTGGCCAGCTTGCACAGCGAGTGCGGGCCTGCACCCAGGTCGGCCGCGTCGCCGTAGAGGTGGCGGCTGCTGGACGCGCCGCCGACCGCGTCATTGCAGGCGTACGAGCGGAAGCCGCTGGTCACGGTGATGGGCTGGTCACCGAGGGCGTGGCGCATGGCGCGCCGAACGGGGCCCTCGTGTGGTCGTACAGGTCAGTCGTTGGGGACGACCGCGTAGCGCGGGGTGCCCTCGGCCATCTGCTTCAGCGCGTCCTTGCGGTCACGCTTGGAGAGCCGGTCGATGTAGAGGTACCCGTACAGGTGGTCCGTCTCGTGCTGCAGGCACCGGGCGAAGTAGCCCGTGCCGCGCACCTTGATCGGGTTGCCCTGGGCGTCCTGACCGCGCACCACCGCGTAGTCGGGGCGGGCCAGTGAGGCGTACGCCGTCGGGACGGAGAGGCAGCCCTCGTTGGAGTCGTCGAGGTGGCGCTGCTCCGGGGGAAGCTCCTCCAGCACCGGGTTGCACACGACGCCGACGTGGCGCATGCCCTCGTCGTCGGGGCAGTCGTAGACGAAGACCTTCAGATCCACGCCGATCTGGTTGGCGGCGAGGCCGACACCCTCCGCAGTGCGCTGGCTGGCGAACATGTCGTCGATGAGAGCGGCGAGCTTGTCGTCGAACTCGGTGACGTCCTTGCACTCCTTGTGCAGCACGGGATTGCCCACGACCGTGATCGGGCGGGAGGTGCCGCGCTCGCGGTAGGCCCGCTCACGCTCCTCGCAGTTCTCCGTGTCCACGACGAAACCATCGTCGACCTGCTGGTCCGTCTCCTGCTGCGACGCCATGTCAGCCGTACGCCCTTCTCATTACCCGATCCCTGGGCCGGTGCCCGGTCACTTACGCGTCCGTACAGCCTACGGGCAGGCGTCAGCAGACTTCCTCGAGATCCCGCCATTCACGGCTGTCCGGGCTGTCCGCCACCCAGCCGTCCAGCAGCCCGCGCACCAGCCCGGCCGGCGCGGCGATACCGCATTCGCGCTCGGGCGACCAGAGGTCACCGGCCGTCCGGTGGCCCAGCGGCCCCGGGTGGCCCGGTTCGCTGTGGTCGTGCGGGTCGAGGTGCTCACCCTCGCCCTCGGCGCTCGGCATCACGCCCTCGGAGCAGGCGCGGCACAGCAGCCGGACGGAGGACGACCAGTCCTCGGCGGCGAACCCGGCATCGGCCGCGAGCTTCTCCAGCGCGTCCCGGTCGTTCTCGGTCGCCGCCTCCAGCAGCACGACCCACGTCGGTACGGGCGAGGGCGCCCACAGCTCTATCTCGTCGAAGACGGGGTAGGAGGGCCCCGCGCTGGTCGTCCGCTCGCCGTGCGGTACGCCGTCGTGCAGGACCACCTCACCCCAGCGCCGCCCGGACGAGGGCAGCGGGATGGACAGCACTTCTATCCGCGCGGGGTCGAGCCTGCGGCCCCAGACCACCTCGGCCTCGCCCTCGGGCGACAGCCGCACGGCGGCGCTGCCGAGGTCCATGCCCACCGGCTCACCGTTCGCGGCGGCGGCGCCCGGCACCTTCAGCCCGTAAGCCTGCCAGGCTCGGCGGGCCAGCGGCCAGTCCTGCAGGGCGGTCGCGGCGATGCCGACGTTCCACCAGTCCGGGGCGCCGCTCTCCTTGTCGAGGAGGGCGACGGCACGCAGTCCCGCGGCCCGCGCCTGCTCCCAGTCGTGGCGGAACTTGTGCAGCAGCGCCAGGTTGAACCAGGACTCCGAGAGCCAGGGCTCGAGATCCGCCGCCCTGGTCAGCAGCGCGCCGGCGTCCTCGTACCGGCCGTCGCCGATCAGCGTGAACGCGCGGTCCGTGGCCTGCCGCCACGAGGCGGACGGCCGATGCCGTACCTTCCCGAAGATCCTCACGATTCCCGCCTGCCGGTCGCTCGGGTGACTGTCCCGGACGCATACCTGAGTGCCCGCTTCTGTGCCTTCTTTCGCATCCAACCATGCCCGGTCGCAGGCTCGCTCATTACCCATGGGTTACCCAGGTGGCACCGCGGTAAGGCCGCCTCTGGCAAGGACTCTGGCAAGTGATTCCACGACCGCGGGCTCGTAATCGTGAGCCGTCCCGAGACGCAGCCGCTCCAGTGCGGCGAGCGCTCCGCCCGCGCTGCCGCCGCTCGCCTGGGCCAGGTCCTCGTACGCGTTCACCGTGCGGACGATCCGGGCGGGCAGGGACTGCTCCCGGTAGGGGTCGGCCTGCTGTTCCACCACGGCCGCGACGGCAGCCGGCACCCCGGTCCGGCGGACGACCGCGCCGCCGAGCAGCGCGATACGGCGCTGTTCGGCGACCGGCAGCACGGCAGTGGCCCCGTCCGGCACGGGGTCGACGAGGGACAGCTGCCCGATGTCGTGCATCAGGGCCGCGTGTTCGAGCACGCTCAGGTCAGGACCCGAGAGCCGCATCTCCCGGCCCACGGCCGTACTGAGCACGGCGACCCTGCGGGCGTGGCCGGGCGGGGTGTAGCCGGCGATCTCCGTGGCGCGGGCGAGGGAGGCGATGGTCTGGCGGTAGGTCGCGCGGACCGAGGCGTACCTGCGGAACGACAGCTGTGTCAGCAGCAGAGGCACGCAGAAGACGGGCAGCGCCCACAGGCCGGCGACGGCGACCGCCGGCGCCATCACGGCGCCGGTCGCGCAGACGGCGGAGCCGGTGCCGCGCAGCGCGCGCAGTTCGTCGCGCAGCAGCGGCCCGTACGGATACCGGGTGCGGGCCGCGAGGAGGGCGGAGGCCAGCACGGCGTCGCACAGCAGCGTGAGGACGAGCAGCACCAGGAGGAAGAGGGCGTGGAGGGGGCCGTGGCCGATGCGGTGCTCCCACGCGCCGGAGTGGTGCAGCGGCTGGAAGCAGACCGCGGCGAACCCGGCGGTCAGCACTCGCCGGGCCACATGGTCCAGGCCCGGTCCGCACCCGCGTGCGACATGGGGCACGGCCCCGGTGAGCACGCCCGCGACGACGACGGCGACGACCTGGAGGGGGCCGTGGCCGGTTGCCCGCCCGGCGCATTCGCCGAGGAGGGCGTACGCGAGGGCGCCGGCGGCGCCGAGCGGGGCGGGCTCCCGTGCCGACGGCTCCTCGAGCAGGGGCGGGGGCGCCCCGGGCGGAGCGGGCGGGAGGGCGCCCGGACCGGGGCGGGTCCCCCAGCGCGCGAGCTCCCCGACGGCGATGAAGATCCCGAAGGCGAGGGCGATCCCGGGCTCTGCCAGGCCGTGCCAGGCGACGCGGCCGAGGGCGGCGACGGTGACGGCGGCGGCGGCCGCGTACACGGCGACGACGGCCCTGACCGGCAGTGCCGCGGTCATCCGGTCCGCACCCGGCGCGGGGCGCGGGGCCCCTCCTCCCGCGCCGGAACCGGGGATACGGCCGGACCCGCCGGACCCTCATGTGACGCCGAGTCCGCGGGTGCCGCCGGATTCGCAGGTGCCGCCTCGTCCGACGTGACGGCCGTCTCCCAGCCCTCGCGCTCCAGTGCCCGCGCCAGTGCTGTCACCATTCGGGGGTCGAACTGCGTCCCCGCGCAGCGCTCCAGTTCCTCCAAGGCCGCTGCCACCGGCCGTGCCCGCCGGTAGGAGCGGGTCGAGGTCATCGCGTCGAACGCGTCCGCGACCGCGACCACCCGCGCGAACTCGGGTATCCGGTCCCCGGCAAGCCCGTACGGGTAGCCGCTGCCGTCCAGCCGCTCGTGGTGGTGCAGGATGGCCGCCCGCGCCTCCCCGAGGAATCCGATGCTGCGCACGATCTCGTGGCCGTACTCGGGGTGCAGCTCGATCATGCGCCGCTCATCGGGCGTCAGCGGCCCCTCCTTGCGCAGGACGCGCGTCGGCACGCCGAGCTTGCCGACGTCGTGCAGTATCCCGGCGAACCGGAGCAGTTCCAACCGCTCGTCCGCCATGCGCAGCTCGCGTGCGATCAATACGGAGGCCCGGCCGACCCGTTCGCTGTGACCGCGGGTGTACCGGTCCTTGATGTCGACGGCCTGGACGAGGGCGCGGATGGTCGCCTGGTGGGCCGCGCGCTCACGGTGGTACTGGGCGAACATCCAGCTGGAGACGTACATGGGCAGCAGGACGACCAGGGCGGACACCGCCCCGTAGGAGCTGCGCCACAGGACGGCCATCATCAGCCCGGCGAGGCCGTGCACACAGTAGGGGGCGGGTGACGCGGGCAGCAGTGCCCGCCCGGCCCTGCGCGGCGGCAGGTGCTCCGCCGTCGTGCGGATGCCGCCGTCGAGCGCGCCGAGCACGAGCCAGAAGGCGAGCGCGCCGGCGAGCGCCGGCACCAGCACGTGGGGGAAGTCCGGGGCGGTCAGGCTCCGTTCGCCGCCGGTGAGCCGGTACGCCTGGGCCGCCGCCCAGGTCGAGAGCGCCAGCTGGGCGGCGTGCCAGGCGCGGCGCGCCCCGGGCGAGGGCCGGCCGGCCGGGCCGAGCAGCGCTCCGGGGACGGGGACGAGCGCGGCGGCCGGGGCGGGCAGCAGGAAGGCAGCCGCGAGCAGTACGGGGAAGAAGGAACCGGCGCCGATCGGCACCGAGTTGCCGGGGCGGAAGCGGGCGGGCATCTCGCACGCCGCGTAAAGACCGGCGAGCAGGGCGACCGCTGTCCAGCCGGCCCCGGGGGCCGTCACGGCCGGGGCCACACAGACCGCGGCGCTTACGACGGCACCCGCGATGAAGGCGTTTGCCGCCTTCGGTATGGCCGTCACTGCCGCGCACCCCCCTCGACTCCGGCGTGCACACGCTAGCGAGATGAGAGGTGAGGGGGGGGCGGTACGGGAGGCGTTCGCACGTACGGGTGAAGATCACGGATGTGCGTGAGGCGCGCCACGATCCGTGCCGCGCCCCGGTGTGGGCCAGCGGCGGGGGCTACTCCTGCGCCGTCGCCACGTCCTGCTCGGGCACTGCCTGTCCCGAGCGGATCAGATCGATACGCCCCATGACCTTGGCCCGCAGGTCGCTGGGCACATCGTCCTGCCCGCAGCACCGCTTGACCAGCTTCTTCACCGCCTGCTCAAGGCCGTACTTCTCCAGGCACGGGGAGCACTCCTCGAAGTGCACCTCGAACTTGGTGCAGTCGCTGTCGGGCATCTCGTGGTCGAGGAACTCGTAGAGATGGTCCAGGACCTCAGAGCAGTCCGTCTCGTGCGGCTCTCCGCAGCTCATGAGCCCGAGCCTTTCGCGTCGTTCGACTCCCCCGCACCGGCCGGGACGAGCCCGCGCTCGCGGGCGTAGTCCTCGAGCATGCCGCGCAGCTGTCGGCGGCCCCGGTGCAGGCGGGACATCACCGTGCCGATGGGTGTTCCCATGATGTCCGCGATCTCCTTGTACGCAAAGCCCTCTACATCGGCGAGATAGACCGCGATCCGGAACTCTTCGGGGATCGCCTGAAGGGCGGCCTTGACGTCCGAATCCGGCAGATGGTCGAGAGCCTGCGACTCAGCGGAACGCAGCCCCGTCGACATGTGCGACTCGGCGCGAGCGAGCTGCCAGTCCTCGATCTCCTCCGCAGCGCTGCGCTGGGGCTCGCGCTGCTTCTTGCGGTAGGAGTTGATGAAGGTGTTCGTGAGGATCCGGTACATCCACGCCTTGAGGTTGGTGCCCTCGCGGAACTGGTGGAACGAGCCGTACGCCTTGGCATACGTCTCCTGCACGAGGTCCTCCGCATCGGCGGGGTTGCGCGTCATGCGCAACGCGGCCGAGTACATCTGGTCGAGGTAGCCAAGAGCGTCCCGCTCGAAACGGGCATTGCGCTCGGCGGCCGTCTCCTCGGACTGCTCCGCCCGGCCGTCGTCGGTACCTGCGTCGGTCCCAGTGACCGCACCCACCTCCTCCAACGCTGTGGCGGAGCCGAAACCGGACCCGCTCGAATCGGAGAATAGTCGACCATGCTGAGACGGGGCCTGCCGATTCTCGCCGCCCACCGCCGGAACCGGCCCGCTCTTGCCCTGCGACAGCACCGTCCACTCCAACCCTGTGGTGTGCTCGGCTGTCGGGCAGAAGGTCGTACCCATGCGGTGGACTCCCTACTCCTTGCTCTGTACTGACATCCGCCTCAACAGAGGGCGCCCGCGTCTCATTCCCGCAGCGCGGCTGTCCAACGGGTCACAGCGTCGGTGATCGTCCGGAGGGTCTCGGCCTCGTCGGTCCCCGCCTTCTTCGGCACGGCGAAACCATGATCGGCGAAGGGGACCTCGACGAGCTCGTACGGACCGTCGGGGAATTCCGCGGGCTTGCCGAAGGGATCGTTGCCACCCTGTACGACGAGGGTGGGCACGCCCGCCCCGAGCAGTTCGTCGGCGCGGGACTTCTCCGGGCGGCCGGGCGGATGCAGCGGGAAGCTCAGCGCGAGCACGCCCACGGCGCCGAGCTCCGCGGCCGTGCGGCAGGCGACACGCGCCCCGGCGCTGCGGCCACCGGCGACGACGGGCAGCCCGGGCTTCGCCAGGGCGGGCCATACCCCGCGCCACCCGGTGTCGAGCGTCTTCGGCGCGGGGGCGAGCTTCTTGCCGGCGACGCGCCAGGGCTGCTCGACAAGGGCGACGGTGACGCCGTGCGCGGGCAGGGCGCTGGCGATCGCCCGCAGGTCCCGTGCCTCGATCCCGCCGCCGGCACCGTGGCCGAGCGCGAGGACGAGACCGGCGTTCTTGCCGTCGAACCAGGTGACGCGGGCGTCGCCGCCGGCGACGTCGATGATCTCTTTCCGCTCCATCGGACCATTCTGACGCGGGACCGCGGTGCGGGGCTGTTCCCCACACCGCCCTCCCTCCACGGCCCGGCGGCCGTGGGCGGGGTCCCCCGGGCGAAGCCAGGGTGATAGCACCGGGGCTTCGCCCAGACCCCGTGCCACCCTCCGAGCGGTGTCTCTGCCCCTGGCCTTCGCTCCGGGGGCTTCCGGACGGGCTGACTTCGCGCAGCGAAATCCGCCTCGCGGGACCACTCCCCCGGCTTCGCCGGGGACCGAACCCACCGCCGCCAGTTGTAGGGGAGTGTGAGGCGCACGGGGTCCGGCGGGGGTACCCCGCACCCGCAGATCCAGGGCCCGTAGGCGCCTGGGGCAGGAGCGCCGGGTCCGGTGAGGATCCGCCACGCCCGCAAAGTGTGGGGTGCTCGGGTGGTGCGTTCCCCTGCCCGGAGTGCACAGGGAGCTCCGGTCCGGTGGGGCGCATACACCCGCAGGGCGCAGGCAGACGCAGGCCCAGTAGGGCCCACACCCCGCAGGGCGCAGGCAGACGCAGGCCCAGTAGGGCCCACACCCCGCAGGGCGCAGGCAGACGCAGGCGCAGTAGGGCCCACACCCCGCAGGGCGCAGAGGGAGGAGCCCCCTGTTACGGGGAACGCCCCAGGGTCAGAACAGCACCGGCTCCTCCGGCCCGGACAGCTCCTCCAGCAGCTCCGGGCCGTTGTTGCGCACATTGCTGACCGCCGTCGTCACCGCGTACGCCCGCATCAGCCCCTCCGGCGGCGCAGCGAGCAGCGCCCGGACCTCGTCGGGGTCCGTCGTGGACGGGTCCAGCCACGTGTCCCAGCGTTCCGGCGTCAGCATCAGCGGCATACGGGGGTGGATGTCGGCGAGCGAGCGCGGTCCCTCGGCCGGCGCCACGCCCAGCGGTCCCTTCTCCGCCTCCGTGGTGATCACCGAGCACGTCACCCACCACGCCTGCGCGTGGTCGTCCGGCAGCGTCCGGTCGCGCCAGAACTCGTAGACGCCTGCCATCGCGAACACCGACCCGTCCGCCGGGGTCACGAAGTACGGCTGCTTCCTGGGGCGCTTCTTCCTGCCCTCGACCTCGAGGTCGCGCTCTGCGGTCCCGGTCACCCACTCGTAATAGCCGTCGGCCGGCAGGATGCAGCGGCGCGAGAGGAAGGGCCTGCGGAACGACGGCTTCTCGTGGATCGTCTCCGCCCGTGCGTTGATCATCCGGGCAGCGCCCTCGGGTGACTTGGCCCACGACGGCACCAGGCCCCACTTCAGCGCGCGCATCTGGCGAACCGGACGCCGGTCCCCGGCGTCCTTCACAGGACGTTCGAGGATCGCGTAGACCTCCTTGGTCGGGGCCACGTTCCAGTCGGGCGCGAGAGTCTCCTCCGGCTCCCACTTCTCGACCCGGAACGTCCCGACGAGATCCTCGGGCCTACGACTGGCTGCATACCTCCCACACATAAGTGCCACACTGCCACTTCCGTACGCCGTCCGAGGAGCCGCCCGCGAAATGGTCACGACACACACCGCCACGGTCCTCGGCAGCGCGACGCTCGCCGACTTCTGGGACCGGCTGTTCGGCACCCAGAGTCCACCCGCCGTCTGGCTCGTCGTCGTCACCGGCGTCGTCGCGCTCGCCGCCGTCATACCCGGCAGCCTGTGGCGGGTCTCCAGAAACGCCGTCACCATCGCTCACGAGGGCGGCCACGGCCTTGTGGCATTGCTCACCGGCCGCTCGCTGCAAGGCATCAGGCTGCACTCGGACACCAGCGGCCTCACCGTGAGCCGGGGCAGACCGACCGGGCTGGGCATGGTCCTGACCGCGGCCGCGGGCTACACCGCCACCCCGCTCCTCGGTCTCGGCGGCGCCTGGCTGCTGGCCGCGCACCACATCACGCTGCTGCTGTGGGCGGCGACGGCGCTGCTGCTGGCGCTGCTGGTCATGGTCCGCAACGCCTACGGCGTCCTCACCGTGACCCTGACCGGGGCCGCCTTCCTCCTCGTGTCCTGGCTGACGGAACCCGGCGTGCAGTCCGTCTTCGCGTACACGGCCGTGTGGTTCATGCTGCTCGGCGGCGTACGCCCGGTGTTCGAGCTGCAGTCCAAACGCCGCCACGGCGGGGCGCCGGACTCCGACGCGGACCAGCTCGGCCGGCTCACCCATGTGCCGCCGGTCGTTTGGCTGGGGTTCTTCCATCTGGTGGCCTTCTGTTCGCTGATCGGCGGAGGACGCTGGCTGCTCGGGCTCTGACCTCGGAGGCGGTCGGCGCCGAGCCACTAAAGTGAGGGCCATGACCGACAGCACCGCGCACCCCGCCCTCTGGCCCGCCCCCTACGCGACCGGAGCCGTCGAAGCGACCGTCACCGTGCCCGGATCCAAATCGGTCACCAACCGTGCGCTGGTGCTGGCTGCCCTCGCCGCCGAGCCGGGCTGGCTGCGCCGCCCGCTGCGGTCCCGCGACACCCTTCTGATGTCGGCCGCGCTGCAGGCGATGGGCGTCGGCATCGAGGAGACGGTCTCCTCCAGCACGACGGGCGGCGCCGGTGAGGCGTGGCGCGTCATCCCGACGGGTCTGCACGGCCCGGCCACGGTGGACGTCGGCAACGCCGGCACGGTGATGCGGTTCCTGCCGCCCGTCGCCGCGCTCGCCGACGGCCCGATCCGTTTCGACGGCGATCCCCGGTCCTACGAGCGTCCCCTCGGCGGAGTGATCGGTGCGCTGCGCACGCTCGGCGCCCGTATCGACGACGACGACCGCGGCGCGCTGCCGATGACGGTGCACGGCGGCGGGGCGCTGGACGGCGGGGCGGTGCGGATCGACGCCTCGTCCTCGTCGCAGTTCGTGTCCGCGCTGCTGCTGTCGGCGCCGCGCTTCAACCAGGGGGTGGAGGTGCGTCATGTGGGCGGCCGGCTGCCCTCGATGCCGCACATCCGGATGACCGTCGACATGCTCCGCGCGGTCGGCGCCCAGGTCGACGAGCCGGAGACGGGCGGCGAGCCGGACGTCTGGCGGGTGTCGCACAGCGCCCTGCTGGGCCGCGACCTGACGGTCGAGCCCGACCTGTCCAACGCGCAGCCGTTCCTGGCGGCCGCTCTGGTGACCGGCGGCCGCGTCACGATCCCGGACTGGCCCGAGCGCACCACCCAGCCCGGTGACGCGCTGCGCGAGATCTTCACCGAGATGGGCGGCTCGTGCGAGCTGACGACGACGGCTGACGGCACGGCGCTGGTGTTCACCGGCAGCGGCCGTATCCACGGCATCGACGTGGATCTGGGCGAGGTCGGCGAGCTCACCCCGGGCATCGCCGCGGTGGCCGCGCTGGCCGACTCGCCGTCCACGCTGCGCGGTGTGGCGCATCTGCGACTGCACGAGACCGACCGGCTGGCGGCACTCACGAAGGAGATCAACGAGCTCGGCGGCGACGTCACCGAGACCGACGACGGCCTGCGCATCCACCCGCGCCCGCTGCACGGTGGCGTCTTCCACACCTACGACGACCACCGGATGGCGACGGCCGGTTCGATCATCGGTCTCGCGGTGAAGGACGTGCAGATCGAGAACGTGGCGACCACCGCCAAGACCTTGCCCGACTTCCCGCGGATGTGGGCCGAAATGCTCGGGGCCTGACGTCATGCGCCGTTACGGCAAGCACACCGACGAGGACGACATCCGCTCACGCCCCAACCGCAAGGGCAACCGTCCACGCACCAGCATCCGGCCCAAGCACGAGGACGCTGCGGAGGGCATGGTCCTCACCGTCGACCGGGGGCGGCTGACGTGCCTGGTCGAGGACCGGGTCGTCATGGCGATGAAGGCCCGTGAGCTGGGCCGCAAGGCGGCGGTCGTCGGCGACCGGGTCGGCATCGTGGGTGATCTGTCGGGCGCCAAGGACACCCTGGCCCGGATCGTACGGATCAAGCCGCGCAGCTCGGTGCTGCGGCGTACGGCCGATGACGACGATCCCTTCGAGCGCGTGGTCGTCGCCAATGCGGACCAGCTCGCGATCGTCACCGCGCTCGCAGACCCCGAGCCGCGCCCGCGCCTGATCGACCGCTGTCTGGTCGCGGCGTACGACGGCGGTCTGGAGCCGCTGCTCGTCCTGACCAAGTCGGACCTCGCCCCGCCGGACCAGCTGCTGGAGAAGTACGGCGCGCTCGGTGTGCCCCATGTGGTCACCACTCGCGAGGAGTTCGTGGACGGGCTCGCGGCGGAGCGCGTCCGCGAGTACCTGGTGGGCAGGACGACGGCGTTCGTCGGGCACTCGGGTGTGGGCAAGACGACGCTGGTGAACGCGCTGGTGCCCGAGGAGCGACGGCGCAGCACCGGCGTTGTCAACGCGGTCACCGGCCGGGGCCGGCACACGACCACCTCCGCTCTCGCCCTGCCGCTCGCGGGCGAGAAGGGCGGCTGGGTGATCGACACTCCGGGCGTGCGGTCGTTCGGCCTGCACCATGTCGATCCCTCCCGGGTCATCCACGCGTTCCCGGATCTGGAACCGGGCACGGAGGGCTGCCCGCGCGCCTGTTCGCACGACGAACCGGACTGTGCGCTGGACGACTGGGTGGCCGAGGGCCATGCGGATCCGGCCCGGCTGTACTCGCTGCGCCGGCTGCTGGCGACGCGGGAGCGACGCGAAGGTGACTGAGACGTCCACGTTTGCGGCCTGCGACGGTTGGTAAGTGCATAATCGCACCAAGTCAGACCAAGCAGTCACCGATGACGCGGGAGGCCGAAGAGCGATGGCGTGGCTGCTGGTGGTGGTCGCAGGGCTTCTTGAGACAGGCTTCGCGGTCTGTCTCAAGCTGTCGCACGGCTTCACCCGCTTGTGGCCCACGGTCGCCTTCGCGGTGTTCGCCCTCGGCAGTTTCGGCCTGCTGACCCTGTCGCTGCGGAAGCTCGACGTGGGGCCCGCTTATGCGGTGTGGACGGGCATCGGCGCGGCAGGTACGGCCATCTACGGCATGATCTTCCTCGGTGACCTTGTCTCCACCCTCAAGATCGTCTCGATCACACTGGTGATCGTCGGCGTCATCGGTCTGCAGCTTTCGGGCTCTTCGCAATGACGGCCGCACCGAGCCCGTCCAGCGCGGCCCGCACCAGCTGAGCGAGCCCCTCGCCCACGGGCGCGACGACACAGGACAAGGGCCAGGCGCACGGCGAGTTCACAGTGCTGCGGCAGATCCGCCGGATCCTCGGTCGTGCGTCCCTGCCGCGACCGGCGTGCCCGCCGGACGGCGCTGCGCGATCGGTCCCGTACCGCCGCGAGCAGCTCGGCCGGAGCGGGCAGAGCGGCGTCGGCCCGGCGCTGGGCCGGCACCACGGACCGCCCGGCGCCCGGGCGCACCGGGCGCGGCGCGGGCAGCCTCTCGCCCCAGCAGCCGGTGAGCAGAGCGCGCAGCAGCGGCCTGGTGCGGGCCTCGCCGACGGTCCACTCGGCGAGCGACACGAGCCGTTCGGCCGGTTCGGTCCGCTGGGCCAGCCGTTCCACACCGCGCAGATACCGGTCGGCCTCGCGCCGCATCAGGGCGCGGGCGAGGCCGTCCTTGCTGCCGAACTCGTTGTAGAGCGTCTGGCGGGACACCCCCGCGGCACCGGCTACGTCGGTCATCCGCACACCCGACCAGGGGAGTTCGCCGAGGGCCGCGAGCGCGGCGTCCAGCAGGGACTCTCGAGCTGCGGGCATCGTCGCCTCCCGGGCCGGGCGTGTGTGGGCACAGGGTTGACGGGCCGGGCGACGCTGTCAAGGGACACGGCACCGCGTCAGCCGGCCGCCCCGCTGCCCGGGAAGGGTGGTTTCGGCCCCGATAGAGTGGCGACCATGCCGGACTACCACGATGATCTGCGCCTCGCCCATGTCCTCGCGGACGCCGCCGACGCCACCACGATGGATCGGTTCAAGGCCCTGGACCTCAAGGTCGAGACCAAGCCGGACATGACCCCGGTGAGCGAGGCCGACAAGGCTGCCGAGGAACTCATCCGCGGGCATCTCCAGCGGGCACGGCCGCGCGACGCGATCCTCGGAGAGGAGTTCGGCATCGAGGGCACGGGCCCGCGGCGCTGGGTCGTGGACCCCATCGACGGCACCAAGAACTACGTGCGCGGCGTCCCGGTGTGGGCGACGCTCATCTCGCTCATGGAAGCGGGTGAGGGCGGCTTCGAGCCGGTGATGGGCGTGGTGTCGGCACCGGCGCTGGGCCGCCGCTGGTGGGCGGCGAAGGGCGCGGGCGCGTTCACCGGCCGCAGCCTGACGTCGGCGACGCGGCTGCGGGTCTCGAAGGTGGAGCGGATCCAGGACGCTTCGTTCGCGTACTCCTCGCTGACCGGCTGGGAGGAGCAGGGGCGTCTCGACGGCTTCCTGAACCTGTCCCGTGCCTGCTGGCGCACCCGTGGCTACGGCGATTTCTGGTCCTACATGATGGTGGCGGAGGGTTCGGTGGACATCTGCGCCGAGCCGGAGCTCTCGCTCTGGGACATGGCGGCTCCGGCGATCGTGGTGCAGGAGGCAGGCGGGTCGTTCACCGGCCTCGACGGGACTCCCGGACCGCACAGCGGCAATGCCGCCGCGTCGAACGGGCTGCTCCACCGGGAGCTCCTCGGGTACCTGAACCAGCGGTACTGACGCTACCTGCGGCTTGACCTGGGCATTTCCTCCATCCTCAACCCCCCTGGGCCGTCGTGGGGCCGTCATCGGCCTTCGGGCCGTTTTCGAACGCACGGTTCACCGCCTTGCGCGTGCGCTTCTCGCTGCTCGGCATGAGGTGCGTGTACGTCGCGCGAACCGGGGACGGCCGTACTCGGCCGCCAAATCGTCGGCCATGGACCGGAGAAACGCTCGGGTGGTGTCCGGAATAGCGGCACGCTTCAAACGCTGCGCGACCTTGTCAAAAGGCTGAATGGGCGGGAGCGAAAAAGGCGGCGGCTCCAATTCGTGAAGCCGCCGGAGCAGTACGCCCATTTCCCCCGTACTCGCGTACGTGCCTCCGTCGGAGAGACCCTCCCAGAACGTCACCGGGTGGCCCTGAAGGACGACCGGCTGTTCGGCCGCCGTGACGAGTCGTGCCGCCGGATATCCCTCGGCCGCGAGCCATTCCGCTACGGCCACTTCCCTCCGCACGGAGGTGAGCCGATCGGGACTCCAGCCGACCCGGGCAGGAGCCCCACCACCAGGCATGCGAGTGACCGGACCTCGCGCTCCGGGCCCTCCGTACCACCTCACTGGGCGGACTCAGCTGAGACATACTCGAAAGCCGTAGCTCCTGGCCCTCGCTCGCCAGGAGTCAGTGTCCGCGTCCCACTCATTGAAATCTTGCGTGACGTCTTCCAACGATTCATCGCTAACACCGAATAGGGCGTCCCTTTGTCGCTCCGCTAGAGCAGCACCTTCCCTCTCCCTGTCGAGAAATTCCTCAATTTCCGCCTCGCCTCCCTCCGGAGGGGGCAGCGCCCCCCACTCAGTAATCATACTGTTGCCGACGGCGAGAATTTGCGAATACGTCTGCCAACTCGGTTCGGTGTCTGGGTTCTGCTGAACCTTGGCATCGAGCTTCCCCGACTCCCTATACCACTTCTTGCATATTGCATCAGCATCTTGGACGTACGACGCCTTTGAGGACGACCCGGACCACGCATTTCCATCGAAGGGGGATGGGGAGGGGGAGTCAAGATCACCGGTAGCACCGGAACTATCCGAGCCACCGGAACTATCCCAGCCGTCGGAACTATCCGAGCCGTCGGAACTATCAGTGCTTCTCTCTGATTGGCCAGTAAGTCTCATCGCGATGTCAGAGATCGCGTCAACACCGAAAAAGAAACTCAGAAGTCCGCAGATTCCGGCAAGAACACCGATTCCAACGAAAACCTGCTGGATTCTGTTGCTGCTGTTATCTTCCGTCACCCTTTGATCCCGCCAGCCCTCAGTGTCCGTTGTTCAGCAGGACGCTGATCCTGAACTAGGAGTTGCTGGCCGGGAAGCCCTGAAAGGGGCGCCAAGGAGTGCACGGGGGGCGCTAAGGAGTGCACTGGGGGCGCGTCCGAGCTGAGCCCCCAGCTCTGAGCCCGCTCGTTGTCCTCGCCTTTGTCCAGTGCGCCGACGGCCGCCACCGTTTCACCGCCGTACGCGCACCCCGTCTGACCTGCCCCGTGAACCTCTACGAACGCCCCCGGGACGGCCGTGCGGACAGTTGGAAAGCGTGCGCCACCGGAGCGAGTACCGCGGTGAAACCTCGGGAGAACACCACAGTTGACCCTTGTGGCGTCTGCTTTCCCGGCCCCTGTTCATGCCCGACCCCAAACCAGGCAGGACACCGGCCAACCCCGTGGAGCCGCCCTCAGGCAGTGAGTCCCGACTGTGCTGGCGCCTACGCTTTCAGGGCCTCGTTGAAGAGGTCGGCGACGGACTGCTTCACCGCGTAGTTGGCGCCGCCTTCGGCTTCCCACCAATGGAAGGGGAAGCGCCGCCCGGACTCCTTGCACGCCCGGCCGGTGGTGTTCATGTACCCGGCCAGCACGTTGGGGTTGTTCTTGGTGCCATCGGGGTTGAGGTTGAACCGCTCCACGATCTCGTCGCAGGAGACCAGGCGGCCGGGGGTGGCTCGCAGGTAGTCGAAGATCTCCTGTGCGGGCTTGGACAGGGCCTCGTAGTAGGCCACAGCCTGCGCGTGGTCGTCGGCCTTCCATTCGGGGCCGTCGTGGCCCGGTCCACCATCGTGCCTGGCCCACATGAGGTGGGCGTCGTCCAGGTACACGGGAAGCTTCTCCTTGTCCTTCTTCGGGCGGCCCGGTTTCCTGGTCCGGGTCGCGGAGTGGTGTTCGAGGTCGTCGCGGTCATAGATGGGGCCGGCGGCGATGGTGTCGATGGGCTGGGGGGCGTCGTCGCGGGCGAGGAGCCTGCGGGTCTGGGATTTATCGGCCTGGTAGATGGCTGCTGCTTCGGCGATGCCCGCCAGCCGCAGGGGGCGGCCATCGGGCTTGTTCATACCCATGGGCTTCTCCTCGGGTCTCATCCAGCGGGACGGATCGACGCCGGCTCGCACCAACGGCACCCTATCCGAAAAAGGTCCTCACCATGGACTATTTAAGGGTTACTGTTGATGTGGTCGTGCAGGTCTGCCGCGAACCTTGGCCGCCATATCACCCCGCTGCCGCAGAGCCGCCCAGCAACCCGTCACCGCCGGGCCGTCTGTGGGCCGTCCGAGGGCGGCGACGACCAACAACGACCAATGGCAACGGCTACCGTGCAGCTCCCCGAGGGGATGTGGGGCAATGCTGCACCCCCCTGTATGAGCGGTTCTATACCAGCGGTACTGAAGCCACTTGCGGCTTGACCTTGCGCCGCCTTCAAGCCGTGGTGACCACGCCCCTTGGAAGGCTCGCCCCCGCCTCCGCTTCGGGCGGCTTTTCAGGAGGGGGGCCGCCCCGCTGAAAAGCCTTGAGAGCTCCCGTGACGGGTCGGGTGCGCCTTCTTGGCCCGTGGCGAGCCAGAGGGGTGCTTGCCCTGCGACGGGCGGAAGTTACGAGGCACTGGTCAGTAGCACCGCGGTTCACCGATACGACTGGAAGGCCGTACCCCAGGGGGTTTGGACGCCTTCTGACGAGGGTGCGGTTCTTCGGCTACTGCGGTGGGCGCGGCGCTCGCCGCCGGGTGTGGACGGTTCAGGCAACGACGTGGGCAAGATTCGCAAGGTCGCCAGCACGATGTGCTACACGCAGGACGCCCTCGGCGGCTCCGACACCGGGCCCGCGTTCAACGCGTTCGCGGCCGCCTGGGAGGCCGAGACCAAGGTCCTCGAAGCGGCCCTGCACGAACTCGCGGAGAAGGTCCGCCTCTCCAGCCACGCGGGCCGCGGTTCCGACATCGACGTCCGTACGGGAGCCCACGCCGTCTCCGTCGGCTCGGCCGCCGACGCGGGCGTCAGCACGATTGCGTACGTCGCGAAGATCGTCCAGGTCGGCGGCCTCGCGTACGCGGCCGGGTTGGCCGAGCCCCTGCCGTCGGGTGCGGCGTCCGCTTGCCTGCGGGACTGGCTGGAGACCGCTGCGCAGGTCGCCGGCACACCGGATGACGAGGCGCGCGTCGCACGCCGGCTGGACACGATCGCCGAGCTCACGGCCTGCGCCGCGGCAGCCGGGCCGCGGCGGCGGGCCCGGTCCGGCCTGATCCAAACGAGAGGCCGTGGCCACGCCAGCCGGATTCCGGGCTCTCCGTGGACACGCGACCGATCGGCCTCGGACGACAGCTGTACCGATCGGTCAGGAATCAGCCGTACGGATCCCGATCGGCGCACGCCCGCGCCATCAGCGGCTTTTCGCGCGTGGCCCAACTGGCCGCGCGCGCCCCCTTGCTGCCCTGGTTGCGGGCTGCGACTCTAAGAGTCCCCCCACTTGTGAACTTGTGAATCGGTTCTCCAGCACCGATCCACCAAGGAGGTGGCTTTCGCCCATGCTCGTCCGTGACGCCATGAGCACAGTGGTCCTCACCATCGGACCCGCACACACACTCCGCCAGGCGGCCAGTCTGATGGCCGCACGACGTGTCGGCGCGGCCGTCGTCCTCGACGGCGATCTGGGACTCGGGATCCTCACCGAGCGCGACATTCTGAACTCGGTCGGCTCGGGCCAGAGCCCGGACCTGGAGACCGCAGGGACGCACACCACCACCGACGTCGTGTTCGCCGCACCTTCCTGGACCCTGGAGGAGGCGGCCGAGGCAATGGCGCACGGCGGCTTCCGCCATCTCATCGTGATGGACAAGGGCGGCCCGATCGGCATCGTCTCGGTCCGCGACATCATCCGCTGTTGGGCCCCGGTCCGGAGGCATGCGGGCTCGGTCGCCGGCTGACGGAGGCACGACGCATCCCTGAGCACGCCCGAAGAGGGCCGGATCCCACTGGACACCACTGGACAGGGATCCGGCCCTCTGCAATCGACAAGCGGGTCAGCCGCGCAGGGCCTGGACCGCGACCTCCAGCCGCTTGCCGAAATCGCCGTCCGCCTGGCGGAAGTTGTTGATCGCGCGCTCGGCGATGTCGTCGCGCGACACCTTGGCGATGAAGCCGGCCAGGTTGTCGATCAGCCGGCTCTTCTCGTCCTCGGACATCAGGCGGTAGAGGTTGCCCGCCTGCACGAAGTCGTTGTCCTCGGAGTGGACGGGCGCCGGGTGGTCGCCGGTCACGCCGGTCACCGGGACGGGCTGCCACAGCGCGCGGTCGATCTGGTGCGGGCCGCCGAAGCTGTTGGGCTCGTAGTTCTTCGCGCCCTTGTGGCGGCCGTCGTAGAGGAAGCCGTCACGGCTGTTCGTCCGCGCCTCGGTGGCGTGCGGGCGGTTCACCGGGAGGTGGTCGGCGTTGATGCCGACGCGGTAGCGGTGGGCGTCGCCGTACGCGAAGAGGCGGCCCTGGAGCATCTTGTCGGGGGAGGGGCCGATGCCCGGCACGAAGTGGGCGGGGCTGAAGATGGACTGCTCGACCTCGGCGAAGATGTTCTCGGGGTTGCGGTTGAGCTCCAGCTTGCCGATCTCGATCGGCGGGTAGTCCGCGTGCGGCCACACCTTGGTGAGGTCGAACGGGTTGAAGCGGTAGGTCGCCGCGTCGGCCGCGGGCATGATCTGCACCTGCACGGTCCACGTCGGGAACTCGCCGCGCTCGATGGCCTCGCGCAGGTCGCGCTGGTGGGAGTCCGGGTCCTCACCGGCGAGCCTGTTGGCCTCGTCCTGGGTGAGGTTCTTGATGCCCTGGTCGGTCTTGAAGTGGTACTTGACCCAGAAGACCTCGCCGGCCTCGTTGTTCCACTGGTAGGTGTGGGAGCCGTAGCCGTTCATGTGGCGGTACGAGGCGGGGATGCCCCGGTCGCCGAACAGCCAGGTCACCTGGTGGGTGGACTCGGGCGAAAGACCCCAGAAGTCCCAGACGTTGTCCGCCTCCTGGCTGCCCGTGTACGGGTCGCGCTTCTGGGTGTGGATGAAGTCGGGGAACTTGATGGCGTCCTTGATGAAGAACACGGGGGTGTTGTTGCCGACGAGGTCGTAGTTGCCCTCTTCGGTGTAGAACTTCAGTGCCCAGCCGCGCGGGTCGCGGACCGCGTCCGCCGCACCCAGGTTGCCGGCGACGGTCGAGAAGCGCAGGAACGTCTCCGTCTGCTTGCCGACCTCGGAGAGGAACTTGGCACGCGTCCACTGCGAGACGTCACGGGTGAGCGTGAAGGTGCCGTACGCGCCGGCACCACGGGCGTGGACGACGCGCTCCGGGATGCGCTCGCGGTTGAAGTGCGCCAGCTTCTCCAGCAGCAGCTGGTCCTGGACCAGGACCGGACCGCCGACGCCCGCCGTCTCGCTGTTCTGGTTGTCGGCGACCGGTGCCCCGGCCTCCGTGGTGAGCGGTCCCTGCGTCACGTGCGCCTCCTGCGTCGTTCCTGCCCATTGATCAGATTCAGCGCGACCTGCCCTAGGCGTGCGCTGACCCCGATCCTATGATGGACTTTGTCTAAGTCAAGCTAACATCTAAAGTCACACCGGTTCGGGCCCTGGGTCCCCTCACTGTTAGGCTGGTCCTCATGAGTGACCTGTTGGAACGACTCCGCGGACGCGGCTGGCGCATGACCGCCCAGCGGCGTGTCGTGGCCGAGGTCCTCGACGGCGACCACGTCCACCTGACGGCCGACGAGGTCCACGCACGTGCGGTGGAGCGACTGCCCGAGATCTCCAGGGCCACCGTCTACAACACGCTGGGCGAGCTGGTCACCCTCGGCGAGGTGCTCGAGGTGTCGACCGACCGCCGCGCCAAGCGCTACGACCCGAACGCACACCGGCCCCACCAGCACCTGGTGTGCGCCAGGTGCGGTGCGATCCGCGACGTGCACCCGGCGGGCAACCCGCTGGCCGACCTGCCCGACTCGGAACGCTTCGGCTTCACGATCTCGGACGTCGAGGTGACCTACCGCGGCACCTGCCCGAACTGCGCTGCCGCGTAGCACGAAACCACGAAGAAGGGCCCCGACGAAAACGTCGGGGCCCTTCTTCGTCAGGTCACGGAGACCAGCCGGCGCGCCACCGCACTTCGATCCGCGGGCGTGAAACCACCCGGGAATGACCGAAGGCCCGGATCTCACGGATCCGGGCCTTCGGTTTCAGTAGCGGGGACAGGATTTGAACCTGCGACCTCTGGGTTATGAGCCCAGCGAGCTACCGAGCTGCTCCACCCCGCGTCGGTGAACACCACCTTACGGGACCCCGGTGGACCAGCGCAAATCCCTTCAGCGCGGCCGACCGGGACTACGCGGTCAACTCCTGGATCAGCGCCTCACGCAGCTTCGCCGCCCGCTCCGCGACCTCCGCGGGGCCGAGCTCGACCGCCCTGGCGCACCAGCGCTGCCCCTCGGCGAGCTCACCCCTGCGGGCGGCGAGCAACGCGAGCCGCAGCGCGGCCCTGCCGTGCCCGGCCCGGGCCGCCCGGGCCCACCACAGGGCGGCCTCGCGCTCACTGCCCTCGCGGGCGAGGAGCAGTCCAAGGTTGAACGCGCCGCTCCGGCTGCCCGCCTCGGCGGCCTCGCGGTACCAGCGGGCCGCCTCCGCCATGTCGCCTCGTGCGGCGGCGAGCATGCCGATCCGCACCTGGGCGCGGCGGTGCCCCTGCTCCGCGGCCCGCTCGTACCACTCCTCGCACTCGCTCTTCTCCGCCACCGGCTCGCCGAGCGCCGGGGGGCCCGGCGGTGGCCGGCGCGCGTCGAGAACGCTGGCGAGCCGGAAGGCGGCCTCGGCGCTCCCGCCGCCCGCCGCGGACCGCAGATGGCGCTCGGCGGCGTGTTCGTCGCCCTCCTTGAGCCGGGCGATGCCGACCTGGAGCGCGGCTTCGGTGTGCCCGGCGGCCGCGGCCCGCTCGTACCAGGACAGCGCGGTGCGGTCGTCGTCGCGGCCGACGTGGAGAATGCCCAGGTTGAACGCCGCGTCGACGCTGCCCGCCTCGGCTGCCTTGGAGAACCAGGGCTCGGCGCCCGCGTGGTCCCCGGCCTGCAGGAGCAGCACGGCGAGCGCGTTGGCGGCCTCGCGGTGCCCTGCGTAGGCGGCGCGGCGGTACCACTGCTCGGCCTGGGCCGTGCGGTCCTGGGCGGCGCAGAGCAGCCCGAGGTTGTACGCACCGTTGACGTCGCCCGCGTCCATGGCCGCGCGATACCAGCGCTCGGCGCTCTGCGCCTCGCCACGGGCGGCGTGCAGTGCGCCGAGGGCGTTCGCCGCGTTGCCGTCCCCGTCCTGGGCAGCCCTCAGCCACCACACGGCGGCACTCTCCTCGTCGCCCGCGTCGCGCAGCAGGAAGCCCAGCGCGCAGGCCGCCCGCGGCTCGCCGTCCTTGGCGGCCGTCAGGTACCAGCGCCCGGCCTCCTTCAGCTCGCCGCGCTTCTCCAGGATGGCGCCGAGATGCAGGGCGGCGCGCCGGTGGCCCCGGGCCGCTGCCTGCCGGTGCCACTGAGCGGCCTCGGCGAGCAGGCCCGGCCCGCCCTGGCGCGCGGCCTGCCCGCGGGCGGCCTCCGCCTCGGCGAGCACGCGCAGTCCGGCGTCCGTCTGCCACACGGCCTCGCCGGCGGCAGCGACGCGCTGCACGCCGTCGCCCGTCTCCCTCGTCGCTTCCCTTCTCGCTTCGCCCCGCGCCTCGGCGGCGCCGCGGCCGCGCCGAGCCGCGGTGGTGTGCGCGGGGCGCTGCGCCGGCGGGCCGCCGGGACCGAGCGGCCCGGCGCCCTCCTCCTTGCGCGCCTCGGCGGCGGCGCGTCGCTCCAACGCTCTGGCGAGCCGGTAGGCCGCCTCGCGGTGGCCCTGCTCGGCCGCCGTGCGCAGCCACCGCTCGCCCCCCTCCTCGCCGCGGTGCTCCAGCAGATCGGCCAGTGCGTACGCCCCGAGGGCATGGCCCTGCTCGGCGGACTGGCGCAGCCAGTACTCGGCGGCCGGTTCGTCGCCGCGCTCGCGGAAGTGACGGCCGAGGGCGTGCGCGGCCGCCGCCGAACCGGCGACCGCCGCGATGCGCCACCAGCCGGCCGCCTCGTCCGAGTAGCCGCGCTGGTGCAGCAGGACGCCCAGGTTGTTGGCGGCCGCGCGGTCGCCATCCGCGGTGGCGCCGCGCAGATAGGGCTCGGCGCCGTCCAGGTCGCCCCGGCGCAGCAGGAGTGCGCCGAGCACGCTCATCGACGCCGTGTCGCCGCTGTCCGCGGCACTGCGGTGGCGCGCCTCGAGGCCGGCGGTCTCCTCGCCGTCGACGTGGTCCGTGGCACCGAGGCCACCCGTCATGACGACGTTGTCCGCACGGCCGGAAGCGTCCATCGTGTCGACGGCGTCGACCGGATGGATAGCTTCCGCCGCGTTCCCGGCGTGCGGCTGCACAAACCGCCCTGTCTCCAACAGAGTTGCCCTGTCCCCCATAAATTCCATCGTCGCACCACCTGCAACCCGCGTACACCTGGTATACCGCAGCCAGTGAGGTCACTTCAGCGTTTTGTCGACATGCCCACAGAGAGATAAGTCAAACACGCCACCCCCCAACTCTCCGTGAGCGGCACGCACTTCGGGCGGACGAAGCCCTTGAACGTGTCGGCTCAGCACGAAGAGGGCCCGGATCCTCAAGGATCCGGGCCCTCTTCTTCGAGTAGCGGGGACAGGATTTGAACCTGCGACCTCTGGGTTATGAGCCCAGCGAGCTACCGAGCTGCTCCACCCCGCGTCGTTGTTCCGTAAAGGTACCACGACACGGGGTGGATCCCGTCATCCGCCCTGGTCGGGCTGCCTCAGCCGGGCCTCGGCGTCCGCGGCTCGCTGGAGCGCCTCCTGCAGCGCGTCCTGTGCCTTGCCGTACGCCGTCCAGTCACCGCGCTTCACGGCCGCCTCGCCGTCCGCGTACGCCTTCTGCGCGTCCGCGATGGCGTCCTGGAGCGCCGCGTCCCCCGTGGCGGGCGGCTCGGTGGGCTGCGTCGGCGGCTCATCGGGCTCGGTCGGCGGCGTCGTGGTGTCGTCGGGTGCTCGCTCGCCGAACACCTGGGACAGCGCGCCGCCGAGGTCGTCGGCGAAGCCGATCCGCTGGCCGTACACCACGGCCACCTTGCTCAGCAGCGGGAACTCCGAGCCGCGGCCCTGGGCGTAGATCGGCTCGACGTACAGGAAGCCGCTGTCCAGGGGGACGGTCAGCAGATTGCCGTACTTGATGGTCGAGTCGGCGCCCTTGAGGTCACGGACGAAGGTGGCGATGGGGTCGTGGCGGTTGAGCCGGCTCTGCACCTGCTCGGGACCGTCGACCTTGTCGTCCGTCACCCGCATCAGTCTGATCTTGCCGTAGTCGCGGCTCATGGCATCGGCGTCGACCGCCATGAACGCCCGCAGATTCGGCCGTCCACTGGGGGTGAACGTCGTCGTCAGCGCGAACTGCTGCTGCTCCTGCCCCGGCAGCTTCAGCGACAGGTAGTACGGCGGGACCGCGTTGCTGTCCGACCTGGTGGGGTCGTTCGGCACCTGCCAGGCGTCGCTCGCGTTGTAGAACGGAGCGGGCTCGGTGACGTGGTACAGGGACAGCAGCTCGCGCTGGACCTTGAACATGTCCTGCGGATACCGCAGATGGGCCTTGAGCTCGTCCGGGATGTCGGCCTTCGGCTTGACCGTGCCGGGGAACGCCTTCTCCCAGGTCTTGAGGACCGGGTCGTTCTCGTCCCACTCGTACAGGGTCACGGTGCCGTCGTAGGCGTCGACCGTGGCCTTCACCGAGTTCCGGATGTAGTTGACCTGGTTCTGCTGGGCGACCACCGCGCGCTGCTGGTCGGTCAGCGAGTCGGACGTGGTCTCCCCCAGCGTCGTACGCGACGCGTAGGGGTAGCCGTTGGTCGTGGTGTAGGCGTCGATGACCCACTGGATCCGCTTGCCCACGACGGCCGGGTAGGCGTCGCCGTCGATGGTCAGCCACGGGGCCACGGCCTCGACGCGCTCCTTGGGCGTGCGGTTGTAGAGGATCTGCGAGCCGTCGCCGATGGCGCCCGAGTACAGGATCTGCGGCTCACTGAACGCCACTGCGTACGCGGCGCGGTTGAGCGGACCGGAGAGGTCGATGCCGCCCTTGCCGGCGTAGCTCGTGGTGATCTGGCCGCCGCCGTCCTGTTCGTAGTCGAGCTCCTTCTGGGGCCCGCCCACGATCGAGTACTGCGTGGTCTTCTCGCCGTAGTAGATGCGCTGCTCGTAATCGCCGAGGCCGCCCTTGGAGGGCAGACCGGACTCGGTGAACTCCGGCGAGCCGCCGGTGCCCCTGGCCGTGTCCGTGCCCTTGGCGGCGACGGCGCCGTAGCCATGGGTGTACGTGAAGTGATCGTTGATCCAGTTGCGCTTGTCGACGCCCTGGAGGTTGAGCTCACGCAGACCGATGATCGTGTCCTGGCCCTTGTACCGGTCGATGTCCAGCGTGGAGGGGAACTGGTAGTACTTCCGCTCCTGCTCCAGCTGCTGGAAGGTGGGCGAGACGATGTTGGGGTCGTTTATGCGGTAGCTGGCCGCCGAGTCGGCGTCCTTGCGCTGCTGCTCCCCCTCCTTGATCTGGCCGCGGCCCGTGTAGGCCGTCGGCTTCACACCGTCGATGCCGTACGCCTTGCGCGTCGCCTCGATGTTCTTGCGGATGTACTCGGCTTCCTTGGCCTGCTCGTTCGGCTGGACCTGGAACTTCTGCACGATCGCCGGGTAGAGCCCGCCGATCAGGATCGCGGAGAGGACCATGAGCCCGAAGCCGATCACCGGCAGCTGCCAGGTACGGCGCCAGAGCGTGGCGAAGAACAGCAGGGCGCAGATCACCGCGATGCAGAAGAGGATCGTCTTGGCCGGCAGATAGGCGTTGGCGTCGACGTAACGCAGGCCGGTCCAGTTACTCGTGGCCTTGAAGTCGCTGGACTTGACCGCGAGTCCGTAGCGGTCCAGCCAGTACGCCACGGCCTTCAGCGCCACGAACAGTCCCAGCAGCACCGACAGGTGGCCGGTGGCCGCGCCCGTGGCCCGCGCGCCGGGGCTGGTGATCCGCAGCCCGCCGTACAGGTAGTGGGTCAGGGCGGCGGCGATCAGCGACAGTACGACGGCGGCGAAGCCGAAGCCGAGCAGGAAGCGGTACCACGGCAGCTCGAACGCGTAGAAGGCCACGTCCATCTTGAACTGCGGGTCCTTCTGACCGAAGGGCACGCCGTTGACCCACATCAGCCACGTCCGCCACTGGCTGGTGGCGGAGGCACCGGCGATGAGCCCGACGAGAGCGGTGATCGCGAGGAGCACCCACTTCTTGTACGGGGCGATCCCCATCCGGTACCGGTCGAGACTCTGCTGCTCCAGCGACATCGCGCTGAGCGGCGGCCGCAGCCGGTGCGCCAGCCAGATGTTCACGCCGACGGCCGTTGCCATGAGCAGGCCGAATACGGCGAACAGCCCGATCTTGGTCCACAGGGTGGTGGTGAAGACGGACGAGTACCGCACGGAGCGGTACCAGAGCCAGTCGGTCCAGAACCCGGCGAACATGACGAACACCATGGCCAGGGCGGCCAGGACGCCGAGCGTCATGAGCAGGGTGCGGACACGCCGGGAGGGCCGGCCCACTCTCATCCGTGGCCCGGTCGGGCCTCCGCCACGGTCCGGCATCTGGAAAGCCAACGTGCGCCCCTCGAAGTTCGCGGTCGTGTGAATCGGGCCCCGCGATCGTAGAGCCCACTGGTGCAACTTACTGAGGCTTTACCTAGTTCCCGTCGCGGGGCAGGAAGGAGGCAGGATATTGACCATGTCCAACGCTTCTGCCCCCGCCCCCGACAATCAGCCCCCCTCGGGCCCGATCGCCGCGAGCCCGCTCACCCGGGCCGTGCTCGAGATCGACGAGTACGCCGGCACGCTCGGCTGGGACCAGCCGGCCCGGCTGTTCGCGCTGGTCGACACCGCCCGGCTGCGCTCCCAGGAGCCGGGGATCGCCGCCCAGCTCGGTCTCGACGAGGGGGACGCGGCCGCCCCGCTCACCCCGATCGAGCAGGACGAGATCCCGGCCGGCACCCCGCTCGACGAGTTCCTCGGCACGATCGCCTGGCCCGACGCGGTCGTCGGCTGCGCCCTGACGGTGGAGCGTCTGATGCTGCCTCCGTCCGCCGAGGCCTCCGTACCGGACGGTCTGGACGAGGCGGCCCTGACCCAGTGGGTCGCCGCCCACCCGGACCGCCAGGAGGTCCGGATGACGGTGGCCGTGCTCCGTGACGGGGCGCGGGAGTCGGCCCTGCGTCTGCGCGAGAAGGACTCGCCGAAGGAGGTGCTCACAGGCGGCGGCCTGGTGCCGGGCCTCGCCGAGGCCCTGGCGGCGACATTCGAGGATTGATCCGGGGCCCGCAGGGCCTGGGACGTACGGCGGCCTCGCGCCGTGCGTCCCCCGCGCCGGCCGTACCGGTGGACCGGCGGCCTCGCGCCGTGCGTCCCCGCGCCGGCCGTACCGGTGGACCGGGGGGCGCGGCGCCGTGTGTCCCCGCCCGGCCCTACCGGTGGACCGGGGGCGCGCCCTCAGCCCTTGGAGCAGCTCGGCAGGCCCGCCGTGTCGCCCGAGCGGATCTTCGCCAGGGACTTCGTCGCGTCGGCGATGGTCTCGACCTTCACCAGCGTCAGGCCGTCCGGGGCGTCGGAGGCGGCGGATGCGCAGTTGTCGCCAGGGGTCAGGAAGTACTCGGCGCCCGCGTTGCGCGCGCCGACGAGCTTCATCTCGATGCCGCCGATGGGGCCGACCCTGCCGTTGTCGTCGATCGTGCCGGTTCCGGCGACGAATTCGCCCCCGGTGAGGTCCTCGGCGGTCAGCTTGTCGACGATGCCGAGGGCGAACATCAGACCGGCGCTCGGCCCGCCGACATCGGCGAGCTGGATGTCGATGGTGAACGGGAAGGTGTGATCGGTCCCCGCCTGGATCCCCACGATCGCGCGGTCGTCGTCCTCGGCCTTCACCGTGGTGATCCTGACCTTCTGGGTGCCCTGGGGCTCCTTGCCCGCCCTCTCGGCCGCTGCGGCCACCTTTGCGGGGACGACGGTGAAGACGACCTCGTCGCCCGGCCGGTGCTTCACGACCTGCTCGGCGACGTCCCCGGGCTCCTTGACCTCGGTGCCGTCCACCGCGCGGATGACATCTCCCGCGTGCAGCCTGCCCTCCGAGGGCGAGCCCTTGACGACCGTGGAAACGACCACACGCGACTTCACCGGGATCTTCAGCTCCCGCAGCGCCGCCACCTTGGCGCTCTCCTGGGACTGGCTGAACTCCTCGGCGTTCTCCTGTGTGGACTGCTCCTCGGTCTTGCCGTTGGGGTAGAGCGTGTCGTGGGGCACGACCACGTTGTCGTGGGCCAGCCAGCCGTAGAGCGCCTCGACGAGGCTCATCTCGTAGTCCGCGCCGGTCACCCTGACGGTCGTCATGTTGAGGTGACCGGTGGTCGGGAAGGTCTTGCGGTCGGAGATCTTGAGCACCGGCTCGCCGTCGGCGGAGCCGAGCGTGTTCACCGTCGGACCGGGCGACATCTCAGCGTACGGGACCGGGAAGAAGACGCCTGCGCAGAGAAGCGCGATGAAGACGAGGGTGGAGGCGAGCATCGTCGCAGTGCGGCGTGGCATGGAACGACAGTACGGGACGAGCCTGTGCGAGTACGGCCCGGGCCGGTCCGTCAGGGGGCCTGTTGGCACCTGCGTACGCTCGGCGTCACTGCCGGACGGCGTCCGTACCGGAGGCGGCCTTCTCCATCGCGTCACGGAACCGGGCATAGCCGGCGAGCTCGGCGATGTCCCCGCTCGCACGGTTCCGCTGGGCCCATCCGGCCCATATAGCCGCACCGACAGCAGCGAAAAGCGGAATCAGCAACCAGGCCAGAACTGCCATCGCGACCTCCCTACCCCATGAGCGAACGCAACTGAGTGATCAGCAGATTAGTCATCTGCGGGTTCAACGCTCATGGCAGGGGTGCGGTTACGCAAATCGGGGCGGATGAGGGCTGAGCGGGTTTCACCGGGCGGAACTGCACTGACGGCCCGTCAGTGCGCGCTCCGGTGATCAGCAGGCGCCGACCCATTCCTCGGTACCGTCCGAGAATTTCTGGTGCTTCCAGATGGGCACCTCGTGCTTGAGGTCGTCGATCAGCTTCCGGCACGCCTCGAACGCCTCCCCCCGGTGCGGGCAGGAAACCGCCACCACCACCGCGAGATCCCCGACCTCCAGGTCACCCACACGGTGGACGGCGGCGAGCGCCCGAACGGGGTACTCGGCGACCACCTTCTCGGCGACGCGGCGCATCTCCGCCTCCGCCGTCGGATGGCAGGAGTAACCCAGCGCATCGACGTCGGCGCCGCCGTCGTGGTTGCGCACGGTGCCGACGAACAGCGCGGTGCCGCCCGCGGCGGCGTCGCCCACGGCCGCGAAGACCTCGTCGACGGAGAGCGGTGTGTCACGGATCGCGAGCAGCCGGATGGGGTCCTGCGCCGCGTTCTCGCCGGGGTGGTCGTACGTACGTGCCATGATGCCCATCGTGCCGTACGGCACCGACAGCGCGGAATAGCCCTTCGCACGGTTCGCCCCCGACGGGCCTTGGAGCCTCCTACAGGAGCACCGTGGAGCCCGGGGCGGCCTGGACGCGACGGCGTGCCGGCCTAGATCCGGCGGCGCGCCTTGCGGGCGCGGCGCACCAGGGCAGCCGTGCCCAGCAGGGCGACCGTCGCACCCGCGGCGCCCGCGGCCGTGGCGTCCTTGCGGCCGAGGCGGCGGCCCGCGACCGTGTGCCGGCCCTCGACCTCCTCCAGGAGGGCGGCGAGCACCTCCTCGTTGGTCCACCGCGGGCGCCAGCCCGCGTCGTGCAGCCGGCTCACGCTCACCACCCAGGGATGCATCGTGTACGCGAGGTCGCCCGCGGGGGACGGCGTCAGTCCGATGCGGTGCAGACGCGCGGCCGCACCCAGCGCCACGGCCGAGGGCAGTTCCATCCGGCGGATGCCGCTGAGCTCCTCGACCTCCTCCTGTTCCAGCCATCCGTCGCAGCCGACCGCGAGCTCGCCCTCGACCTTCTCCAGCGCCGCGTACTCCAGGGCGCTCACCAGGTCCTCGACATGGCAGAACTGCCAAGTGGGCCGGGATCCGGCGACCACGAGCAGCCGGGGCGACTCGAAGTAGCGGGTCAGCGCGGTGTCGGTGCCGCCGACGAGGACGGCAGGCCTGACCACCGTGACGTTCAGCCCGGGATGGGCGCGGGGGGCGCGCCGCCCGAGACGTTCGATCTCCAGCAGGTCCCCCACGCCGGTCGCCTCGGCCGTCGCGCGCAGCTCGGCGTCCTCGGAGAGCGGGATGTCGTTCTCGGGCAGCGCCCCGTAGACCATCGCGGAGGTGCACAGGACCACCCGGTGGACCCCGGCCGCCGCGGCTGCGGTCAGTACGGTCTGGGTTCCGCGGACGTTGTACGCGGTGCGGGCGGCCGTGTCGGTCTCCAGGTCGAGGTCCAGCGCGAGGTGCACCACGACGTCGGCGCCCCGCAGCTTCTCCGCGATGGCCGGGTCGCGGACGTCGAGGATGTGCCAGTGCGCCTCGGGGACCTCGCCGCGGCGCTCGTCGATCGCGATGACCTGTTTGACCTCGTCGCAGGCGGCAAGGCGCCTGGTGAGCAGGTCGCCGACGCCCGTGGCGGCACCCGTGACGGCCACGACGGGACCGCGACCGGCGGCAGGGGTTGAGTGGTTTCGCGCTGCGCGAACCTGCGGATCTGGGGAACTCACCAGGCGTCTCCAGCGGTTGTCTTCAATACGCAAGCGAATAACGCATACGCACCAGGTGACGTCCATCCTGCCGCAGGCCACGTGCCGGCGGGGCACCGAGCCGGTAAGCGGCCAGGATGTCGGAGCCGCACGACCCCCGGCCGCATAGGCTGGTGGTGTAGTCGGGCAGTCGCCGCCGACGATAAGCCGGCGGCCCTACGAGCCGAGGAAACCCGTGAGTGACACCCCATTCGGATTCGGCCTTCCGCCGGAGGAGCCGGAGAACGGCGACGAGGGCAAGAAGAAGAATCCCGCCGGAGGTGGCCAGGGCTCCGGCGGATCCCCGTCCAGTCCCTTCGGCTTCGGCGAGGGCGGCGGTGACAATCCCTTCGCCGCCATGTTCGGCTCCCTGAACCCGGGCGACCTCGGTGCCGCGTTCCAGCAGCTCGGCCAGATGCTGAGCTACGAGGGCGGCCCGGTGAACTGGGACATGGCCAAGCAGATCGCCCGCCAGACGGTCTCCCAGGGCACGCCGGACGGCACCAAGGACGCGAGCGTCGGTCCCGTGGACCGCACCGCGGTCGAGGAGGCCGTGCGGCTGGCCGACCTGTGGCTGGACGGCGCGACCTCGCTGCCCTCGGGCGCGAGCACGGCCGTGGCGTGGAGCCGCGCGGAGTGGGTCGAGGCGACCCTCCCGGCGTGGCAGCAGCTCGTCGACCCGGTCGCCGAGCGCGTCGGTCTCGCCATGGGTGACGTGCTCCCCGAGGAGATGCAGGCCATGGCGGGTCCGCTGATCGGGATGATGCGCTCCATGGGCGGGGCGATGTTCGGCCAGCAGATCGGTCAGGCCGTCGGTGTCCTGGCCGGCGAGGTGGTGGGCTCGACAGACATCGGTCTGCCGCTGGGCCCGGCCGGCAAGGCCGCACTCCTTCCGTTGAACGTGGACGCACTCGGCAAGGACCTCAGCGTGCCGAAGGAGGAGGTGCGGCTGTACCTCGCGCTGCGCGAGGCCGCCCACCAGCGGCTCTTCGCCCATGTGCCGTGGCTGCGCTCGCACCTGTTCGGTGCGGTCGAGGGGTACGCCCGCGGGATCAAGGTGGACACGACCAAGCTGGAGGACGTGGTCGGCCAGTTCGACCCGTCGCACCCCGAGCAGCTCCAGGAGGCGCTGCAGCAGGGCATGTTCCAGCCGGAGGACACCCCGGAGCAGAAGGCGGCCCTGGCCCGTCTGGAGACGGCGCTCGCACTGGTCGAGGGCTGGGTCGACGCGGTGGTCAACGAGGCGGCCTCGTCACGGCTCATGTCTGCCGCCGCGCTGCGCGAGACGCTGCGCAGGCGCCGCGCGTCCGGTGGCCCGGCGGAGCAGACGTTCGCGACGCTGATCGGTCTCCAGCTGCGTCCGCGCAGGCTGCGGGACGCCGCGCGACTGTGGGCGTTGCTGACGGACGCGCGCGGCGTCGACGGCCGTGACGCCCTGTGGGAGCACCCGGACATGCTGCCGACGGCGACCGACCTGGACGACCCGGACGGCTTTGTGTACCGCGAGCAGCTGGACTTCTCCGAGCTGGACAAGATGCTCGGCGAGGCCGCCGGCGGCGGCACCGCGCCGAAGACGGACAAGCCGAACCTGGACAAGGGGAAGCCGGAAGAGGGGCCCGAAGGGTCCGCCGGGAGCGACGAGGACGACACCGACAAGTGAGCCTCCATGACGACGCCGTCCTCGTGCTGAAGGACTACGAGGCCATCGAGGACGGCCAGAGTGGGCTGCGACAGACCTATCTGGACCACCTGGCGTCGCATCCGGACGGGATGTGGAAGTCCTGCGGGGCGGGGCATCTCACGGCCAGCGCGCTGGTGGTAGACGCGCAGCGCGGGCGCGTGCTGTTGACGCTGCACAAAAAGCTCGGCCTGTGGCTGCAGATGGGCGGCCACTGCGAGCCGCAGGACGCGACGCTTGCCGCGGCGGCCCTGCGCGAGGCGACCGAGGAGTCCGGGATCCGGGGCCTTTCGCTCCTGCCCGGCGGGCCGGTCGTCCTCGACCGCCACCCGATCCCCGCGCCGTGCCACTGGCATCTGGACGTGCAGTATGCGGCGCTGGCCCCGGCCGACTCCACCCCGGCGATCAGCGACGAGTCGCTGGACCTGCGCTGGTTCGCCTACGACGAGGTCGCGGCCGTGGCCGACGCCTCCGTCGTACGGCTCGTGGAGCGCACGAGGGCGGCGCTGTAGCACGGCACGGGTAAGGGGTGGTCGCCCCGGCGACCACCCCTTACCCGTGTCCCGTCAGTTCCAGGCGTTGTTCTGGTTCTGTGCGTGGGAGCCTTGCTGTCCCACGCCGTACTGGGCGCGCAGGCCCTGCCCGAGGTCCGCGTTCTGCGGGGGCATGACCTCGCTGGGCTGGACGAGCGCGAAGCCCTGCCCGAGGAAGCTCAGCTCCCAGCCCTCTCCGGTGTTGCTGCGGCGGCGGCGCACGTTGGACGAGTGCGTCTGTGCCTGCATCTGCACGCGCAGCGCGGAGGACCAGGCCACGATGGCATCTGCGTCCACGCTGACGTACTTCTCGGGCGTCACCTGCATCATCAGCGGCTGGCCGGAGGTCATCAGCGCGACCTTGCCCCGGCCGGAGATGTTGAGCTGGTACTTGCCGGATCCGGAGATGCCGTACTGGCTGTCCACCGCGATGACCTCGGTGTGCAGCGTGGAGTCGAGCGCCAGCACATACGCGCTGTCGACGGTCATGCCCTCCTGGTCCACGTCGACGACGTGGACGTACTGGGCGAGGTTGGCGAGGTAGACGGTGCCCTGGCCCGAGCAGCGCATCAGATCCAGGCCCTCACCGGTCTTGGCACGGGCCCTGCGCTGGCTGCTCGTCTGGTACTCGCCGTCGAAGTCGACCAGCCCCTGGTAGGCGACCATCGCGCCCTTGCGGGCGAGCACGTCGTCGTGCCCGGTCAGGCTGACCCGCAGCAGCTGCGGGTTCTGCACGACGTACCGGTCCTGGGACTGCTGCTCGGCGTAGCCGAAAAGCGGACTCTGCATGGTGTTCTCGCTCCCCCTCAGCCCCGGATCCGCAGGCGGTCGGTGCTGTCCTCGCTCGGCTGTACGACGACGATGCCCTGGCCCGAGAAGGCCATCTGGTACGCCTCTCCGCTGCCCCGCCCGATCAGGGACGAGGCCTTGAAGCTGCGCTTGCCCTTCACCTTGAGGTTCGGGGACCAGGCCACGAGGGCGTCCGGGTCGACGTACGTCTCGTCCTCTCCACGGCCGCAGTCGACGACGATGGGCGTGCCGCGGGAGGTCAGGGCTACCCAGCCGGTGCCCGCGACCTCCACGTTCCAAAGGCCTTGGCCGGCGAACTTGGCAAGGCCCTTGACCTTCTCGACACCCCACTGGAGGTGGGCGTCGAATGCCAGGAGGTTGGTGCCGTTGACCGAGAGCGAGTCGTTGTTGAGGTTGATCACGACGACGTCGGCGCCGTAGTCGGCGAGGTAGAGCAGGCCGTCGCCGGAGCACTTCATGATCGGCGCGCCCTCGCCTGTCACCCACTGGGAGGCGATCTGACGGACGGCGGGCGGATTGGGCTCGTACTGGACGAAGCCTTCGTAGGCGACCATCGAGCCGGTGCGTGCGTACAGGTCCTGGCCGGTGGCCATGGCGACCTTGAGCATGGTGCGGCCGTGGTTCTCCATCCGGGCCGCTACGGGGGTCGGGGCGAAGCCCGCGAGTTGCTGGTTCATGATTCGGGCTCCCTCAGACCTCGTACGGCTGGACGACGATGAAGTTGCCGGGGGCGCCCCGGAACTGGAGGTTCACGGTTTCACCGCTGTGTCCCGGGTAGGCGTTGCGCCGCAGGCGGACCTGACTGGAGAGGATCACCTGCGAGGCCGCCGACCAGGCGACGACCGCGTTGCTGTCGGCGAAGGTGGTGGGCGTGACCGGCAGAACGACCGGGACCCCCTGCGTCTTCACGACGACGGTGCCGGTGCCCTGGAACATCATCGTGAACAGCGCGCCGCCGGGGATGCCGTGGCCCTCGATGCGCCGGACCTCGTGCTGGAGCGACTCATCGAAGGCGAGCACGTTTTCGGCGGAGACACAGATGCCGTCGCCCTGCAGCTCGATGGAGTGCAGGTGTGCGCCGTTCTCCGCGAGGAAGACCTGGCCACGGCCGCCGCAGCGCATCAACTGCATTTCCTGGCCCGTGGCGTTGCCGACGATGCGGCCGGCGAAACCGGCGCCCTTGTAGCTGAAGTCGACCTTGCCCTGGTACATGACCATGCTGCCCTGGCGGGCGAGCACGGGCGTGCCACCCATGGTGAGGTCGACCCGCATCATCTGCTGGTTCTGCGGGGTCCAGCGCTGGCCGGTGGGCGTCTCGCGGTAGGGCTGAAGGGCGGCCTGGAGGCCGGCCCCCGTCTGCGGCGCTCCCTGGGGCACTCCCTGCGGAGCGCCTAGGGGTATGCCGGGCTGCTGCCCGTACGGGCCGGGGGCCGGCTGTCCGTACGGAGACGGCATTGCGGGCGGCGGAGCCTGGCCGGGCAGCTGCCCTGCGACCTGGCCGTACTGCGGCGGTTGCGGCTGGCCGTACGAGGACGGCGCCGGCGGCGGCACGGTGCCGGGGCCAGGCGCCATGGGGGCGGCCATGGTCGGTGCGGCGTGCATCTGCGGGCCCGGCACGGGGGCCTGGGCGGCGGGAGCCGGGGCCGCAGGAGCGCCGAACGTGGGCGCGGGGGCGGGCTGCGGCGCTTGCGGAGCCTGGGGTGCCTGCGGCGCTTGGGGTGCTCCGAAGGCCGGGGGCTGAGCGGGCGCGGCAGCAGCCGGGGGCGGTGCGAAGGAGGGCGCGACCGCCTGAGGCTGCTGGGGAGCGGGCTCCTCCTCGGCGACCTCTCCGCCGAAGTTCTTCAGCAGCGCTTCGAGCCCGCCGTCGAACCCCTGGCCGACGGCGGCGAAGCGCCATACGTCCTTGAGGTAGAAGTCCCCCAGCATCACCGCACGTTCGGTGCTGAACTCCGAGCCGCTGAAGGCGTACCTGACGACCTCTTCGCCACCGGCGACGATGCGGATGTGGCCGGGGCCGATCTGCGACATCTGCCCCGCGCCGTCGATCGTGGCGGTGAAGGAGAGCTTGTGGATGTTCGCCGGAATGCGGTCGAGAGTGACGCGGAACGACTCGGTGTCCCCGGCCTGCGTACCGAGCAGCTGAATGGACTCCTCGGGCGATTTCGGCTGGTTGAAGAAGATGAAGTACCGGTCGTCGGAGAGCTGCTCGTTCGCGTCGAGACCGAAGCAGCTGATGTCGAAGGTCAGTCCAGGAGCAGCGATCTGCACACCTACGTACAGATCCGTTCCCGGCGTCAGATCACTGATCTTGGCCTTGTGGCCCCGTTGGAATTCCCTGGCCATGCGTTACGACCGTCCCCCATCCCGAAATACGAATGCGTCGCGTCAGGCTAACCGCTGGCGGCGACATCGAGCCAAGCCGGTACACATTCGGTACAGGACCGTCGACACCCGCTCGCCGTCCGGCCGCTCACGACCGTCACGGCGGCGGATCGCCGCTCGCGTTCCTCACTCCTCGCGCGCGGTGGGCAGATGCGGCAGCCGGCCGGCCGCGACGACGCCTTCGAGGTAGCCGCGGGCCCGCTCGGTACGGGGATACGCCTCCAGCAGCCGCCAGAAACGCGGCCCGTGGCCGGGCACGAGCAGGTGCGCGAGCTCATGGACGAGCACATAGTCGACGACGTACTCGGGCATGCCCTGGAGCCGGTGCGAGAGACGGATGCTGCCCTCCGCCGGAGTGCACGAGCCCCAGCGGGTGTTCTGGTTCGTCACCCATCGCACGGATACCGGCTTCGCCCGGCCGTCGAAGTACTGCTCCGACAACCGCTCGGCCCGCTCGGCCAGTTCGCTGTCGCCGAGAACCCGCTTGCTCTCCTGCGCCGCGAGCTTGTCCAGCATCACGCCGACCCACCGGCGCTCCTCGGCCTCGGACATCCGGGCGGGGATCAGAACGATCGTGCGGTCGCCCTCGCGGTAGGCCGAGACCGTCCTGTTGCGCCGGGCGCTCCTGCGGACCTCGACCGCGCTCGTGGCGGGACCGCGGTGCGGGTGGCGATTCGCGTTTCGCGTGGTTCCCGCGCCGCGCGCGGAGTTCTCCCCGGTGAGCCGGGGGGAGGGGTCGACGGGCACGCCCCGACGTTACCCGCTGCCAGTACGGGAAGTCCCGCCCCCGGGGACGGTTCACGCCTGATCCACTCCGTGGCTGCACGATTTGAACGACTAATACCCCACGCCTGTGGACAACTTTTCACACGCCACGGCGCGCACCGGCATTCTGGCAACGGTTCGAGACCGAAGAGCACAATTCAACGGGGGAACGGGGACGGATATGCATCCGATGATGAAGCCTGCCCTGCGGCGGGCATGGCGTGACCGCCAGTCCGTGCAGGTCGGGGTGACATCCGCGCACGCGGTGACGGTGGGGCCGGTGGACACCGCGACAGGCTCGCTCATCGAGCTGCTGGACGGCACCAGGGGGCTGGACCTCCTGCGGGCCGAGGCACGCACGATGGGGCTGCCGGACGGGCGGGCCGACGCGCTGGTCGGGCGGCTGGCGTCCGCCGGGCTCCTGGACGACCCGTCGGCCGGCGGACCGGCCGCGGACTCCCTGCGGAGGAGGCCGGGCGCCCTTGACCGGCTGCGTCCGGATCTGGCGTCCCTGTCCGTGGTCCATCCCGAGCCGGGCGGCGCGATGCGGCGGCTGGCGGCCCGGCGGGCCATACGGGTTCAAGTGCGGGGCGCGGGCAGGGTCGGCGCCCTCGTCGCGGCGACGCTGTCCTCGGCGGGGGTGGGGCGGGTCGAGGTGCTGGACGGAGGCTTCACGGAACCGGGCGATGTCACACCAGGCGGACTGACGCCCGAGGAAATCGGACAGCGCAGGGACGCGGCGGCCCGGCGTCTGGTCCGCCGCTCGGCACCGGACCGCCCCCCGCGCCGGGCGGAGGTGGCGGAGCCGGGCGGCGGCGAGCCGGCACTCGCTCTCGTGGTGGTGGCCCCGCGTGACGGACTCGGCGCCTACGCACCTGACCCGCTGCCGGCCGAGGACTGGATCGCGGCCGGGATCCCCCATCTCTACGCGGGAGTTGTGGAGGCTACCGGCGTGGTGGGACCGCTGGTGGTGCCGGGGAGCACGGCGTGCGCCGGATGCCTGGAGCGGGGCCGGACAGAGCGCGACCCGGCCCGGTCGATACTGCTCGCGCAGTGGCGCTCGGGACGGCGCGCAGCGGTGCCCTCCGCCTGTGACGCGGCGCTGGCCACGACCGTCGCGGGGCTCACCGCGTGTCACGCGGTGTCCTTCCTCGACGGTGACCTGCCGGCAAGTGCGGATGCCCGCTGGGAGGTGTCGCTGCCGTCCGTGCGGTGGCGCTCCGAGCGGATCAGTGCCCATGCCGAGTGCCCGTGCGGCGCGGCGGGCAGGACTGAGACAAGGCACACCTCGGGGTTCGGTCCGACACACGAGACAATGGCTGGGTAACCGCCGTCAACGGAGCAATGCCGTAAGGCAGATGCGGCACGCCGGCTGGGATTTGGAGGGGCGTATGTCTGATCTTCCCCGGAAGGCGGTCACCCGTACCGCAAAATTGGCCGCGTTGCCGCTTGGCTTCGCGGGCCGTGCCACCTGGGGGCTGGGCAAGCGGATCGGCGGCAGGTCCGCGGAGATCGTCGCCCGTGAACTGCAACAGCGCACGGCTGAGCAGCTGTTCAAGGTGCTCGGCGAGCTGAAAGGCGGCGCGATGAAGCTCGGACAGGCGATGTCCGTCTTCGAATCGGCCCTGCCCGAGGAGATCGCCGGCCCGTACCGGGCAGCGCTCACCAAGCTGCAGGACGCCGCGCCGCCCATGCCGACGCGCACCGTCCACACCGTGCTCGCGGAGCGTCTCGGAGAAGAGTGGCGCGAGCTGTTCCTCAGTTTCGAGGACAAGCCCTCTGCCGCCGCCTCTATCGGCCAGGTGCACCGGGCGGTGTGGCACGACGGGCGCGAGGTCGCGGTCAAGGTGCAGTACCCGGGTGCGGGGGACGCGCTCCTGTCGGACCTGACCCAGCTGAGCCGTTTCGCCAAGCTCGTCGGCCCCCTCATCCCAGGGATGGACATCAAGCCGCTGATCGCCGAACTGCGCGACCGGATCTCGGAGGAGTTGGACTACGAGCTGGAGGCGCAGGCCCAGCGTGAGCACGCGGCCGAGTTCGCCGGTGATCCCGATGTGGTCGTGCCGGACGTGGTCCACCAGTGCGACCAGGTGCTGGTGACGGAGTGGATCGACGGCATACCGCTGGCGGACGTGATCGCGGACGGCACCCCGGAGCAACGCGACCGCGCGGGCGAGTTGCTGGCCCGGTTCCTCTTCTCCGGACCCGCTCGTACAGGACTGCTGCACGCCGACCCGCACCCGGGCAACTTCCGGCTCCTGCCGGGTGAGGACGGTGAGTCCCTGCGGCTGGGCGTCCTGGACTTCGGCACGGTGGACCGCCTGTCGGGAGGGCTGCCGCGGACCATCGGGGCATGCCTGCGGATGACGCTGTCGGGAGATGCCGAAGCCGTTTACCGGATGTTGTGCGAGGAGGGCTTCGTCAAGGAGACCGTCGAGCTCGACCCCGAGCAGGTGCTCGACTATCTACTGCCGATCATCGAGCCCGCGGAGGTGGCGGAGTTCACGTTCACCCGCGGCTGGATGCGCGCACAGGCCGCCCGGCTCGCCGACGTCCGCTCCCCGGCACACCAGTTGGGCAAGCAGCTCAATCTGCCGCCGTCGTATCTGCTCATACACCGTGTGACGTTGAGCACCATCGGTGTGCTGTGCCAGCTGAACGCGTCCGTGCGGCTCCGGGAGGAATTGGAGGCCTGGCTGCCCGGATTCCTCGCCGAGGAGGAGGACCTTCGGGGCCGCGCACTCGAGGAGCGGGGGGAGTCGGCCGAAGAGGCGGTGGTGGAGGCGCAGGCCTGACCGGCGCGCGTGGCGCGCGCACGCGGATCGCCGGCTCGCGCCTGTCGCTGCGACGGGGGCGGGCCGGCGTGCCGGGTGGTGTCACCACCAGTCCGTGTCGAGCTTGCCCTCGATCGCCCTGATGTTGGCACGAGCACAGGCCTCGCACAGGTACCGGCGGACACCGTTCTCCACGGAACATGTCCAGGTGACCGGTGTCCCCTCGGCGGTCGCACCGCAGACGGAGCACACGGTGATCCCGGCGCCCTGTGCCGGCGCGCCCTGCGGTTCGGGCGGCGGCGTCTTGTCCTGGTCCACCTGGCGACGATACCGCCGCCCGGAGCACGTCCGCGTGAGCAACGCACCGCGGGGGCCGGTCCGTTCGGACCGGCCCCCGCGGGGACTGCGTGTGCTGTCACTGCATGACGGCCATGGCCAGTGCACGACGGGCGCGCATCGAGACGCGCTCGGCACGGCGCTGCATCCGCCGGGCGGCGACCAGGCGCACGGCCTGGCGTTCCGCATCGGCTTCGCGCCGGCGCTCATTCATATGCGCACGAGCCAGGGCTTCTGGGATGAGTTGCATTTCGCGGGTCCTGTTCTGACGCGAGGCGGTCGCGCCGATGGTGGTGACTGCTGGAGTGGCGGAGCCTGACGGCTCGCTGGCGGAAGAGGTCATCGGGGCCTGCTTATGGGGTTCGTGCGTGACGGGTCGATCGATGGTTCCGGCGGTGCTCATGCAGCGACCGGGTTCTTGCGCGGGCGACCACGAGGCCGCTTCCGGGCGACGACGACACCCTGGACGAAGAGCTCTCCGCCCCAGACGCCCCACGGCTCACGCCGCTCCTTGGCGCCGGCGAGGCATGCCTCCACCAGCGGGCAGGTACGGCAGAGGGACTTGGCGTACTCGACGTCCGCCGGCGACTCGGCGAAGAAGACCTCCGGGTCGTAGGAGCGGCAGGGGACGGGTACGCCGAGGTTCTCGATGGCGTCGTCGAGCGCGGTCAGCGCGGTGAGGGGAGTCAAGGTGGAGTCCTCGGGAAGGGCGGGCGGGGAGATCGGCTGGGAAGGCGGTACGGACGGGGCGTGCGCTTCGAGTTGCACGGTGTGTTGTTCCTCGTCTGTCGTGCCGGCCGGTCGGCCGGTTTGGCTGCTGGTACCGGGTGCTTCTGGTCCCGAGGCCCCTTCGCTCTGTCATCCCGCTGGGGAAAACAGAAGGGCCGCGGATCCCTGGTGGGGTTCCGCGGCCCTGAAGGCGCCGGCCTGATGGTGCATCAGGCTGGATCACTCCAGGGTTCGAGCCCACGGAAGGCCCACTTCGAGTGGTGATGCGTCGTCTGCTGCCGGGTCTCGGCACTGGCCGCCGCGAGGGCATAGGCCTGAGCCTCTGCCGCTGCTACTCCTGCTTCCAGTGCCTTGGTCGGTCGCTCATTGCGCTCCAGGACGGGGAGGCCGCCCAGGCCGGACGCAGGAAGCACGGCAAAGTTGCCGGACATTCCGGTGCCGCTGAACGCCGAGGAGAAGCCGAGCGAGCAGGCGGAGACGACCGAGCGATCGGTCATTTTGGCGGTGCTGACGAAGCTGGTCTTGATGCTGATCACTGGAATCGCCTCCTCTCGGCGTCTCGGGGACCGGGCGAGCCGGTCGCGGTATTCGGATAAGTACAGCACGAGGACAGGGCTTCAGAGAAGCCGCTGTTCTCGTGGTTAAGAACCTATGGGGCTTGCCCGGGCGCGCGCAAACTATTTTTTCGACGAGTTTGCATCAGTCGTCGTCCTCGGCGTCCACCGGCTGCTCACCTGCGCAGATGGCCAGCACATCGGCTCCGAAACGCTCCAGCTTGCGGCCGCCGACGCCGGAGATGCCGGCCAACTCGCCCTCGCTGCCCGGCAATGCCTCCGCGATGGCCATCAACGTCTTGTCGGTGAAGACGCAGTACGCGGGCTGGCCGAGCTCCTTGGCCTGCTCCGAGCGCCACTCGCGCAGCCGCTCGTACAGGGCCTCGTCCATGTCCGAGGGGCAGTCCTCACAACGCATCAGCTTCATCTCACCGGCATCGGTGAGGGTCTTGCCGCAGACCCGGCACAGCACCGGGCCGCGCCGCTTGCGCCGGCTGCCGCTGCCGCGCTCGACGCCGCCCGCGCCGCCGGTCGCGCGGGCACCGGGAGCGGCCGAGCCGGGGCGCAGACCGTTGAGGAAGCGGCTCGGGCGGCGGGAGGCGCGGCCGCCGGGCGAACGGGACAGCGCCCACGAGAGGCATAGATGCAGGCGAGCGCGCGTGACGCCGACATAGAGCAGCCTGCGCTCCTCCTCGATCTGTTCGTCCGTCTTGGCGTAGGTGATCGGCATCATGCCCTCGGTGAGACCGACCAGGAACACCGCGTCCCACTCCAGGCCCTTGGCCGAGTGCAGGGAGGCAAGGGTGACGCCCTGGACCGTGGGGGCGTGCTGGGCGGCGGCGCGCTCGTCGAGCTCGGCCACCAGGTCCCCGAGCGTGGCACCCGGCTTGGCGCGGGCGAAGTCCTCGGCGAGGCGGACCAGGGCGGCGAGGGACTCCCAGCGGTCGCGCACGGCCCCCGATCCGGCGGGCGGCTCAGTCGTCCACCCCTTGGTGGAGAGCACCGCCCGCACCTGGGAGGGCAGGTCCTCGGCGTCGTCGAGCAACGAGTCGTTGGCCCCGGCCCGGGCGGCACCGCGCAGGGCGACCCCGGCCTCCCGGACCTCCTGCCGTTCGAAGAAGCGCTCGGCGCCGCGGAGCTGGTAGGGGACGCCCGCGTCGGCCAGAGCCTGCTCGTAGACCTCGGACTGGGCGTTGATCCGGTAGAGGACGGCGATCTCGCCGGCCGGAACGCCCGCGGCGATCAGGTCGCGGATGCGGCGCGCGGTGCCCTCGGCCTCGGCGGGCTCGTCCCCGTACTCCACGAAGGCGGGCTCGGGACCGGGGTCGCGCTGCGAGATCAACTCGAGGCGGTGCTCGGCGGCGCGGCCGCGGGCCTGGCCGAGCAGTCCGTTGGCCAGGTGGACGACCTGGGGTGTGGAGCGGTAGTCGCGGACGAGCTTGACCACGGTGGCACCGGGGTGGCGGGTGCGGAAGTTCAGCAGGTGGTCGGGGGTGGCGCCGGTGAAGGAGTAGATGGTCTGGCTGGCGTCGCCGACCACGCACAGGCTGTCCCGGCCGCCGAGCCACAGGTCCAGCAGTCGCTGCTGGAGCGGGCTGACGTCCTGGTACTCGTCGACCACGAAGTGCTGGTACTGGCGGCGAACGTGGTCGGCGATGTCGTGGCGGTCCTGGAGGATGCCGACGGTGAGCAGCAGCACGTCCTCGAAGTCGATCGCCGAGCGGTCGCGCTTGAGTTGCTCGTACATCGCAAAGATCTGGCTGATTTCCGCCGGATCGCGCGGGGCGTCCCGCAGGGACTTGGCGACCGCGGCCGGGTAGTCGGCGGGCACGGTCTGGGTGACCTTCGCCCATTCGATCTCGCTGGTCACATCCCGCAGCTCGTTCCGGTCCAGGCGGACGCGGCAGCGGGCGGCGGCCTCGGCGACCAGCTGGATCTTGCGCTCCAGGAGCCGGGGCAGATCGCCGCCGACGGCTTTCGGCCAGAAGTACTGCAGCTGGCGCAGGGCGGCGGAGTGGAAGGTGCGGGCCTGGACGCCGCCGGCGCCGAGCTGACGCAGCCGCCCTCGCATCTCACCAGCGGCCCGGTTGGTGAAGGTGACCGCGAGCACACTGGCGGGCTGCAATATGCCCGCCCGGACGCCGTACGCGATGCGGTGGGTGATCGCGCGCGTCTTGCCCGTGCCGGCGCCCGCCAGCACGCACACCGGGCCATGCAGGGCGGTCGCCACCTCGCGCTGCTCAGGGTCGAGCCCGTTGAGCACCGCGTCGGCCGACTCGGGGACCTGCGGGAAGAGAGAGGAGTGCGTTGCTGCTGTCACGCTGCCATGCTGCCAGGTCCCAGGAGACGGGTGCGGCGGTTGTCCACAGGCGCCCGGTATCGGTCGTACAAATGCGGGCTCGGGAATCGCCCGGCGGGTCGCATACGTTCTAGGCCGAGGCGAACACGCACACCGCGAGCTGAGGAGCAGAAGAGACGATGCAGGGCACTGTGACGATGTACAGCACCACCTGGTGCGGATACTGCCGCCGGCTGAAGAGCCAGATGGACCGCGAGGGCATCACGTACACCGAGGTCAACATCGAGCTGGACCCGGAGTCGGCGGCCTTCGTCGAGAAGGCCAACGGGGGCAACCAAACCGTGCCCACTGTTCGGGTAGTTCCCGCCGCTGGTGGCGACGAGGTCGTGATGACGAACCCGAGCCTCGCCCAGGTGAAGCAGGCTCTCGCGGTCTGACGCTCCCCAGCTTCGCCCCCTCTGGCCAAGGTCACCGGAGGGGGCGCTCTGTATGTGTAGGGGAAGCGGACGGCGAACCCGCGCACTGCCAGTCTCCCGCCGTCAAGACAGGCCGCCGCAGTCCTGGGCGGCGCCTCGCCGGGGTACTTCATGCACGAGCGTGCATACCCACGTTCGTGCATAAAACCATGTTCGTGCATATAACCACGTTCGTGCATGGACGGCGGGATGTGACCCTCGTACGGTCGTGTCCAGCGCCCCAACCGGAGCCACGAGGAGATTCCCGAGAGCGTTCTTCGGGAGGCTGTTCGTGCTCTTGGATGGTGACGAGTGACGGGCGATGCTCCGGGAATTCCAGTCGGAGGCATGGCGCCTGGAGAACCCGCCCCAATACCTCGGCCGCGTGGCCTCGTGGTCAAGGACTTGGCCACCGGGGCATGGTCCCTCCCGGGTGCCGAGGTGCCCGAGGGCGAAGCCATCCCTGATGGTGGGTGCGCGGGTGCTGGAACGGCAGACCGGCTTGGCGCTGCGCCTCGCTCGGATGCTGGCCCTCGACCACTCGCCGGGCGGGACGTTCGCCAGTGCGACGGACGCGGTGACCGTGGTCATGGACGGCGGATTGGACGGCGGATTCGTCGGGACGGAACGGGCGCGAGTGCTGACCCAGCTCCCCTCGGAGGTGGGCACCCTGCTGCCCATGCGTTGGGTGACGCCGGCCGAGGTGGAGACGGAGCCCGGATACGTCCGGCACGCCGTTGTAGCCAGCGCCCAAGGGATGCCTTGCCCGTGCTGGTCAACGGCGTGTCCAATGTGGAGACGGCTACGCGGTAGGGAACGCGAACGGCCCTCGACAGGGGCCCTTTCCAGGGTTGCAATCGGTACCCAGGTACAGGTTTACCGTCGGAGGTGTCCCCGCCTGCGGGACATGATGACGGGAGTGAGCGCGATGAACGATCTGGCATGGGTGCAGCAGTCCTGCACACTGCCCACCGAGGAGAGGCCCCTGCGGGTCGCCGAGTGGGATGCGCTGTTCTCCGAACAGCTCTCCTCCCTGTCCCGGCCCCAGCCACTCCATCTACGCCTCGATCTGACCGGTGGGCCGGGCGTCGAGGAACGCGTTCGTGACCTGGTGGAGCGCGAGAGCGGCTGCTGCTCGTTCTTCACCTTCAGCACGGCCACACCCGGCAAGGACCTGGTTCGTCTGGACATCTCAGTCGACCAGGCGCATGGCGCGGTTCTCGACGCCCTCGCCGCGCGGACCGCTGCCGCAGGGGAGCAGCGGTGAGCACGGGCCTTCGTAGCGGGCAGGTCGCCGAGGCTGCCGGGGTGAACGTTCAGACGCTGCGCTACTACGAGCGGCGCGGCCTGCTCGCCGAGCCTCAACGCAGTCATGGCGGTCACCGCCTGTATGGCGAGGAGGCTGTCACCGCGCTGCGGGTGATCAAAGCTGCCCAACGGCTCGGGTTCACGCTGGACGAGGTCGCCGAACTGCTGGAGACAGGCCGCCACCGCCACGGCCGTCCGGTAGCGGGGCTCCAGGAGCGGGCCGCAGCCAAGCTCGCCGAGGTCGACGCGAAGATCGCAGATCTCACCACCATCCGCACCGCCCTGGTCGCCGCCATCGATGCCGGATGTGACGACCTGACCGTCTGCGCGTCCAGCACGTGTTGCCCCATCCCCTTCACCGACCTCGCCGAGGAGAACCGCCATGCCGGCACCTGCTGCTGACCCCCGCCCCCAACGCGCCCCGAAGGCGCTCGGCGCCTTGGCTGCCCTGGCCTGTGTGGCGTGCTGTGCGCTGCCGGTTCTGATCACGGCGGGTGTCCTCGGTGCCGGAGCCGGAGCAGTGGTGGGCGGGCTGCCTGTCCTCGCCGTCGTCCTGGCCGTGCTCGCCGCCGGAACCTGGTGGCTCGGCCAGCGCCGCCGCTCCTGCTCCTGCGCACCGAAGACCGCGGGTGAGGACGGGTGCGGCTGCAAGGCGTCCGCCGACCCGCTGAAGATCAGCGGCACGGGCCGCCGGTAGGGTCCACCGGCAGGAGTGTCGCTCATTACCTTTGTCGACGGCAGGACCCACCGCTTCAGCGGACGCCTCCCGCGGCAGGGTCTCCGGCTCCCTCGCCGGCGGCAGGGCCTCCGGGCGGCAGCGAAGGTCGCTCGCGGCCCGGGCGGAGGTCAGATGACATCACCGGGCTTCGGCAGCGGCTTGCCGTACCAGAGCTCGATCAGGCGGGCCGCGATCGAGATTCCGAAGGGAGGCAGCATCTCCCCGGACTCGAACGCGGCCCGCAGGTCCTCCCGGGAGAACCAGCGGGCCTCGTGGATCTCCTCGCCGTCGACGGTGATCTCCGACGATGTCGCCCGTGCCGTGAAGCCGAGCATCAGGCTGGAGGGGAACGGCCAGGGCTGGCTGGCGACGTACTGCACGTCCCCGACGGTGACGCCCACCTCTTCGCGCACCTCGCGCCGCACCGACTGCTCGATCGACTCGCCCGGCTCCACGAAGCCCGCGAGCGTCGAGAAGCGGCCCTCGGGCCAGTGCACCTGGCGGCCGAGCAGCGCGCGGTCCTCCTCGTCCGTGACCAGCATGATCACGGCCGGGTCGGTCCGCGGGTAGTGCTCCGCGCCGCAGGCCTGGCAGCGGCGGATGTGCCCGGCCGCCGCGATGACCGTGCGTTCGCCGCAGCGCGAGCAGAAGCGGTGCAGGCGCTGCCAGTTCTCCAGAGCGACCGCGTGGACCAGCAGTCCCGCGTCCCGCGGCCCCAGCAGCAGACCCGCCTCTCGCAGTCCCGCGGGCCGTGCCGACTGGTCCATACGGCCGGGCAGCGAGTCCTTCTGCAGGGCGAAGTAGCGCACACCGTCCTCGTCCGTGCCGAGGAAGTAGCGGTGGGTCTCGGTGAGGGGCGCCTCGAAGGCTGGGGTCATCACCAGCTCGGTGCGGCCGTCGGGGGTGTCGTCGATGAGTGCCTGGCCGCCGGAGACGACGAAGACCCGGGTGGTGGGGTGGCTCCACGCCGCTGCGAGCCATGCCTCGTCGAGGCGGTTGTGCGCCTCGCGGTCGATGCCGCTCGGCGCGGTGAGGCCGATGGGCGCGGTGAGGCCGATGGGCGCGGTCATGCCGATGGGGCGGTCTGCGGTGGCGTAGCTGTCGGTGCTCACGGTGTTCTTCCCACTCCCCCGGGGTGATCGGTGTCGGTTCAGCGAAGTGCTTCGGCCAGGTCGCCCCACAGGTGGGCGGACGCTGCCACGCCTTTGAAGAGCAGGTCGAGCTCGACCTTCTCATCCGGTGCGTGCCAGCCGTCGGACGGTACGGAGATGCCGAGGAACAGGACGGGAGCGTCGAGCACGTCCTGGAGATCGGCGGCGGGGCCGGAGCCTCCCTCGCGGGTGAAGCGGATCCTCTCACCGTCGAAGGCGCGGCTCATGGCCCGTACGAGCGCCCGCAGGGCCGGGTGGTCCAGCGGCGTCAGGCACGGCCGGGTGGCGGCCCCGAAGACGATCTCGTGGCGGATGCCCGCCGGGACCCGGTCGGCGACCCAGTCGGCCACGGCCCGCTCGATCTTGTCCGGTTCCTGCCCGGCGACCAGCCGGAACGACAGCTTCACCATGGCCGACGACGGCACGATCGTCTTGCCGCCGACGCCCTGGTAGCCGCCGCCGATGCCGTTGACCTCGGCGGTCGGGCGGGCCCAGATGCGTTCCAGCGTGGTGTACCCGGCCTCTCCGAGCGTGCCGTGGGACCTGGCGGTGCGCAGCCAGGTCTCCTCGTCGAAGGGCAGCTCGGCGAACAGCTCGCGCTCGGCGTCGCTCAGCGGCGCGATGCCGTCGTAGAACCCGGGAACGGTGACCCGTTCGTCCTCGTCGTGCAGCGCGGCGACGATACGCGCGGCGACCGTGGCCGGGTTGGGAACGGCGCCGCCGAACGAACCGGAGTGGATGTCCTGGTCGGGCCCGTACAGGGTGATCTCGCAGTCGGCGAGGCCGCGCATCCCGGTGCAGACCGTCGGGATCGTCTCGGACCACATGCCGGTGTCGGAGACGATCACGGCGTCCGCCGCGAGGCGGTCCGCGTGCTGCTGGACGAGGGCGCGGAAGTGCGGCGACCCCGACTCCTCCTCGCCTTCGACGAGCAGCTTGAGGTTGACGGCGGGGGCGGCGCGGCCGGTGGCGGCGAGGTGTGCGCGTACGCCGAGGGTGTGGAAGAGCACCTGGCCCTTGTCGTCGGCAGCACCCCTCGCGTACAGGCGGCCGTCCTCGATCACCGGCTCGAACGGCTCGGTGTGCCAGCCGTCCTCGCGGGCGGCGGGCTGCACGTCGTGGTGGCCGTAGATCAGCACGGTGGGTGCGTCCGGATCACTCGACGGCCACTCGGCGAACACCGCGGGGGCGCCCGGCGTCGGCCAGATCTCGGTGACGGGGAAGCCGGTCTCCACAAGCTTGGCCGCGAGCCACTCGGCACTGCGCCGTACGTCGCCCTCGTGCTCGGGCTGCGCCGACACGGACGGGATGCGCAGCCACTCGGCGAGGTCGTCGACGAAGGCGGTGCGATGCTGCTCGATGTACGTACGGACAGCATTGTCCGGGATGGCGCTCATGCTCCTGAGCCTAACGGGCGGCCGACCGCGACTCGTCGACCGTCCCACCCAGCAGGATGCGCTCCAGCCCCTCGCGGCCGGGGAGGGCGTCCGGCCTGACGACCTCTCCGCTGCGGACGAAGACGAACGCGGCGGAGACGGCCTCCAGCGGGACGCCCCGCTGCTCGGCCCACGCGAGGCGGTAGACGGCGAGCTGGAGGGGATCGGCGGTGCCGTCGCGCGCGGTCTTCCAGTCGACGATCTCGTAGGTGTGCTCCCCGGTCCGGTACACAGCGTCGATACGGCCCCGGACGACGCGGCCCGCGAGCGTGATCTGGAAAGACGCCTCGACGCGGTAGGGGGTGCGGCGGGCGTACTCGGTGCGGTCGAACGCGTCCTTGAGGGCGGCGAGGTCCTGCTCGTCGGTGATGGCGTGCGCGTCGGCACCACGGGCACCGGGGGTGCCCCCGGCTCCGGGAAGGTCGTCCGGGGCTCCGGGGAGATCGTCCGGGTCCAGCATGGGCAGCGGCAGCTCCTCGAACCGCGACTCCACCCAGGCGTGGAACCGGGTGCCGCGGCGGGCGGCGGGCTGCGGCGGCCTTGGCATGGGACGGGCGAGGTCGTGGGCGAAGCCGTCGGGGTCCGCCGCGAGCCGCAGGAGCTGGGAGGCCGACAGGGACCGCGGCAGCAGGACGTCGCGGGTCGCGGCACGGGTGCGGCGCAGCTCGCCGGTGAGGGCGTCGAGGTCGCGGTCCCATGAGGCGATCGTGCGGGCGTCCTCGGGGGTGAGCCCGGTCGCCGGGCCCGGCGGCAGGCCGGTCCGCCGTGGCTCGGGGTCGACGGGCGGGCCCGCCTGATGGGGGACGAGCGGCGTGACGTCCGCGTCGTCGAACGGCGGCGGCTCCTCTTCGGAAACGAGCGGCGGGACATCCTCGTGGTCGAAGGGAGGTGGCTCATCCTCGTCCCACTCGTCCGACCCGTCCGACGGGGGCGCCTGCGGCCAGTCCCAGTCGTCAGGGGCGTCGGCGACGTCCTGACCGCCGGGCACACCTGCGGTTTCGCGACCGCCCGGCACGGCAGCCAGATCCGCCGCTTCCGGACCACCCGGCACATCAGGGTCGGCCGGGCCACCGGAATCGGTAGCCGCGTCCGGACCACCTGGGCCACCGGAGCCGGCCGTCGCGTCCGGGGACCGGGTCGTCGTCAGGGACGACAGGTGGGCGAGGACCCTCTCCGCCGCCTCGCGGCGGCGGGACAGGGACGCCGGGTCCAGGGGCAGTGGCCAGGCGAGATCGGTCCCCGCCGTCCGCAGCACGGGGTTCTCCGCGTCCTCCGCCGGCTCCTCCGCCCACACCTCGATCTCGCCGTGGCCCTGCGCGCAGTGGTCGTGCAGCGCCTGGAGGAACGCCGAAGGACCCCGGCGGCGCTTCTGGCTGGGACCCCACCAGTGCGCCGAGCCCAGGAGAAGGGAGCGGGGCCGGGTGAAGGTCACGTATCCCAGGCGCAGCTCCTCCGTGTGCTGGTGCTCCTTCATCGACTCCTTGAACGCCTTGAGGCCCCGCGCGTCCCACGACTCCACATCCGGGAGCGTCTCCGCGTCACCCCGCAGCGCATGCGGAAGCACTTTGGCCTGCGAGGTCCACGCCTCGCGCGCCTGGTCGTTCGGGAAGTGCTTGGCGACGAGGCCCGGCACGGCGACGACGTCCCATTCGAGGCCCTTGGACTTGTGCGCGGTCAGCACCTTGACGGTGTTCTCGCCACCTGGGAGGGCGTTGTCCAGGCCTTTCTCGTACTGTGCGGCGGTCCGCAGGAAGCCCAGGAACGCCAGCAGCGTCGCCGACCCGTCCAGCGCGGCGAATCCGGCCGCGACGTCCATGAAGTTGGCGAGTGTCTCACGGCGGCGGGCCGCGAGGGCGTGCGGTGAGGCGGACAACTCGACGTCGAGGCCGGTGGCGGTCAGCACCCGGTGCAGGATGTCCATCAGCGGGTCGGCCAGTGATCGCCGCAGATCGCGCAGCTCCGCGGCGAGACGGGCGAAGCGCACCCTCGCGTCGGCGGAGAACGGCAGACCGTCGTCCTCGGCACCGCCCGGCTCCAGGAAGGTGTCCAGTGCGTCGGCGAGCGAGACGACCTCGGCCGGGTCGGTGCCCTCGACGGCCGCGGCGAGCCGCTGGTCGGGGTCGTCATCGGCTCCACCCCGGTGCACCAGCAGCCGCGCCCGGCGGCCGAGCAGCGCCAGGTCACGCGGCCCGATCCGCCACCGCGGCCCGGTCAGGAGGCGTACGAGCGAGGCGTTCGCGCCCGGGTCCTGGAGGACCTCGCAGACGGCGACCAGGTCGGCGACCTCCGGCAGGTGCAGCAGGCCGGACAGGCCGACGACCTCGACGGGGACGTCACGGGCGACGAGCGCCGCCTGGATCTCGGGGAAGTCCCCTGCCGTACGGCACAGGACCGCGATCTCGCCGGGCTCCTTGCCGGTGCGCACCAGATGGGCGATCGAGTCGGCGAGCCAAGCGATCTCCTCGGCGTGTGTGGGCAGCAGGGCGCAGCGGACGACGCCGTCCCGCTCGGCACCGGGCGCCGGGCGCAGCGCCTCCACGCCCGCGTGCATCGCGCGCAGCGGGGCCGCGAGGCCGTTGGCCAGGTGCAGCAGCCGGCCGCCGCTGCGGCGGTTCTCGCTGAGGGAGAACCGGGCGGCGGGGCTGCCGTGGGGTTCCCCATGCCGGAGGCCAGGGGAGAACGGGAAGTGCAGCGGGAAGTCGTCCAGATTCGCCACGGACGCCCCACGCCAGCCGTAGATCGCCTGGCAGGGATCGCCGACCGCGGTCACGGCATGCCCCGTGCCCTGCCCGAAAAGCCCGGACAGCAGCAACCGCTGCGCCACCGAGGTGTCCTGGTACTCGTCGAGCAGGACGACACGGAACTCGTCCCGCAGGATGGTGCCGACCTCCGGTCTGGTGAGCGCCAGTTCGGCGGAGAGCGCGATCTGGTCGCCGAAGTCGAGCAGATCGCGCTCCCGCTTGGCCGCTCGGTAGCGGACGGTGAGGTCGAGCAGCTCCCGGCGGGCCGCGGCGGCCTCGGGGACCTTGCGAAGGTCGGCATTGGTCAGCCGCGCGGTTTCCAGGGTGTGCAGCAGCTCGGAGTCGTACGCCGCCAGCCGCTCGGGGAGCACCAGATGCTCCGCGAGCTCCGCGTCGAGCGCGAGAACATCGCTGACGAGCGAGGGAAAGGACCGGGTGAGCGCCGGATACGGCCCCGGGGCCTCGCGCAGCACCCGCGCGGCGAGTTGGTAGCGCGTGGCGTCCGCGAGGAGCCTCGCCGACGGCTCCAGCCCTATGCGCAGGCCGTGGTCGGTCAGCAGCTGTCCGGCGAAGGCGTGGTACGTCGAGATGCGGGGCTCGCCCGGGGGGTGGTCCGGGTCGATGACGTCCGGGTCCGTCACGCCCGCCCGTACGAGCGCGGTCCTGACGCGCTCCGCGAGCTCGCCCGCCGCCTTGTTGGTGAACGTGAGACCGAGGACCTGCTCGGGGGCGACCTGGCCGGTACCCACCAGCCACACCACCCGCGCCGCCATGACCGTCGTCTTCCCGGAGCCTGCTCCGGCCACGATGACCTGCGGGGCCGGCGGCGCGGTGATGCAGGCCGTCTGCTCCGGGGTGAAGGGGATACCGAGGATCTCCTTGAGCTGCTCGGGGTCGGTGATGCGTGCGGTCACCTCAAGAGGCTAATGGGCACCACCGACAGCGGAGGCCCCATGCGCCGGTGAGCAATGCCGGCGGGCGGGTCAGGACGTGCCGGCAGCGTCTTCCTCGCCGACACCCGCACCGGCACCTGACCCGGTGGCACTGTCAGAGCCGCAGTCACCGCCGGAGCCCGCGTCACTAGCGGAGCCCGCCTCACCGCCGGAGCCGATGTCGTCGCCGGACCCGGCGTCGTCGCCGTCGGCCGAGGTGCCGTCCGCACCCGTCGCGGCGTCTCCGTCCGCGCCGGGCGACCCGTCGCGGTCCGTACCGGGCCCGGACTCCGCCGTACCGGAACCGGAACCGGAACCCCGGTCCGCGCCCGGTCCCGCCGGCTCGGTGTCCACCCCCGCGCCGAACTGCGCGTCCGCGCCGAGCTTCTCCAGGTCGAGGACCTCGTCCGCGGGCGGTGCCTTGACCACCACCGGCCTGTCGTAGTCCGAGAGCTCGAGCGTGCCCGGTTTGTCGCCGCCCGCCTTGACGACCTTCAGCAGGTACGGCTTGCGCTCCTTCGCCACGTAGACGGTCGTCGTCTCCCGGCCCTTCTTCTTCACCAGGGTCGCCGCGCGTACGCCGTCGATCTCGGTGTCCTTGCGACGTGTCATGCCCGTGCGGTTCGCCTTGTTCTCGTCCAGCTCGGCAAGCATCTCGTCCAGGTCGCACACACCCCGCATGTCCTCCACTGCACGAGCCGGCATCTTGATCCAGCGGTCCTTCATCAGCTCGATCACCGTGTCGTTGTTGCCGCTGTCCGGTGAGGCCATGCCCCGGCGGTTCATCGAGGCCCGCCAGAACGTCTCGTCGCCCTTCATGTACAGGACGTCGCCGCGCCTGCGGAGATCGGCGCGGCCCCCTTCGACACCCAGGCGGCCGGTGCAGTTCTCCTTGTCGTCCATCGCGAGGTCGACAGAGACCGGTTCGCCGTCGCTCTCGATCTCCCCCTCCATCCGCAGCGACGAAGCAGCCTTCGTCGCCGCGACCGCCTTCTCGGCGATCTGATCGGCACTCAGCCCCTTGAACGGATCACCCGCCGCACCGCTCGTCGTCGCGGCGGGTGCCTGCCCCTCGCCCGCCAGGCCCTTTGCCTTGGCCTTGGCCTTGATGTCGCCGTCCTGGGAACAGCCCGCCAGCGCGGCGATCGCGCTCACGCACGCGATCGCCGTGGCCAGGGACTTCCTCGTGGCCGCCATATGTCACTCCTCGAAGATCCGTCCGCCACAGCCGGACCGGCTGCCGTGGACCTTCATTGGATGCAGGCCTGGAGTCCAAATCCGGGCAAAACACCGATCATTCCACTATTTGGCGGCCCTCCGGCTGAGCGCTGCACGACGCGCGGAACGCACAGTGGGTGCAGTGCTGGCCGGTCGACGGCGTGAACCGTTCGTCGAGCACCCGCCCGGCCGCGCCGGCCAGCAGGTCGCCCACCCACTCCCCGCTGAGCGCTTCCTGCGCCTGCACCTTGGGCAAGGCGTCGCCGCCCTCCTTCTTGGCGGCTGGCTGACGCAGCTGTACGAGTTCGGCGCCGCCGGGCTCCGGACGGCGGCCCTCGAAGACCTCGTCGACGGCCCCTTCGCGGATGGCGAGCTGGTAGACGGCGAGCTGGGGGTGGCGGGCGACCTCGTCCCGGGTCGGCGACTGCTTGCCGGTCTTGAAGTCGACGACGTAGGCGCGGCCCTGGGCGTCCTGTTCGACGCGGTCCATGGACCCGCGGATGCGCACCTCGTACTCCCCTGCCTCGAGCGTCACGTCGAAGTCGTGCTCGGTCGCCGCGGGGGCTCGGCCGCCGCGGTCCATGACGTGCCAGCGCAGGAAGCGTTCGAGCGCAACGCGCGCGTGCTCCTTCTCCTGCTGGGACTTCCACGGGGCGTCGAAGGCGAGGGCGTCCCAGACGGAGTCGAGCCGTTCCATGAGGACGGCAAGGTCGGCGGGGCTGCGGCCGGAGGCGACCTCGTCGGCGAGGACGTGCACGACGTTGCCGAAGCCCTGTGCGGCGGTGGCCGGGGCGTCCGCCTTCACCTCGCGCCCCAGGAACCACTGGAGCGCGCAGGTGTTGGCGAGCTGGTCCAGCGCGCTGCCCGAGAGGGTGACGGGCTGATTCCGGTCCCGCAGCGGTACCGCGCTGTGCGTGGGGTCGAACATGCCCCACCAGCGGTACGGGTGGGCCGACGGCACGAGGGGCTGGCCCTCCTCGTCGGTGAGCGCGGCGAGCCGGGCGAGTCGGCGGGTGGCAGCGGCGCGCAGCTCCGGGGACGCTTCCGGGTCCACGGTGGTGGCCCGCAGCTCGGCGACGAGCGGGGCGACGGCAAGGGGGCGGCGGGGCCGGCCCGTGACGTCCCGGGGCTCGACGCCCAGCTCCGTCAGGAAGCGGGAGGGCTGGTCGCCGTCGTCCGCGGGCGCCTTGACGGCGGTGACGACGAGACGGTCACGGGCACGGGTGGCGGCCACGTAGAAGAGACGGCGTTCCTCGGCCAGGAGCGCGCCGGGGGTGAGGGGTTCGGCGAGGCCGTCGCGTCCGATGCGGTCGGCCTCCAGGAGCGACCCGCGCCGGCGCAGGTCCGGCCACAGGCCCTCCTGCACGCCGGCCACGACGACGAGACGCCACTCCAGGCCCTTGGAGCGGTGTGCGGTCATCAGGCTCACGGCGTCGGGGCGGACCTGCCTGCGGGACAGGGTGTCGGCGGCGATGTCCTGGGCGTCGAGCTCCTCGATGAAGTTGAGCGCGCCGCGGCCGCCGGTGCGTTCCTCCGCGCGGGCGGCGGTCTCGAAGAGGGCGCAGACGGCGTCGAGGTCACGGTCGGCGTTCCGCCCGGCCGCGCCGCCGCGGAAGGCCGCGCGTTCCAGGCGCTGCGGCCAGGAGGTGCCATCCCACAGCAGCCACAGCGCCTCCTCGGCGGTGCCGCCGCCTTCGAGCAGCTCACGGGCCTTGCGCAGCAGGCCACCGAGCCGCTGGGCGCCGCGGGCGTAGGCGGGATCGTGGGCGACGAGGCGCTCGGGCTCCGCGAGCGCGCGGGCGATGAGCTGGTCGGAGGGGGCGGGCAGCCGGTTTCCCCCGGCGCGCTCCTCGTCCCGCAGGGCCCGGCCGAGGCGCCGGAGGTCGGCGGAGTCCATGCCGCCGAGAGGCGACGTGAGGAGGGTGAGGGCGGTCTCGGTGTCGAGCCAGGACTGCGGGTGGGGGGCGGAGGGCGGTTCGGCGGTGGCGCCGGTCGCGTCGGCTTCGGGACCGAGGGCACCGATCGCCGCGAGCGCGTCGGCCGTGGCGCCGGTCGCGTGGGCTTCGGGAACGGGGTCGCCGGTCGCGTCGAGCGCGTCGAGCGCGTCGAGCGCGTCGGCATCGGCGGTCACGCCGGCATCGGGACCGGAATCGCCGGTCGCGTCGAGCGCGTCGGCATCGGCGGTCACGCCGGCATTGAGGCCAAGGGCACCAGTCGGTGCGAGCGCATCGGCGGTCGCGTCGGCTTCGCGGCCGCCGCCAGTCGCTGCCAGCGCTTCCGGGCCGCCGTCGGCGGTCGCCGCGAGCGCGTCGGGGGTCACGGCCTCAGTGGCCGCAGGGGCATCGGGGACACCGGCCCCCGTGCCCACGGCCGAGCCCGCCTCTCCCGCCCCCGGCGCGCCCCAGCCCGGCGCGCCGTCCGGGACGTCCGCGGCCGAGCCGCGGCCCGTCGCCGCCGTCGCTGCCGCTCGAAGGGCCGTCAGGAGGGGGGCGACCGCAGGTTCGTGGCGCAGGGGGATGTCGTCGCCGTCGACCTCCAGGGGGACGCCCGCCGATGTCAGGGCCCGGCGCAGGGAAGGGATCGTGCGGCCGCCCGCGCGGACCAGGACCGCCATCTCGTGCCAGGGCACGCCGTCCTCGAGGTGGGCGCGGCGCAGGATGTCCGCGATGTTGTCCAGTTCCGTGGAGGCCGTCGGGTAGGTGTACACCTCCACCCCGCCGCCCTCCCGGACCGCCGCCGGTTCCCGGTGCGCGCGGACCCTGTCCGCGGGGAGCCGGGGCAGCGGCATCCGGCGGGTCAGCAGGCGCGTCGCCTCCAGCAGCACGGCCCCGCTGCGCCGTGACGTCGTGAGCACGGCGACGTCCGACGGCCTGCCGTCCGCGTGCCGGAAGGCGTCGGGGAAGTCGAGGATGCCGTTCACGTCGGCACCGCGGAAGGCATAGATGGACTGGTCCGGGTCGCCGAAGGCCACCAGGGTTCGGCCGCCGCCCGCCAGCGCCCGCAGCAGCCGCACCTGTGCGGGGTCCGTGTCCTGGTACTCGTCCACGAACACCGCGTCGTAGGCCAGCGCGCCGTGGGCCAGGTCGCCCGGCACCGGCATGCTCTCCGCCAGCAGCACCGCGCGGTGCACCAGCTCCGCGTAGTCGAGCACGCCCTGCATGTCCAGGACGTCCAGGTACTCGGCCAGGAAGGAGGCCGCCGCACTCCAGTCGGGACGCCCCGTGCGGACCGCGAAGCGCGCCAGGGCGTCCGGGCCGAGTCCGAGTTCCCGGCTGCGCGCCAGCACCGCCCGGACCTCGTCGGCGAAGCCCCGCGTGGTGAGACAGGCCCGCAGCTCGTCGGGCCAGCGCACGCCGGCCACCCCATGGCGTTCCAGGTCGATCTGGCCGGCCAGCAGTTCGCGTACGGCGACGTCCTGTTCGGGTCCGGACAGCAGCCGCAGCGGCTCGGAGAACAGGTCGGCGTCCTGGTGGGCGCGCACGAGGGCGTAGCAGAAGGAGTGGAACGTGGTGGCCTGAGGTCCGTGCGCCCCGCCCAGCCGCAGCGCCATGCGGTCGCGCAGCTCGACCGCCGCCTTGCGGCTGAAGGTCAGCACCAGGATGCGCGCCGGGTCCGCGCCACGGGCGATCCGAGCCGCGACCGCCTCCACAAGCGTGGTCGTCTTTCCCGTTCCCGGACCGGCCAGCACCAGCAACGGGCCGTGGGTGTGGTCAACCACGGCGCGCTGCGCCGCGTCCAGGTGAGGGGGTTCCACGGGGACCGGCGGAGTGCGCACCAGTCGGTACGCGCCCGGGACCCCTCTGCGCCCCTGCGGGCGTGGAGGGACCCCCTGGCGTACCTGGTGCGGGTACGCCCTACGCCCGGTTGTGGAGGAGGAGCTCACGTGGATCGCCGGTCCTGGTGGGTGTGCTGATGATGGGGACGCGGTGCGTGCCGCGCTCAGGGGACGCTACGCCAGGCCGCGTAGCGCGGGCAGCGGCCCTGTCACGTACCCCGTACGGTCGCCGGACCGCCCGTTGCGCCGCCGTTTGGCGGAAGCTGTCCTATGTGAGCCCCGTTGTGAGCCTCTTCGTTGTGAGGCACATCTCGCGGAACGGCCCCATCCGTGGGACCGTCGCCCGCCATGCCGTCCCACCGTGCCCGCCTCATGTCGAGACGCGGCAGATGCCCCTCGGTGGCGCGCGAGGCGTCCCTCAGCGGCGTACTCTCCGCGCGGTAGTGGTCCAGGGCGCGCAGCTCGTGGCCGGGCAGCAGGACGCCGTCGGCGCGCACGACGCGCCACCACGGCACGGGGCCGCCGTACAGCGCCATCACACGGCCGACCTGGCGGGGTCCGCCTTCGCCGAGCCATTCCGCGACGTCCCCGTACGTCATCACCCGGCCCGGCGGGATCAGCTCGGCGACCTCCAGAACCCGCTCGGCGTAGTCGGGCAGCTCGCCCATCCGGTCGTCCATCCGCCCCATCCTGCCGCATGCCACCGACAACGCCCCGGAGAGAGGGCAAACCAACTGACATGCGACAAAGAGGCACACCTCGCACGCCCGACGCCCCCGCGATACACCCTGATGCCTCCCCCTGTCTTCCGGTCGTGCCACCATCATGCGGGCGGTGACTGGTGATACGAGATCAAGAAGAGACCGAGACGGCGAAGGAGCAGGGCGTGCAGCCTTCGAAGGCGGCAGACGGCCCTGAGCGCGAGGCGAACTCGGAATCACCGATTCCGTCGAACGGTCCGGACGCCGGGAAGGAGGCAGCCGGCACCCCTGGAACGGACGGAACCGCCGACAAGGACGCCCCGCACGGCACCGCCGAAACCGACGGCTCCGACACCCCGCACGGCACCGGCGAACCGGACACCCCGCACGGCAAGGACCCCAGCCCCGCCACGGACGGCCCCGACACCCCGCACGGCACTGAGCCGAGCGCCGGCGACCGGCCCGTCCCGCCGGCCAGCGGCTCGACCCGCGACGACGACGTCCGGGCGGACCGGGTCTCCGGCGACGAACCGCTGCTCGCCGCCCGGGTCCACCGCCCCTCCGACCTGATGCGGCTGCTGATCGGCATCCTGGCCATCTCCGTCGTTCTGGCGATCGCCGCGTTCGCCCAGGGCACCACCACCGGCCTCGAGTCGGACATCAACAAGGGCACCGGCCAGGCCCCTGACCTCGTGGTCAAGCTCGGGGGCCTGGTGTCGAGCATCGCCGTGCTGCTCGTCCCGGTCGCCTTCGCCATCGAACGTCTGGTCAAACGGGACGGGCTGCGCATCGCGGACGGCGTGCTCGCCGCCGTCCTGGCCCACGGGGTGACACTCGCGACCGACCTGTGGGTCTCCCGCAGCGCCCCCGGCAGTCTCCAGGACGCACTGACCCAGCCGCAGACGAACGGCCTGACCGACCCCGTGCACGGCTATCTCGCGCCTGTCATCGCGTACATGACGGCCGTGGGCATGGCCCGCAGACCCCGCTGGCGCGTGGTGCTGTGGGTCGTGCTGCTGCTGGACGCGTTCGCGATGCTGGTCGCCGGCTACACCACACCGTTCTCGATCATCCTCACCGTCCTTCTCGGCTGGACCGTCGCGTACGGCACCCTCTACGCGGTCGGATCCCCCAACGTCCGCCCCACCGGCCAGACCCTGCTCGCCGGACTGCGCCACGTCGGCTTCCGCCCGGTGTCCGCGATGCGGGCCGAGGACACCCCGGAGAACGCCGACCAGGACCGCGGCCGCCGCTACCTGGTGTCGCTGGAGGACGGCCCCCCGCTCGACGTCACGGTCGTCGACCGCGAACAGCAGGCGCACGGCTTCTTCTACCGGGTGTGGCGGCGCCTGACCCTGCGCTCGATCACCACCCGGCGCTCCATCCAGTCGCTGCGCCAGGCCCTGGAGCAGGAGGCGCTGCTGGCGTACGCGGCGATCGCCGCCGGGGCCAACGCGCCCAAGCTCATCGCCACCTCCGAGCTCGGACCGGACGCCGTGATGCTCGTCTACGAGCACCAGGGCGGGCAGGTGCTCGACTCGCTGGCGGACAAGGAGATCACCGACGATGTGGTACTCGGCGCCTGGCGGCAGGTGAAGTCGCTCCAGTCGCGGCGTATCGCGCACCGCAGGCTCGCCGGTGACGCGATCCTCGTGGACCGGTCGGGCCGGGTGGTCCTGACGGATCTGCGCGGCGGCGAGATCGCGGCAAGTGACCTGGTCCTGCGGATGGACATCGCCCAGCTGCTGACCACGCTCGGTCTGCGGGTCGGCGCGGAGCGGGCGGTGGCCGCCGCCGTCGAGGTGCTCGGCCCGGACAAGGTCGCCGACTGTCTGCCGCTGCTCCAGCCGATCGCACTGAGCCGGTCGACCCGCGCGACGCTGCGCCAGCAGGCCCGCGAGCGGGCGCAGCGCGAGCGCGAGGCGGTGCTCGCAGCGTCGGAGACGGCCAGGAAGACCCGTACGCAGGAGGTCGCGGCCGACGACCGCAAGGCGGCCCGCAAGGTCGAGCGTGCGGAGAAACAGGCCGACAAGCGGGCCCTGGACGAGGCGATGGACGAGGCCCGCGAGGAGGACCTGCTCTCCCAGATCCGCCGCCAGGTGCTGCTCATCCGGCCGCAGGCGCCCGTGGAGCCGGTCCGGCTGGAACGGATCAGGCCCCGTACGCTCGTCAGTTTCATCGCCGGCGCTGTCGCCGCGTACTTCCTGCTGTCGCAGATCGCCGGCATCAACTTCGGCACCGTCTTCGACAACGCGCACTGGGGCTGGGTCGCCGCGGCCGTGGCGTTCTCCGCGGTGAGCTATGTCGCGGCGGCGATGAGTCTGCTGGGCTTCGTGCCGGAGCGGGTCGGATTCGGGCGCACCGTGCTCGCACAGGTCGCCGGCTCGTTCGTCAAGATCGTGGCCCCGCCCGCGGTCGGCGGCGTGGCGCTGAACACCCGCTTCCTGCAGCGTTCGGGAGTGCGGCCCGGTCTGGCGGTGGCCAGTGTGGGCGCCTCGCAGCTCTTCGGGCTCGGTGCCCACATTCTGCTGCTGCTGTCCTTCGGCTATCTGACGGGGACGGAGCGGACGACGTCGTTCACCCCGTCCAGGACGGTGATCGCGGGCCTGCTCACGGTTGCTGTGCTGGTGCTGGTGGTCACGGCGATCCCGTTCCTGCGCAAGTTCGTCGCCACCCGGCTGCGGTCTCTGTTCGCCGGTGTGGTGCCGCGCATGCTCGATGTGCTGCAGCGGCCGGTGAAGCTGCTCACCGGCATCGGCGGGATGCTGCTGCTGACCGGCGTGTTCGTGATGTGTCTGGATGCATCCATCCGCGCGTTCGGCGGCGGCAACCAACCGATCAGCTACGCGAGCATCGCCGTGGTGTTCCTCGCGGGCAACGCGCTCGGATCGGCCGCGCCGACGCCGGGCGGTGTGGGCGCCGTCGAAGGCGCGCTGTTGGGCGGGCTGCTGCTGGTGGGCGTGCCCAAGGAGGTCGCGGCCCCCGCTGTGCTGCTGTACCGGACGATGACGCTCTGGCTGCCGGTGCTTCCCGGGTGGTTCGCGTTCAACCACCTCACGCGCAAGGGCGCCCTCTGAGCGCTTCTCCCACCGGGCGGCCCGAGAATCACCCGTACGGAGCAGTGAAGCCACCCGTAGGGTGCCTTGATCGGTGAGCCACCCGCATGGACGGTTCGCCCGTGCCGAGCATGCCGGGGCGGCGCACGATGGCCGTATGCCGACCACATGCGCCACGGCCCGTGCGGCCGCCGTCGCCACCGCCGCCGCCGTCCTGCTGGCAGCCGCCGGCTGTGGAGGCGGCGGGGACGACGCGGACCGCCCCAAGGATCTCGCGGCCCAGGAGCTGGAGTGGCAGCCCTGTCCCGCGCCCTCGGAGGCGGAGGGCGGCGGCCCGAAACCGTCGCCACTGCCCGGCGGCACCACCTGGGAATGCTCGTTCCTGGACGCGCCGCTCGACTGGGACGAGCCCGACGGCGAGACGATCGAGCTGGCGCTGATCCGCGCCCGCGCCCGGGACACGGCGAACCGGATCGGTTCTCTCGTCTTCAATTTCGGCGGCCCCGGCGGCTCGGGGGTGGCCACCCTGCCCGCCGCCGCCGTCGACTACGGAGCCCTGCAGGCCCGCTACGACCTGGTCAGCTTCGACCCGCGCGGCGTCGGCCGCAGCGTGCCCGTGGAGTGCCTGGACGACCGGCAGTTGGACGAATACGTGGCCGAGGATGCGACGCCCGACGACGCCGCCGAGGAGGAGGAGTTCGTCGGGAACGTCAGGAGGTTCTCGGATTCCTGCGAGGAGAACTCCGGCAGCGAGCTGCCCCATGTCGGCACCATCGATGCCGCGCGCGACATGGACCTGATCCGCCAGGTCCTCGGCGACGACAAGCTGCACTACTTCGGGATCTCGTACGGCACCGAACTCGGCGGCGTGTACGCCCACCTCTTCCCGAAGCGGGTGGGGCGTGCGGTGTTCGACGCGGTGGTCGATCCGAACGAGAACCCCGAGCAGGGCTCGCTCGGCCAGGCCGAAGGCTTCCAGCTGGCGCTGACGAACTTCCTGAAGGACTGCGTCGACCGCGGTGACGCCTGCCGGCTCCCTGGCTCCACCGTCCAGGAGATGCAGAACTGGATCATCAGCTTCCTCGACGGCCTGGACAGCAAGCCGATACCGGGCATCGGAGAACGCAAGCTGACGCAGAGTCAGGCATTGAACGGCATCGCGCAGACGCTGTACTCCCGCGAGTACTGGGAGCTGCTGGAACAGGGGCTCGACGAGGCGGAGGGTGGCAACGGCGCGCTGCTGATGGCGTTCTCCGACGCCCTGACGGGCCGCTCCGAGAACGGCCGCTACAGCAACATACAGGCGGCCGGCACGGCGATCCGATGTGTGGACTCCAAGGCGCGGTACACGCTGGAGCAGACCAAGGCGAAGCTGCCCGCGTTCCGCAAGGCGTCGCCGGTGTTCGGCGAGTTCCTGGGCTGGGGCCTGATGGGCTGCACCGAGTGGCCGGTGGAGGGCACCTGGTCGCATCCGGACGTCTCCGCTCCGGGCGCCGCGCCGATCGTGGTCATCGGCAACACGGGCGACCCGGCAACACCCTACGAAGGGGCGAAGGCGATGACCGAGGCGCTCGGCAAGGGCGTGGGCATTCAGGTCACCTACCGCGGCCAGGGGCACGGCGCATACGGCAACAGCCCGTGCGTGGACCGCGCCGTGGACGACTATCTGCTGAAAGGCAGGGTTCCGAAGGACGGCACGGTCTGCCGGTAGAGCAGCAACGACGCCTCCCTATGATGTCGAAACTGTCTTCGAACGCCTTGGGGGGCCGGAATGAGGAAACGAGTCAGGGCGGGAACCCTGGCCGCCGCGATGGCGCTGGTGGCCGGTGCGGCCGCGGGATGCGACAGCGCGGGCGGCGACACGGCGCAGGACGGGAAGAACAGCGCCACACCGTCCGCCCCCGCCTCTTCGGCGGACGCCGGCCCGCAGACGGTGGCGCTGCCCGCCGAGCTCACCGGGCAGCGACTGGACTGGGGCACGTGCGAGGCGCCGGTCAAGGCGTACGGAAGCTACGCCGAGCGGCCCGGACGGCAGTGGCGGTGCGCCACGCTCAAGGCGCCGCTCGACTACGGCGATCCCACCGGGGAGACCATCGGCATTGCCCTCATCCGCTCCGTGGCGAAGGAGCCGGACCGGCGCATCGGCTCGCTGCTGTTCAACTTCGGCGGTCCGGGTGGCTCCGGGGTCGCCGCGCTGCCTGGTGCCGCCAAGGGCTACGGGACCCTGCACAAGCGCTACGACCTGGTCGGTTTCGACCCTCGCGGCGTCGCCGAGAGCTCGGCGGTGGTGTGCCGGGGCGACAAGGAGACCGCGAAGTCGCTGGCACTGGACTTCACCCCGGACACCCCGCAGGAGGAGAAGGCGTACTTCGAGGACTCGGCGGCGTTCGGTGCGGGCTGCGCCGCGAAGTCCGGCCGGGTCCTGCCGCACGTCGGCACAATCAGCGCCGCACGCGACATGGACCTGATCCGCCAGGTCCTCGGCGACGACAAGCTGCACTACCTCGGATTCTCGTACGGCACCGAACTCGGCGGCGTGTATGCCCACTTCTTTCCCCGGAACACCGGGCGGCTCGTCCTGGACTCGGTGGTCGACCCCTCGGCCGACTACGTGGCCCACTCGCGCAACCAGGCCCGGGGGTTCCAGCGCGCGCTGGACAACTACTTCAAGAGCCGGGGCATCGCCGCCGCGGACGGCACCGCGCGCGTGACGAAGCTCCTTCGCGACCTGGACCGCGAGCCGCTGCCCGCGGACGGCGGCCGCAAGCTCACCCAGAGCCTCGCGGTGACCGGCATGATCATGCCGCTGTACTCGGAGGACAACTGGAAGTATCTGACGTCCGCGCTGGCGGCGGCCGAGAACGGTGACGGCACCCAGCTGCTGCTGATGGCCGACTCGTACAACAACCTTGACGATAAGGGGAGCTACGGCACGCAGGACCAGTCGCAGCGCGCCATATCGTGCGCCGACGCGAAGGGCCGCGTGACGCCGGACGAGGTCCGCTCCCGCCATCTTGCCGACTTCACCGAGGTCTCCCCCGTCTTCGGCCCCTACCTGGCGTGGGACCTGGCGGGCTGGTGCGCCGACTGGCCGGTTCCCGGTGCGTCCGACACCCCCGAGGTGTCGGCGAAGGGCGCCGCGCCGATCCTGGTCGTCGGCACGACGGGCGACCCGGCAACGCCGTACGAGGGCGCGCGCCGGATGGCGGACGAGCTCGGGGCGGGCGTCGGCGTGCTCGTCACCAACAAGGGCGAGGGGCACGGGGCGTACGGCAGCGGGTCCTGTGTCACGCGCATCGTGGACGGCTACCTGCTCGACGGCAAGGTGCCGGCGGACGGCACGACCTGCACCTCATGAGGCCGCACCTCTCGCGAGGCGGTGTCCTGCAGCCGCCCGCCACCTCGTAACGGCAGGGGCCCCGGACCGCTCACGCGGTCCGGGGCCCCTGCACCGAGCTTGCCGGTGATCAGTAGACCGGCTTCTCCGGCTCGATCTGGTTGACCCAGCCGATCACGCCGCCGCCGACGTGCACCGCGTCGGCGAAGCCCGCGGACTTGAGCACCGCGAGGACTTCCGCACTGCGGACGCCCGTCTTGCAATGCAGGACGATCTTCTTGTCCTGCGGCAGGTCCTGGAGGGCGCTGCCCATCAGGAACTCGTTCTTGGGGACCAGACGCGCACCCGGGATCGAGACGATCTCGTACTCGTTGACCTCGCGGACATCGATGATGTCGATGTTCTCGCCGTCGTCGATCCACTCCTTGAGCTGCTTCGGAGTGATCGTCGCGCCGGCCGCCGCCTGCTGGGCCTCCTCGGAGACGACGCCGCAGAAGGCCTCGTAGTCGATGAGCTCGGTGACGGTCGGGTTCTCACCGCAGACCGCGCAGTTCGGGTCCTTGCGGACCTTGACCTGGCGGTACTGCATCTCCAGGGCGTCGTAGATCATCAGCCGGCCGACCAGCGGCTCGCCGATGCCGGCGAGCAGCTTGATCGCCTCGTTGACCTGGATGGAGCCGATGGAGGCACACAGCACGCCCAGCACCCCGCCCTCGGCGCAGGAGGGGACCATGCCCGGCGGCGGGGGCTCCGGGTAGAGGCAGCGGTAGCAGGGGCCGTGCTCGGACCAGAAGACCGACGCCTGGCCGTCGAAGCGGTAGATCGAGCCCCAGACGTAGGGCTTGTTCAGCAGCACGCACGCGTCGTTGACCAGGTACCGGGTCGCGAAGTTGTCCGTGCCGTCGACGATCAGGTCGTACTGGCTGAAGATGTCCATCACGTTCTCGGCCTCGAGCCGCTCTTCGTGGAGGACGACGTTCACGTACGGGTTGATGCCCTTGACGCTGTCGCGGGCCGACTCGGCCTTGGAACGGCCGATGTCCGCCTGGCTGTGGATGATCTGACGCTGCAGGTTCGACTCGTCGACCTCGTCGAACTCCACGATGCCGAGCGTGCCGACACCGGCCGCGGCAAGGTACATCAGGGCCGGCGAACCGAGGCCGCCCGCGCCCACGGCGAGCACCTTGGCGTTCTTCAGCCGCTTCTGCCCGTCCATCCCGACATCCGGGATGATCAGGTGGCGGGAGTACCTGCGGACCTCGTCTACGGTGAGCTCGGCAGCCGGCTCGACCAGGGGTGGCAGCGACACGGGGGCTCCGTTGGTCGGTAAGTCAGTACGGTTGTTCTCCCCGTAACACTGCCACGGCCCTTCTCATTCCGAGACACCCGGTCCGATCTGCGAGACGATTTCGTCCCAGTAGCCGGGCAGCGCCTCGTATGGTCCGCTTTGCCCTTTTCCTTCCTCCGGGACACCGCGGTCCGTGAAGAAGATCGTCCCGGCGCCCTGCCAGCGCGCGATCCGGGTGGCCTCCTCCAGATGCGTGCGCGGCACCCCGTGGACGAAGTGCGCGAACCGCTCCTGCGGATGGTCCGCCGTCCATTCCGCCACCTGCGACCAGCGGTAATCCGTCCACGGTCCGGAGAAGGTGACCAGCTGGTCCGCCGCCTCGGCGTAGCCCGGGTACGGGTGGGTGCCGTGCCCGAGGACCAGGTGGCCGCCGTCCGTCATGGCGTCCAGCGTGGCCGTGGTGCGCCGCACCCTTGCCAGGTCCGCGCGCTCGACCGGGCAGCGGTCGAGCAGGAAGCCGTCGACCCGGTACCAGTCGCAGAAGTGCTGGGCATCACAGACGACGTCGCCGAACGAGCGGGCGCCGTGGGCGAGGTCGAGATGTCCCAGCACGCGCACCCCCGCGTTCCTCAGCCGGCCCGCCGCCTCCAGGCAATGCGGGTCGGGGAGGATGCCGGGACCGTCGGCGACATTGAGGACCACCCAGTGCAGCGGCGTCCCGGGGCGGGTCAGTTCGGCCCATTCGAGGGGCGCGAGCAGCGGATGGGCGTAGCCGGGGATGCCGAAGCCCAGCCCGTGCGCGCCGGTAGCCGAGAGCTGGGCACCGGAACTCGTCAGATGCGGCATGCCGCCTCCATCCAGATGTCGGCGAGGGATTCCTCGAGGTTGATACGGGGCCGCCAGCCGAGCCGGTCCCGTGCGGTGCGCACATCGGCCTGCTGCCAGCCACCGCAGCCGTCGGGGTACGGGGAGGGGGTGGCGGCCAGGTGCTCGGCGACCGACTCGCCGCGCGGCGCGCCGATGCCGGGGCGGCCCCCGGGCACATCCAGTTCGTGCAGGGCGCCCGCGTAACCGGCGACGCGCGCGAGGGTCGCCGCCGCGTCCCGGAGTTTCACGGCGCGCCCGGTGCCGATGTTGACGACGCCCTGTGCGGCGGACAGGGAGGCGGCGTGCACGGCGCGCGCCACATCCCGTACGTCGACGAAGTCGCGCTGCACGCCGAGGCCGCTGAGCTTCAGCTCGCCGTCTCCCTGCTGCATGGTCCGCCGCATCGCCTCGGCGAGGCGGCCGAGCGGGGAGCCGGCCGGGGTGCCGGGTCCCACGGGCGAGAAGACCCGCAGGACGACGGCGTCGAGTCCCGAGCCGAGGACCAGCTCGGTGGCGGCTAGTTTGCTCACCCCGTACGGGCCGCCGGGCCGCGGCACGGCGTCCTCGGCCGTCGACGAGCCGTGCTGGGACGGCCCGTACTCCGAGGCGCAGCCGATCTGGACGAGCCGTGCACCGCAGCCGCTGCGCCGCAGTGCCTCGCAGACGGTGGCGACGGCGACGGTGTTGTGCCGGGTGAGTTCCCGGGCGCCGCCGCGGGTGGCGCCCGCGCAGTTGATGACGACACCTGGGTGGACGGCGCCGAGGAAGCGCGTGAGCGCGCCCGGGCTGCCGCCGGAGAGGTCGAAGCGCACATCGGCGTCGTCGCCGCGACCGAGCGCGGTGAGGTGCACGGCCGGATCGGCGAGGAGCCGGTCGGCGACGAAGCGGCCGAGGAATCCGTTGGCACCGAGCAGAAGGACCCTCATCGCGCGACTCCTCGGTGCCGACGGGCCGTGACTGGGTGGTGCGGGGTCATGCGCAGTCTCCTTCGGGGTGTTGCTGTCGATGCCGTGAATGCCGGCTGCTCCGTGGTGTCGGCTCCGCGGACCGCGTCGGCCTGCTCCATGGCGGGTGGTGTTCGGTGCGTGTGGCCCTTCGGTGGGTGGGCGCCTTCAGTGGCCTTCAGTGGCTGTGGGCCGAGGCCCGGGCGAGCACCGCGAACGCGTGGACGGCGAGTCCCAGCGCGGCGGCCCCGCAGGCCAGTACGGGTACGGCCGCGACGCCCCCCGCTCCGACGAGCGCCTCCACAGGACGCGCGACGAGGTCGAGGCCGGGCAGCCCGCCCGACAGCAGCAGGGCTGGGGCCGTCATCTCGACGGCGCACGCCGCGGCCAGGGCGGCCGATGCGGGCTCCGGGAAGCCGTGGACGACGAGCAGCCGGGCCAGGAAGAACAGCGTGCCCAGGACCACGGGCGCGAGCGTCCCCGCGTCGGGCAGGACGAGCCCGGTCAGGGCGACGATTCCGCCCAGCGCGCCGACGTACAGAAGAAGGACGGCGAGCAGCAGGGGCCGGGTTCCGGTGGCGAAGTCGTCCAGTCCGCGGCTGGTGCCGAGCCTGCGGCGCGCCCGTACGGAGAAGAGGTGCGCGCACCAGGCGGCCGGTGCGACGGCGAGGGCGAGCGCGACGAGAGGGGCAGGGCTCATGGACCACAGGCCGTCCGGGCCGCTGGCGGCGATCGCGCCGAGCAGCCCTTGGCCGCATGCCGCGTGGGCGAGCAGGAGCAGGGTCCACAGGCGTACGGCGGGGAGCGTACGACCCCGGGCGCGCAGCGGACCCCTGCGCAGCGCGAACAGGAGCGCGAAGCCCGTGGCGAGCATGCCGAGTGCGCCGACCGCAAGCCGGGCGGCGCCCTCGGTGGCGGCCATGCCCGCGACCGCGAGGGCGCAGACGGCGCCCGGCAGCAGCGGCCCCAGGTGCAGCCCGGCCCGCCCGGCGCGCGAATCGGCGGCGCGCGCCGGGCGGTCCTCGGCGGTGCTGATGCGCTCCGCCCGCGCGAACATCTCCTCGGCGAGCGAGAAGACGTCCCGGTGCCGGAAGCGGGCGGCGGTGCGGTCGGTCACCCCGTGGGCCTCGAGCCCGGCGGCGATCTCCAGAGGGTCGACGGCGTGCTCGCACAGCTCACGATGCCGGTGGATCAGCCTCTTGACGGGGTCGACCCCGCCCCGCCGACCGGCGGCCCGTACGGGGCCACCGCCCCTGCGGAAACGGTCCCGCACGGGCGCGCCGTCCGCCGGTGCGGCCTCGGCACGGTCGGTGCTCGGCGGAACGACGTCGTCGCCGGCACCCGGCGCGGACCTCCGGGGCGGCCGGTCCCCGGCGCCGTCAGAACCGGCGGCCAGGGAGCCTCCCGCGTTCCGCGGAACGACGTCGTCGACACCGCCCGCCCCGAAGCCGACGACAGGTACGGGCGTACCTCCTTCGGCACCGGCGGGCGCGGAGCCGCCCGCGTCCGGGGAGTCGGATTCGCCATGGGACCGGCCACCCGCGGGCGAGTCCGCCGCGGCGGCCGTGCCGTCGCACGGCGCTCCCGCCGGGAGCGTGTCCGTCGGCAGTGGTCCGCCTCCGGGCCGGTCGGTGCCCGCCGAGTCGCCGCAGTGCGCGGGTGCCCGAGGGGTGACGGACTCGGATCGCCCGGCACCGGCGAGGGGCTCCCCCCATCGCCCGGCACCGGCAGCGGCAGCGGCGAGCGGCTCATCCAGGGCACTGGCGCGCTCCCCGGGCGCGTCCACGACCGCCTCCCCCGACTTGGCGCCCCCCGGGCGGGACCGGTCCTGCACCTGCGCGTCGCCGGGTCCGGCCGGGTCACCCCCCGGTGCCGACTCTGCGCGGATGTCGTCGAGAGCCGTCAGCGCCGCCAGGGCCCAGACCGCGCGGACGTGGTCCCTGTCGGTCTCCAGGCCGAGGTCGAGGCCGCCTTCCAGCGCCGCCGGTTCCTCTGGAGCCGCGTTCCCCGTGATGCCTGCCGCGTTCATCGGTCAGCCTCCTTCCCGCTCTCCGGTGTCGTGCCGGCGCCGACGAGCCCGGCCACCGCGGCCCAACTCGGCGTCTGCGCGCCCGTTCCCGTCCAGCCGCCCGGCACATGCGATTCGGCCGGGTGCGCGAAGGGCAGGGGCTCGCCGTCGGCGTCGACGGCCTCCCGCTGCACCGGCGAGTGCGAGATCAACTCCAGGTAAATGCCGCGAAATGCCGTCAGGTTCTGTTCGACGGTGAAGAGTTCCAGCGCGCGGGCCCGCGCGGCCGCGCCCAGGCGCGCACGGCGCTCCGGGTCGCGCAGCAGCGCGAGGCACGCGTCCGCGAGCGCCCGCGGGTTGCGCGGTGGCACCACCAGCCCGGTGCCACCGATGACTTCGACGACCGCGCCGACGTCCGTGGACACCGTCGCCCGGCCGCAGAACATCGCCTCGACGAGGCTGGACGGGAAGCCCTCGACCACGCTGGAGAGGACGACGACCGCTCCGGCGGCGTACGCGTCGGCCACTTCGGGCGCCTCGGGGCCGCCGATCTCCTCGAAGGAGACCGGGTTGTCCCCGACGGCGTGCGCGTCCGCGGCCTCGTCGGGAAAGAGTTGCGCGGCCAGGGCCCGACAGTGGGCCAGGTACGTCATGCCCTCGTCGCTTCCCACGGGCGCGCCGAAGATCCGCAGGCGCGCGGCCGGTTCCTCCTTGCGGACCGCGGCTAAGGCGTGGAGCAGGGCGATGAGGTCCTTGGCGGGTTCGATCCTGCCGACCCAGACGAGAGTGTGCCCCTCCCCCGCGTCGTCGCTCTCCCCGACGGCCGCGAAACGGTCCGCCTCCATGCCGGGGTGGACGGTGCGCAGCTTGGCGCGGTCGGCGCCGCACTTCTCCTGCCAGCGCCGGGTGTGGGCGTTTCCGGGGGTGATGACGGCCGCCTGCCGGTAGGTCTCGGCGGCGAGCTGTCCGTGGAAGCCGGCGAGCATGGCCCGCACGGGGCCGCCCAGTCCGGCCTCGCGCGCGGCGAGGTACTGCATGCGCACCTGCGCCCCGTACTCCGTGACCAGCAGCGGGACCCCGCAGAAGCGTTTGGCCAACAGGCCGGGCAGCGCCGCCGTTCCACCGGACGCGGCGTGGCAGAGGTCGGCCGAGGCGAGGCCGTCGTCCTCGTACCAGTCGAGCGAGAGGGGGCGCAGCGCGCGCTCCAGCCGTTCGGCGACCGCGAGCAGGTCGGCGACCGTCACGCCCTGCAGGACGCGGTGTGCGCCGGGCGCGCGGCAGGCGGATTCGAGGGCGCGCAGGGCCGGTTCGGCATGCAGGGCGGCGGGCAGTCCACCGTGGTCGCGGGCGAGGTCGGCGAGACCGTACAGCCCTTCGGCGAAGCCTTCCCCACCGGTGCAGACAGCGGCCGCCAGGTCGGCGAAGTGCCCGGTGAAGCGCCGTCGTTCACGCCGTCCGTGACGCACGCCGTCATCGGCCGGCGCCCACAGCCGCGCGCTGCGCACCCGGCGCACCTGCGGCGGCAGCGCGGGGTGGCGCTGCTCCTCCTGCCGGGCACTGCGACGGAGCGCGTAGACGTCGAACTCGTGCTGCGCGAGTCCGTGCACCAGCCGGTCGCACCAGAGCCCGGATTCACCCGGCGCATACGGATAGCCACCGTCCGTGAGTAGTCCGATCCGCACGAATACACCGCCGATCTCCCTTGTGGACGGCCGCCGTTGGTTTCCGGCGACTCACAGCGGATGACGTTATGCGGATGTGGCGGTGGCGCGACGGACGGTTGTCCATCGCACCACCGGAAGGGGTGAATGCACGTAACTTTCGCACTCAGGTAGCGTTCCGTCGCGCTACAGTGCCGTTTCGTTACGCAAAGTCATGCTGCGGCCAGTCCGAGGCGGGCCTCGATGACCGCTCGGCGCGGGCCCGTGTCACCACTCCGGCGCGGGCTCACTCGCCGGGGTGCACCCAGGGGTTCGGCTTGCACGCGATGCCACCGATGTCCAGCGACTTCGTCTGCTGCTGCATCACGGGCGCCAGGGCTCCCGGCGTCCGGCAGTTCACATGGTTGTACCCGAGCCGGTGGCCGACCTCATGGTTGATCAGCATCTGCCGGTAGGCGAGCATCGCCTCCGGTCCGTACGTCTCGGCACCCTGGGCCCACCGGAAGGCGTTGATCATCACGCGCTCGGTCGATGCCGAGTCGCAGGAGACGTTGTCGACGGTCGTGTCCAGACCGGACTTGGCACACCAGGTGGCGGTGGTGCCGGGGCTCGCCAGGGTGATGACGAACTCGGGCTCGCCCGACGAGATCCGCTCGAAGGTCATCGCCCCGCCGTGGGCCCAGCTCCGCTCGTCGTTCAGCGTCTCCTGGACGGCCCGGGCGAACAGGCCCTGGTCCAGGCCGAGCCCCTTCTCCACGTCGATGCGGTAGCGGACCGTGCGCCCCTTGCCGGGCGCCTTGTCGAATCCCGGGACGGCCTCGAAGTCCCCGGACGCCTGCAAGTCGGGGTCGATGGGGAACTGCCGGGCCATCAGCTGCTGGTACGTCGGAGCCACGCGAGGCGGCGCCACCTCCTGCGGCGGCGCCGGCCTGCCGTCGGACCGGCCCGGGCGCTCCTGCACGGCGCTGCGGTCCTGTTCCGCCGGCCGGGCGTCGACGCTGCGGTCGGCGGCCACCTGACCGGCGACGACGACCGCAAGGACGGTGGTCACGGCAGCGGCCGCGATCCCGGTGAGCGTGCGCCCCTTGCCGCCCTTCGCGGGCTGCTCCTCCGCCCCGTCCCCGGCGTCGTCCGCCTGACTGTCGACACCGGCCCCAGGCGGCCTGCCGTGATCGCCGTCCCGGTCGGAGTCGTAGGGACCGGACGCGTACACATCGGACACGTACGCATCGGACGCGTAAGGACCGGACGCGTACGGACCGGACGCGTACGGACCATCGGCCGGGGCGCCCGCCGGTGCGTCGAAGGCCTCGATGAACTCACGGCGCGGGCCCGGTATCCGCGGTCCGCCCACCGTCGTGCGCGGCGGCGCGGTCCGCACCTGCTGCATCGCACCCGTCTGCCAGTCACCCCAGCCGCCGCCGGCCTCGTGGTGCTCGGGATGCCCGCCCCTGGCCGGACCCGTGAGGGGGCCCGTGGCGGAGGTGTGCTGCTCCGGACCGGGACGGGGCCCTGCGGACCTGCGCCGCCAGTTGCCCGAGGAGGCCGCGGCGTCCCGCTCGCCGGACACCGGCCCGGGTGCCCCCCCGGCACCGGCGCCCTTGGCTGCGGGGCCCTTGCGGCTGTGTCGTCCCACGCCCCGGATCAGCTCCTATTGCCGTCGTCGAGCAGTTCCCGGAATGCCTGGGCGACCGTCTCCGGGTACTCCATCATCGCAACGTGCCCGGCGTCCGGGAGCGTCAGCAGCCGGGAGTCCCGGAATGTCGCTGCCGCCTTGCGCGCCTTACGGTACGAGACGAGCCGGTCCCTGCGCCCGTAGACGAGCAGGGTCGGCGCGAGCACACGCTCCGCCTGACGCCACAGCCCGTGCTGTCCGCCGAGGGTGTATGCGTCCACGATTCCGCGCGCCGACCTGGCCATCGCGTCCCAGAAGTACGGAAGGCGCATGCGTCGCTCCATCTCCTCGACCGCGTGGCGCAGCGCCTCCTCCGTCACCCGTGCGGGGTTCCCGTAGCAGAGCCCGAGTACCCCGCGAGTGCGCTGTTCGGCGCCCCATTCCTTCGTCAGCCGCGCGAAGAGCAGGGCCACGCCGGGCAGGGCGAGCAGCGCGGTCGGCACGGCCGAGCGCTGGACTCGGAGCTCGGGCAACGCGGGCGAGACGAGGGTGAGCGTGCGCACCAGGTCGGGACGGACGGCCGCCACCCGGGTGCACACGGCGCCGCCGAGCGAGTTGGCGATCAGATGGACGGGGCCGCGTCCGCTCGCGTCCAGGAAGCGGATGACCGCTCTGGCATGTCCGGTGACCGAGTAATTGCCGTCGTCCGGCGGCGGCGAGTCGCCGAACCCGGGCAGGTCGATCGCCTCCCCGTCCACGGCGTCGGCGAGGAGCGCCATCAGCGCCGACCAGTTCTGCGAGGAGCCGCCGAGGCCGTGCACATACAGCGCGGGCGGGAGCCCGGCGGTGGCCGGCGGGCGGGACCGGACGGTCAGCGTGAGGCCGGGCAGGGTGACGGAGCGCAGCTCCTCGCCCTCGGCGACGCGAACGGTCGCGACCTTCGGGGCCACCGCGGCATTGGCGGCGGCGGCTCCCGGCAGCTCGGTCGAAGACATGCGGGCAATGTTACGAGACGATCACGCCCTGACTCGTGTGTTCGGTGTCACAGATCCCGTACCTACCGCGTAGCGCCCGCGATCGGGAACTCCTAGGCTCGTACTAAAGGGCGCATTCCAGGGAAAGCGGTGCGGTATGACAGTCGATCCCACAGAGCCGGAAACCTTCACCGAGGACGACGACACCGCCACGAACGACTCGGAGGTCCCCGAGGCCGACGCCGCCGAGCAGCACGCCGACATACGCCCGGAGGGGGACGACCCGGTGAACCGGTCCGAACCGGACGCCGCGAACGAGGCGGACGCGGCCGAGCAGGCACGTGTCGTGACCCTCGACGAGGACGACTACCGGTGACCTGCCGCGCTTGCCGCCGGTATGTCCCCGTATTGCCCCCGAACAGGCAGCTTCCGTGACCGTCCGGTCCGTGAAATTCTGCGTCCGCACCACGCGCACCGTCGTTACCCAAAAGTACGATGGCGGGCGCGGCGCACAGCGCGTACGGAAGAACTGTGCTTGTTCAACACATTGGGAGGCGGCGTGACAGCCATCGAGCAGACAGAGGCGGCGCGCCCGCGGGGCACGCGCCTGCCACGCCGAGCCCGCAGGAACCAGCTCCTGGGCGCGGCCCAGGAAGTCTTCGTGGCCCAGGGGTACCACTCGGCCGCCATGGACGACATCGCCGAACGGGCCGGCGTCAGCAAGCCCGTGCTCTACCAGCACTTCCCCGGAAAGCTGGAGCTCTACCTCGCGCTGCTGGACCAGCACTGCGAGTCGCTGCTCCAGGCGGTCCGCACGGCGCTCGCCTCGACGACGGACAACAAGCTGCGCGTGGCGGCCACGATGGACGCCTACTTCGCGTATGTCGAGGACGAGGGCGGCGCGTTCCGGCTGGTCTTCGAGTCCGACCTGACGAACGAGCCCGCGGTCCGCGAGCGCGTGGAGCGGGTGTCGCTGCAGTGCGCGGAGGCCATCTCCGACGTGATCGCCGAGGACACCGGTCTGTCCAAGGACGAATCCATGCTGCTGGCCGTTGGCCTCGGCGGTGTCTCCCAGGTCGTCGCGCGGTACTGGCTCTCCAGCGGCTCCCGGATCCCGCGCGACACGGCGGTGCAGCTGCTCACGTCCCTGGCGTGGCGTGGTATCGCGGGCTTCCCGCTGCACGGCAGTGAGCAGCACACGGCCGAACAGCACTGAGCACTGTTCGCTCTTGGCGTTGCCCAACCCGTGCCTGCCGCGTCCGGCGCCCGGCTAATGTGTGCTGCGTACAGCGCGTTGATCGCGCAACGCAACTGACCGTTCGGAGGGACATAGCCGTGGAGGTCAAGATCGGCGTGCAGCACGCGCCCCGGGAGATCGTTCTGGAGAGCGGGCAGTCCGCCGAGGAGGTCGAGCGCGCGGTGAGCGATGCGCTGGCCGGCAAGACGCAGCTGCTCAGTCTGACGGACGAGAAGGGCCGCAAGGTCCTGGTGCCGGCCGACCGTCTCGCCTACGTCGAGATCGGCGAGACGACGGCGCGGCGCGTGGGATTCGGCGCCCTGTAGGCACGTCCCGACACAGGCGCCCGGGCGGCGCGGCAGCATCACATCGGGTGAGGGCCCGGCGGTTTACGCCGGGCCCTCACCCATGTCCACCGCGCTGCCCGAACAGACCGACCCCACCCATGGCCGGCCGCCCCTGCCCCGGTCCAACCGCGGCCGCGTCACGGCCCCGAAAAACCCACCACCGTCCGCAACCACCAACGGCCCCCGCCCAGTCGAACCACGGCCGCGTCAGCAGTCCGTCAGAGCCCGCTTTCGCCCGCTCAGCGAGGGTTGTGCTCCGCTGCCCCGGGGTAGTACGGGCTACGACCGTCCCCTGCCCGCGCCGGTGTCCGTGAGGTGATCAGCAGTGCTTCTGGAAGCGCTCGGTTCCGTTCTGATCGGCTTGGCTCTGTCCTGGGCCGCGACGCGTCATCTCGCCGAACGTCTCCCGTCCCGCTGGGCGGTCTTCACCACGGGCACGCTGGGCGCACTGTTCGGTGCCTATGTGACGCATGTGGCGATCGGCCCCGGCAATGAGGCGGCGACGCTGATCGGGTCCGCGGCGATCGCAGCCGTGCTGCTCTCCCTCCTACTGCGTCCCTCGACGCGCAGACTGCACCGCGCCCTCCCTTTCTGAAGGGCGAAGACGACCGGCCGGGCCCGAAGGAACGGCCGGATAAGAGGGAACGGCCGGACGAGGACGAACGGCCGCATGAGAAAGAGCGGCCGAACAGGAGAGCCCGCCGCTTCCGGCGGCGCTGAGGTGAGGGCGCAGGACATCCGGCCGGCCGGGCCCTGAAGGTCCCGGCCGGCCGGCTTCCGTGCTCCGTGCTCGGCACGAACGGTCAGGCGGCCAGCCCCAGGGCCGCCATCCGCTTGGTGTGCGCCCTGGTGATCCGGGAGAACATCTCGCCGACCGCCGCGAGGTCGAAGCCGTCCGCCACACCGCCCACGAGCATCGTGGAGAGCGCGTCGCGCTCCGCGACGACCCGCTGCGCCTGGGACAGCGCCTCACCCATCAGGCGCCGCGCCCACAGGGCGAGCCGGCCACCCACCCGCGGGTCGGCCTCGATAGCGGCGCGCACCTTCTCGACGGCGAAGTTGCCGTGACCGGTGTCGTCGAGCACGGCCAGCACCAGGGCGCGGGTGTCGCTGTCCAGGCGGGCCGCCACCTCGCGGTAGAAGTCGCTGGCGATCGAGTCGCCGACATACGCCTTGACCAGGCCCTCAAGCCAGTCGGACGGGGCGGTCTGGCGGTGGAAATCGTCCAGCGCCTGGGCGAACGGCTCCATCGAGGCCGTCGGCTCGGCCTCGATGGCCGTCAGCCGGTCCCGCAGCTGCTCGAAGTGGTGGAACTCCGCGGAGGCCATCTTCGCCAGCTCCGCCTTGTCGCCGAGCGTCGGCGCGAGCTTCGCGTCCTCGGCGAGCCGCTCGAAGGCCGCCAGCTCGCCGTACGCGAGCGCGCCCAGCAGGTCCACGACGGCTGCGCGGTACTGGGGGTCTGCGGACGCCGTGGCCCAGTCCTGGGCGGCGATCCCGGTGTGTTCAGTGGCGTTGTCAGGCGTCTCCATGGAGCGCACAATAGCCCGCCCGCCGATCGGGGGAAGGGCCTGGTCAGCCCTGCCACGAGCACAATTCCCATGAACTGCCCCGACACACATGCGCGAATCCGGGGTACAGTGGTAATGCGCCTGCTGAGCATCAGCATTTTTCCTCTGCTCAGTGGGCCGTCTGATGAATGAGGATGCCCGGTCGGTGGCCCGATCGGCTCCGACCCGACCGCCCTCCACGCGGAAGATGCGCACACCAGGTGCGTACGACCGCAGATGAGGGGCCCCTCCAGCGGCACGACGCTCGAGCGACGGCAGTGGTCCCGCGCCATCCGGCCAATCCACGGCCGGCCCAGTACCCAGGTGCGGTACGACCCCCAGCGTTCGCCTCGCGCCGCGTCTCACAGAAGAGGCAACACCCTGACTACGCAGCCCATGACTTTCCGGGATCTCGGGATCCTCCCCGAGACCGCCGAAGCCCTCGAGGCCGTCGGCATCGTGTCCCCCTTCCCCATCCAGGAGATGACGCTCCCCGTCGCGCTCTCCGGTACCGACGTCATCGGCCAGGCCAAGACCGGCACCGGCAAGACTCTCGGTTTCGGCCTGCCGCTGCTGGAGCGCGTCACCGTCCCCGCGGACGTCGAGGCCGGCCGGGCCAGGCCAGAGCAGCTGACGGACGCGCCGCAGGCGCTCGTCGTCGTCCCCACCCGCGAGCTGTGCACGCAGGTCACCAACGACCTGCTGACCGCCGGCAAGGTGCGTAACGTCCGCGTGCTCGCCATCTACGGCGGCCGGGCGTACGAGCCCCAGGTCGAGGCGCTCAAGAAGGGCGTCGACGTGATCGTCGGCACCCCCGGGCGTCTGCTGGACCTGGCGGGCCAGAAGAAGCTCGACCTCTCGCATGTCCGCGCGCTGGTCCTCGACGAGGCCGACGAGATGCTCGACCTGGGCTTCCTGCCCGACGTCGAGAAGATCATCCAGCTGCTGCCCGCGCGCCGCCAGACGATGCTGTTCTCGGCGACCATGCCGGGTGCGGTCATCGGGCTCGCCCGCCGCTACATGTCGCAGCCCACGCACATCCGCGCGACCGCGCCGGACGACGAGGGCGCGACCGTCGCCAACATCACGCAGCGCGTCTACCGCGCGCATTCCATGGACAAGCCGGAGATGGTCTCCCGCATCCTGCAGGCCGAGGGCCGCGGGCTGGCGATGATCTTCTGCCGTACGAAGCGCACCGCCGCCGACATCGCCGACCAACTGGCCCAGCGCGGCTTCGCGTCCGGCGCCGTCCACGGTGACCTGGGCCAGGGCGCGCGTGAGCAGGCCCTGCGGGCCTTCCGCAACGGCAAGGTGGACGTGCTCGTGTGCACCGACGTCGCCGCGCGCGGCATCGACGTCGAGGGCGTGACGCACGTCATCAACTACCAGTCGCCGGAGGACGAGAAGACCTACCTCCACCGCATCGGCCGCACCGGCCGCGCGGGCGCCAGCGGCATCGCCGTGACGCTGGTCGACTGGGACGACATCCCGCGCTGGCAGCTGATCAACAAGGCGCTGGACCTGAAGTTCCCCGACCCGGCCGAGACGTACTCCACGTCCCCGCACCTGTTCGAGGAGCTGAACATCCCGGCGGGCACCAAGGGCGTCCTGCCGCGCGCCGAGCGCACCCGCGCGGGCCTCGGGGCGGAGGAGCTCGAGGACCTGGGCGAGACGGGCGGCCGCGGCCGCCGGTCCGCGGCCACGGCCACGGCCGTGCTCGAGGAGCGTCCGGCGCGCACCCGCACGCCGCGTCAGCGACGCCGCACGCGCGGTGGGTCCGAGCTGACCGCACCCTCGGTGCCGGAGCAGGCCACCGGCTCCGGCGAGGAGCAGACGGAGCCGCGCACGCCGCGCCGGCGTCGCCGTACCCGGGCCGGCGCCCAGGCGTCGCCCGAGGCGACGGCCGTGCTGGACCAGGTCGAGACGGTCGAGACCGTCGTCGAGACGGAAGAGGCTCCTCGTCGGGCGCGTCGCCGGACGCGAGCGGCGCAGGAGACCGAGGCGCCGGTGTCGTCCGTGGCCACGGAGACCGAGGCGGCCCCGGAGGCTGCGGAGTCCGCGGAGGAGAAGCCGCGCCGTCGCCGCACGCGCGCCGCGAAGCCCGAGGCAGAGCAGGCGGCCGTCACGGTCGCCGTCGAGGAGCCGGAGGCGGAGCCCAAGCCGCGCCGCACCCGCACACGCGCTGCCAAGGCCGTTGACACCGCGGAAGCCGTCGACACCGCCGAGGCGGTCGAGCCCGAGGCCAAGCCCCGCCGGACTCGCGCCCCCAAGGCCGTCAAGGCGGTCGAGACCGTCGAGGCCGCGGAAGGCACCGAGCCGGAGGCCAAGCCCCGCCGCACCCGTACGCGTAAGGCGGCGGAGCCCAAGGCCGCCGCAGTGGCTGCGACCGAGGCGGAGGCGCCGGAGCCCAAGCCGCGCCGCACCCGCACACGCAAGGCAGTGGCGCAGCCGGAGAGCTGACGCTGATCCCGCGCCGATGGCCCGGCCTCACTGGGGACCGGGCCATCGGCGTTTCCGCGCCCGCATCCGCATCCGCATCCGCATCCGGCCAGAGCCTGCGCCCGTACCGCCCGCTGCCGGAGCACATCGGCGTTTCCGCCGCCCGCCCCGCGCTCGGTCAGGCTCCAGAGCCCGTACCGCCCGCTGCCGGAGCACATCGGCGTTTCCGCCGCCCGCCCCGCGCTCGGTCAGGCTCCAGAGCCCGTACGGCCCGCTGCCTGGGGCATCCGACACCCGCAAGGGGCAGGGCACCGCCCCGCGGGCCCGCCGCGTTAGCCTCATGCGCATGAGCCGGCCGCCCACCTTCGTACCGCCACCTTGCGCCCGATCCCTGCGCCTGCCCACCGCGCGCGGGGACTTCGCCGTGCTCGACGCCCGGCCGCCCGCCGGGGACGTGCGCGGCACCGCGCTGCTGCTGCCCGGATACACCGGGAGCAAGGAAGACTTCATCGCCATGCTCGAGCCGCTCGCCGAGGCCGGCTACCGGGCCGTCGCGGTCGACGGGCGCGGGCAGTACGAGACCGACGGGCCGAGCGACCAAAGCGCGTACGCACAGAGCGAGTTGGCGCATGACGTGCTGGCCCAGGCCGCGGCCGCGGGCGGGCGTGTGCATCTCGTCGGGCATTCGCTGGGCGGGCAGATCGCCCGTGCCGCCGTGCTCCTGGACGCCTCTCCCTTCCTGACGCTTACGCTGATGTCCTCCGGCCCGGCCGAGATCAGTCCGGCGCAGCGGCAGCGGGTCGAACTGCTCGCCGACGCTCTCGGCGTCATGACGATGGACGAGGTCTGGTCGGCCATGCAGGCGATGGACGCGGCCGCTCCGGAGGACTTCGACGCGGTACGCAACGGTCACCGCGAGGACCTGCGGCGGCGCTGGCTTCGCCACAATCCCGCCCAACTGCTGGTCACCGGGCGGCAGCTGGCCGCCGAGCCCGACCGGATCGCAGAACTCGCATCGGTGCGGCCGCTGCCCAAGCATGTGCTGTCGGGAGAGCGGGACGACACCTGGCCCGTACCGCTGCTGGACGAGATGGCGCGGCGACTCGGCGCCCACCGGACCGTCGTCCAGGGTGCCGAGCACTCCCCGAACACCGACCGCCCCCGGGAGACCGCGCAGGCCCTGGTGCGGTTCTGGGACCGCCACTGAGGACACCGCTGCGGGCGTCACCAGGCGTCACTGAACGTCACTGAGCCCTCGCTCGGCGGGACCTGGTCAGAGCTGTGACTGCAGGTGCTGCCAGAAGCCGTCCCGCAGCGCACGCCGCAGGACAGCGTGTCCGCGCAGCGACCGCTGGAGCAGCCGTTCCGCCTCGATCAGCAGGTCCTGGTCCACCGGACCGGGCAGATAGGGCAGACCGGGCAGCAGCTCGGACATCGCGGCGAGCCCCCGCTCCCCCAGCCATGTCGCGGCGATCTGCGCCCCGATGAAGCGGACCTCGTCGCGGGAGGGCGGCGGAGTGCCCTCGTTCTCGTACGTCGTGACGGGCCGGCGCGTGATGTAGGGACGGCAGAAGTCGAGGTCGAACGTCCGCCGGCTGTCGACCTCCCAGAGCAGCGGCTCGGCCTGGTTGCTGCCCTCCGCGGCCTCGATGCCCCACAGGTGGACCCGTGCGCCGTACCCCTGGGCCGCCTCGACCGCCGACACGAGGTCCTCGTCGCCCCCGATGAGAGCCGCGTCGCTGATGGCGCGGTGCCGTGCGAGGGACTCCAGGTCGGAGCGGATGAGGGAGTCGACGCCCTTCTGCTGGTTGTTCGCGTTGAGGTTGCCGAGGCGCACCTTGACGTCGGGCAGTTCGGCGATGGACTGCTGTTCGGCGGTGTGGATACGCCGCCGGGCGCCGTCGTACCAGTACACGCGCAGCAGTCGGCTGTCGGCGAAGATCGTGCGGGCCCGGTCGATGAAGGCCTCGATCATGCCCTCGGCGTCCAAGTCGAAGGAGCGCCGGTCCTCGGTGCCCGCGACCAGCAACCCGGCCGCAGCATAGACGTAACCGGCGTCGACGAAGATGGCATGTGTCGAGGGGGTCTTGGCAACTTCGGCGAGCATCCGCTGGAGGAGCTCATTGGTGCGCTCCAGGCGGTCGGCGATCGGGGTGGTGTCGGCGTCGTTCATACGGTGCTCATTGTCCGCGCCCCGAGCGCTACCCGCCAGTAGTTAGGCATCCGAAAAATTTCCTTAGCGTAGGGAATGTTTGCAGGATGCATCGCGTTGTGGACCTGTGTACCCAGACGGAGAATTCCGTCTGTCACCAGTTCTCCGTCAGGAGGATCAGACGAAGGGAGAAGCCGTGCGCTTCGAGATCATGCGACTGGACGACGTCGACGGCACCGCCGTGGACAGCACCGTCGTGGACGCCGCCTCCGTCAACCGGATCGTGCAGCAGGCCGCTTCGATCGGCCAGCGCATCCTCATCCGGCCTGCCGAGACCTCGGCTTCGTAGCCCTTACGAGCCCTACCCTCAGCGCCCCCGTACGACCTCCGTACGGGGGCGCGCTGCGTCGGGCGCCACCCGTCATCCGTCACGCACCACGCGTCAGGCGCCACGCGCCACGCGCGTCAGGCACCCTGGATCACCTGGGTGACGCCGTTGATGATCTGCTGCACGGCGATCGCGGAGAGCATCATGCCCGCGAGCCGGGTCACGAGCACGACACCGCCGTCTTTGATCACGCGGATGATCAGCAGCGAGTAGCGCATGGTCAGCCAGAGCACGACGTGCATCGCGGCGATTGCCGCCCAGACCGAGAGCTGCTGGCCCGGGCTCTGCGCGTGCTGGACCGCCAGGATGACCGAGACGATCGCGCCCGGGCCGGCGAGCAGCGGCATGCCGAGCGGGACCAGGGCGACGTTGACGTCCTTGGTCTGCTTGGGCTCGTCGGTCTTGCCCGTCAGCAGGTCGAGCGCGATCAGCAGCAGGAGCAGCCCGCCGGCGATCATCAGCGCCGGCACGGAGACGTGCAGATAGTCCAGGATCTGCTGACCGAGGATGCCGAAGACGGTGATCACGCCGAAGGCGACGGCTACGGCCTGCCAGGCCATCCGGCGCTGCACCTTGGCGGCGCGTCCGGAGGTCAGGGCGAGGAAGATCGGCGTGATCCCGGGGGGATCCATGATGACGAAAAGGGTGAGGAAGAGGGAGCCGAAAACGGCAACGTCGAACACGGTGAAGGGCCTTGCGGGAGAGGGGTGTACGAGGGTCGGCGGGTCCTACGGGCGCGTTCCGCCCGTACCCGGCACCGGGAACGCGCCCGTGGCCCGGCGGGTGATCTCGCCGTAGATCTCCGGGTCGGTGGTGTACTCGCCGAGCCGGCAGGTCTTGCGGCTGCCGTGGTAGTCGCTGGAGCCGGTCGTCAGCAGACCGAGCTCCCCGGCGAGGCCGCGCAGCCGCGCACGCGTCGCCTCGTCGTGGTCCATGTGGTCGACCTCGATGCCGTCCAGGCCGTGCGCGGCCAGTTCGGCGATGACGCTCTCGGGCACGGTGCGGCCGCGCTTGACGGCGAGCGGGTGCGCGAAAACGGTGACCCCGCCGGCGGCCTTGACGAGGCGTATCGCCGTGAAGGGGTCGAGCTCGTGCTTCTCGACGTACGCCCGGCCGCCGTCCGCGAGCCAGTCCGGGGTGAACGCGTCCGAGACGGTGTCCACGACGCCGAGCTCGACGAGGGCCTCGGCGATGTGCGGGCGGCCGACGGAGCCGTCACCGGCGATACGGGCGACCTGCGCCCACTCGACAGGGACGCCGAGCTCCTGGAGCTTGCCGACCATGGCCCGGGCGCGCGGCACACGGTCGTCCCGTACGAGCTCGCGTTCGCGCAGCAGCTCGGGCTCCGCCGCGTCGAAGAGGTACGCCAGCATGTGCAGGCCCACACCGTCGAGGCGGCAGGACAGCTCGGCGCCCGTGACGAGGGTCAGGCCCTCGGGGAGGGCGGCGAGGGCGCCGGCGTGGCCGCGTGTGGTGTCGTGGTCGGTGAGGGCGACGACGTCCAGCCCGGCAGCGGCGGCGCTGTGCACCAGCTCCGCCGGGGTGTCCGTACCGTCCGAGGCCGTGGAGTGGGTGTGCAGGTCGATGCGCACGTGTGACTCCGGGGCTCGGGGCGGACAGGGGGACGATCCAGGATAACCGGCCGGCAGCCCCTCTCCGCGCCATGCGGGTAAGCCGGGCGTCCCCGCACGGCCCCTTACGGAAGCCGACAGCGAGGCACCGCCGGCAGTACGCGGGCGCCTACGACAGCAGTCGCGGCGACAGCGCTCCACAGGGCAGCAGCTCCACCTCGGCGCCCGCGTCGCGCAGGTCCGTCAGCACCAGCTCGTCGTACATCAACAGCCCGGACTGCTCGGGCCAGACGACGGCCCACAGCCACAACCCACGCGCCTCACCGGCGAACACGGCGCGATCCTCCGGGGCGCCCGCCACATGCCACAGCGGGGTGGGCCGGCCGGCGGCCAGCATCTTGACCTGCGGCGACATGTCCACCCGGATGTGCGGGCCGGGATCGGGGCCGTCGATGCCCGCGTACCGCGCGCCGAGCCCAACACCCAACTCCTCGGCGACGAGCAGCAGTTCCCCGATGCCGCCGAGCGGTCCGGGGCCCGAGCACGCCACGGCGGTGGCGCGGCCGCCACTGCGGTCGTCGCCCGCATAGGTGACACCCGTGAACAGCCAGCCGACCGGCAGTGGCCAGGGCATCCACACGGGGACCTTCGCGCGGTGCACCACGACACCGAGGGCCTCGACACTGGGCGGGATCACCGGCTGCAGCGGGTGCACGGCGCCGTGCACAGCGCACTGCCAGGAGTCGGCAAAGAGACCGGGCGCCCTCACCCGGCCACCGCACTTCGGGCAACTGGGTTCGCCCCTCATAGGGCTCAACGGTCCTCCCCGGCCGACTCCGCGTCAAGGACGATCACCCGTCCGGAGCGTGCCACGCCGGGGGAAATCAGATGCTCTTTACATTCATCAGGGTGCCTCACTTGTTCATCGCGTAGATCACGCACCCAGGCGGAGGGGCAGGGGAGGCGTCGCATGCAGGAGCAGGGGGAGGACTGGTGCGGATCGCTCGTCCTGTTCGCCGCCGATGTGACGGTCCTCGGGCAGGGGCAGCCACACCACGGCGATCGCGTGCACGATCCTGTCCGGGCGCTGCGCTGCCCGCTCGCGGCGATCCTCTGGGCCAGGCGCGACTCACGGACCCACGAGGCCGAGGAGCTGGAGCCGGAGCATGTGACCGGGGACGACGTCACCACCATCGCGAACCGGCCCTCCGGGACCTCGTGTTGGGACGCTGCCCACCGGCCCCGTGCGCGCCGTCAGTCCAAAGGTACCGACCTGCGCAGCGGATCACGCAGGTCCGTACCGCGCGCCAGCCAGCGCTCCTGGAGCTCCGCGGCCCCGTGCACGCGCTTCCACGCGGCCTCATTGGACGTCATCGGCAGCAGCGGCAGGAATCGCACGGGATCCATCGGCTCGTCGAGCTCCAGGTCCTCCACCAGACCGCCCGACTCCGCCACCAGCACCGAGCTGAACGGCGCGTCCGGCCACAGCGGTTCACCGACGTCGAGCGAGGCCCCCGGGGCCACGACCACGCCCTCGACCTGCGGGGAGGCGGCCAGTACGGCGAGAGGGCGCAGCACCTTGTCCGTGTCGGCGAGCCCGGCCCGTACCGAAAGGATCAGCTCTGCGCGCGGGCCGGCGACCGGGTCGGCGAAGGCCGCAGTGGGGTCGGTCATCGGCTGTGCGGACATGCCGAGAGTTGCGTACCGCACGATGTTCCCGCCGTCGCCGGGGAAGCGCAGGACCTCGATGCGGTCCGTGCCGAGGAACGTCACCGCGGCGCGCGCGTCCGGTTCGCCGAGGGCGCTGTGCAGTCGGGCCTCGACCAGAGCAAGAACATCTTTCATGTCGCGAGCATAAAACGCGTAAGCAACGGGCAATCAGAGGGATTGGCCCCTAGTCGGCTGATAGGCTTGGCCGCTGGTCGGGGCAGTTCACCGACGGGAGCATCTGCCGGCGGCAGCCGGAGGGCGTATTCCCCGGTCCCCGACGACACGTCATCCCCCAAGGGGGACCGGCCGGAGGAGGTGAGGCTGCGGTGGATCGAAGTCGATCGGGCAGTACCAGCAGCTCTTCCGCACGGCACCGCTCCTCTCGCCACGTCTGATCCGGCGACCGCGGACCGGTGAGCTGAGGCCTTTCCGTACAGGGCCCACGGCATTTCGCACGACGGAAGAGCACTTCCTTTTTGCCTGTCTGTAGCGAACGCCGTCACCGCGACCCTGCGGTGCCGCCCGCTTTGCGGACGTATGTCACACGTCCCCATTCCGGGCTGCGCCACGCCATTCGCCGACGGCCTCTCCGTGAAGGAGCCAGCCATGTCGATGATCCGTGACCTGCGCGCAGCGGTCCGCCCCGCCCTGCGCAAGAGCAGCACGCCGTACAGCACCTACGACACGACGCGCGACCCGTCCGCGTCCAGCGCGGTGGTCGACTGCGCCGTCTACCGCGACGGCAAGCGGCTGGAGAGCACCGCCTGCCAGACGCCGCACGAGGCGATGCTGCAAGTGCGTGAAGGAGGCGGCTTCGCCTGGATCGGGCTGCACGAGCCGACGGAGGCGGAATTCGCCGGTATCGCAGCCGAGTTCGGGCTGCACCCGCTCGCGGTCGAGGACGCGGTCCACGCCCACCAGCGGCCCAAGCTGGAGCGGTACGACGACACCCTGTTCACCGTCTTCAAGACGATCCACTACGTCGAGCACGCCGAACTGACCGCCACCAGTGAGGTCGTGGAGACCGGCGAGGTGATGGTCTTCACCGGGCGGGACTTCGTCATCACGGTCCGGCACGGCGGCAAGGGCTCGCTGCGCGCGCTGCGGCACGGCCTGCAGAAGGACGCCGAGCTGCTCGCCAAGGGTCCCTCGGCGGTGCTGCACGCCATCGCCGACCATGTCGTCGACGGCTACATCGCGGTCGCCGCGGCCGTACAGGACGACATCGACGAGGTCGAGATCGACGTGTTCTCCGCGCCCGCGAAGGGCAGCCCGCGCGGCAGCGACGCCGGGCGGATCTACCAACTCAAGCGTGAGGTACTGGAGTTCAAGCGGGCCGTGTCTCCGCTGCTGCGCCCGATGCAGCTGCTGAGCGAGCGGCCGATGCGGCTGGTCGACCCGGACATCCAGAAATACTTCCGCGACGTCGCCGACCACCTCGCCCGGGTCCAGGAGGAGGTCATCGGCTTCGACGAGCTGCTGAACTCCATCCTCCAGGCCAACCTGGCGCAGGCGACCGTCGCGCAGAACGAGGACATGCGCAAGATCACGTCCTGGGCGGCCATCATCGCCGTGCCCACGGCGGTGTGCGGCGTCTACGGCATGAACTTCGACCACATGCCGGAGCTGCAGTGGAAGTACGGCTACCCGATGGTGCTCACCGGGATCGTCGGCATCTGTCTCATGATCCACCGCATTCTGAAGCGCAACGGCTGGCTGTGAGGCGCCGGCCGGTCGATAGGCTGCGCCCATGACATCCCATCGTCTCGACCAGGCGCTCGTCGAGGAGGCCACGAAGAAGTCCGGCCTCATCTGGGTGCGCGGCGACGGCCCGACGCACGCGCTGTGGCACGTGTGGCACGAGGGTGCCGCGCACGTCGTCGGCGACGGGCCCGGCGAGCAGCCGCTGCCCGGCCTGGTCGACGGCGGGGCCGCCGAGGTCACCGTCCGCAGCAAGGACAAGGGCGGGCGGCTGGTCGCGTGGACAGCCGTCGTACGCGAGCTGCCCCCCGGGTCCGAGGAGTGGGAGGCGGCCGTCGGCGAGCTCAAGGGCAAGCGGCTGAACGCGCCGGACGCGGAGCGGATGACGGACCGCTGGGCGCGGGAATGCCGCGTGCTGCGGCTGGAGCCACGGGACACCATCACCGATCTACCGGACGCCTCGCTCGCCGCGCCGCCGGTACCGAGCCCCGCCATCACCCGCAGGCCCGCTCCGGCGGCCCTGCCGAGGCTCCTCCTGAAGCGCCGCGCCGGCCGCCGCCGCTAGGCGAGCCGACCGCGCGGCACGCCGCCGGCCACAGGCGTGGCCGCCGTGCCTGTGCCCGCCGCCGCGTGCGGGCGTGGTCCCGGGCGCCGGGAGCCGTCACCTGCCTGCCGTGGCCGACGCGTCGTCCATCGTCCGCCCCAGCCGGAACCCGCGCCGCCCGCGGACGTGGCCGCCGCGACCACGGTCGTCATCCGGTGCGCCGTCCGCCGCGACGCCTGGACGCGCTGCCGCCGGTCAGCGGCGGCAGCGTTGCCGCCGTGCCGACCCGACGCCAGCCGCTCATGGGCCGCGCCGCCGCCTGCACGCGTGCCGCCGGGACCACCCTGATGGGACCGGCACCTGCCTGCCGTGGCCGCTGGGCTCCGACGCCTGCCCGCCGTGGCCGCTGGGCTCCGACGCCTGCCCGCCGTGGCCCGCGCATCATCCCTCGTCCGCACCCACACTGCCGCGCCCCACCCGATACGCGCACCCCGCAGGCGTTGCCGCCGTGACCAGGGCCGTCGTGCCCCGCACCGGGGTGCACCGCCTGCGGGCGTGCCGCCGACGCAGCCCTGATGGCGTGGTCACCAAACGCCGTGGCCGCTGGGCTCCGACGCCTGCCCGCCGTGGCCCGCGCATCATCCCTCGTCCGCACCCACACTGCCGCGCCCCACCCGATACGCGCAGCCCGCGGGCGCTGCCGCCGTGACCAGGGCCGTCGTGCCCCGCACCGGGGTGCACCGCCTGCGGGCGTGCCGCCGACGCAGCCCTGATGACGTGGTCACCAAACGCCGTGGCCGCTGGGCTCCGACGCCTGCCCGCCGTGGCCCGCGCATCATCCCTCGTCCGCACCCACCCTGCCGCGCCCCACCCGATACGCGCACCCCGCGGGCGCTGCCGCCGTGACCAGGGCCGTCGTGCCCCGCACCGGGGTGCACAGCCGCCCGTGGAGGTGGTTGCGGGGGTCGCCGTGACCTGGCCGCCGGGTGCCCGCCGTGACCTCGTGACCGGCGTCGTCGTGCCCCGCACCGTTGGGCCGGCGCGCTCGGGCGGCGGGGAGCGGTCACCATGGAAGGCGTGGTCCCCGCCGGACGAGGAGGCAGCATGGTCACGCTGCACATCGAGCATGCGATCACCGATCTCACCACCTGGAAGGCCGCGTTCGACCGGTTCGGCGACTTCCGGCGGAAGCACGGCGTGCGGGCGTACCGCATCCAGCAGCCCGTCGACAATCCGGCGTACATCGTCGTCGACCTCGAATTCGCGACCGCGGGCGAGGCCGAGCGGTTCCGCGACGCGCTCGTCGCGGATGTCTGGACGTCGCGCGAGAAGGCACCGGCACTGATCGGGACACCGGTCACGAGAGTCCTCGACGTCGTCGAGGAGGGATAGCGGCGGAGCCCCGGGGGTGTCAGTCGCCCGAGGTCTTCGGGAGCTGGCCGCCGTAGTCCAGCGTCTCGTCCTTCGACGGCTCGGTCAGTGCGAAGTCCTTGTCCCAGTCGCCGAGCGCGAGGACCCCCGCGCCGCCTGCCCGGGTGAAGCGCAGCGGGTACGGCTTGCCGATCAGCGACACGTCGAGCACGCCGCCGGCACCCTCGGCCGCGAGGACCTCGACGGTCCGCACGCCGCCCACCTCCGTCCGGTCCCCCTTCGTCAGCTTGCCCTGCATGCCGAGCAGCCCGTCAAGCAGCACGTCCATGTCCGTGAAGCCGCGGAACTGCTTGTACGCCGGGTCACCCTTCGGGACCTTCACGTACTTGTCCTGGAGCTTGTCCGCGGCCTCCTCGTCGGACCTGCTCGGCTCCTCGCCGTCCTCGTCGTCCGTGTGGCTCCAGAAACCGGCGTCGGCCTTCAGGAAGAGGGTGTCGCCGATGCGCAGCAGTTCGAACGTGTTGTCCTTCGAGGTCACCGAGCCGGTGCCGCCGTCCTGCTTGAGCCGCATGTTCAGCTTGTACGTCCCGCCCTTGCTGACCAGCGTGCCGGACAACCGCACCGCGGAGGCCCCGTCGGCGGCCGCGCGCGCCTTGTTCTCGATCTGCTGGGCCGTCAGCTTGCCGATCCCGTTGGTGCCCGCGTCCGGGTCCTCGCCGCAAGCCGTGACTCCGGCGGTCAGCCCGGCACACAGCGCGACGGCAAGCACGGCACGACGGGCCCGGCCGGCCGAAGGGAGGGGAGTCACCAGCGCCCTGCCTCTCATCTGTGGGGGGATGGCAGACCGCAGCGTACCTGTGCCGGATGCGCGGTCTTGCAGAGAGCCGTACGGACGTGAGACAGGGCGACCGCGAACGGTACGAGCTAGCCTGAATCACCTGAATCAGTCGAACAACGGCATCCCGGTAAGGAGGGGCGGCATGGCCGCAGGCGCCCCCCGGGTCTTCGTCTCGCACCTCGCGGGCGTACCCGTCTTCGACCCCAACGGTGATCAGGTCGGCCGCGTGCGCGACCTGGTGGCCATGCTGCGCGTCGGGCGGCGTCCGCCCAGGCTGCTGGGCCTCGTCGTCGAGGTGATCAGCCGCCGCCGCATCTTCCTGCCGATGACCCGCGTCACGGGCGTGGAATCGGGTCAGGTCATCACCACGGGCGTGCTGAACATGCGTCGCTTCGAACAGCGCCCGACCGAGCGCCTGGTCCTGGGCGAACTGCTGGACCGGCGCGTGCGCCTGGTGGAGAGCGGCGAGGAGGTCACGGTCCTCGACGTGTCGATCCAGCAGCTGCCCGCCCGCCGCGACTGGGAGATCGACAAGGTCTTCGTCCGCAAGGGCAAGGGCGGGGCATTGCGCCGCAAGGGCGAGGCGCTGACCGTCGAATGGTCCGCGGTCACCGGCTTCTCGCTGGAGGAGCACGGCCAGGGCGCCGAGAGCCTGCTCGCCACCTTCGAGCAGTTGCGTCCGGCCGACCTGGCCAACGTCCTGCACCACCTCTCGCCGAAGCGGCGCGCCGAGGTGGCCGCCGCGCTCGACGACGACCGGCTCGCCGACGTGCTGGAGGAGCTACCGGACGACGACCAGGTGGAGATCCTGGGCAAGCTCAAGGAGGAGCGCGCGGCCGACGTCCTGGAGGCCATGGACCCCGACGACGCGGCCGACCTGCTCTCCGAGCTGCCCGAGGAGGACAAGGAGCGGCTGCTAACGCTGATGCGCCCGGACGACGCGGCCGATGTGCGCCGGCTGATGTCCTACGAGGAGCGCACGGCGGGCGGCCTGATGACCACCGAGCCGATCGTGCTGCGCCCGGACGCCACGGTCGCCGACGCACTCGCGCGCGTCCGTCAGGCGGACCTCTCCCCCGCGCTCGCGGCCCAGGTGTACGTCTGCCGGCCGCCGGACGAGACGCCGACGGGCAAGTTCCTGGGCACCGTCCACTTCCAGCGGCTCCTGAGGGACCCGCCGTTCACCCTCGTGAGTTCGATCGTCGACAGCGATCTGCCGCCCCTGTCGCCCGACACCCCGCTGCCCGACGTCACCAGCTACCTCGCCGCGTACAACCTGGTGGCCGCGCCGGTCGTGGACGAGAGCGGCTCACTGCTCGGTGCCGTCACCGTCGACGACGTGCTCGACCATCTGCTCCCAGAGGACTGGCGCGAGACCGAGTTCGAGGAGTCCGCCCATGGGTAGCGGCGGTGAGCTCGGATCGACCGAGCGGGGCGAGCCTCGCGAGCGCATGCCGGCGGGCGCGAGCGCCGCGTCGCGTGCACGCGTACGGCTGGACATGCCACGCCCGCCGCGCCGCACGCTGCTGCCGGAATACGACCCCGAGGCCTTCGGGCGGCTCTCGGAGAAGATCGCACGGTTCCTGGGCACCGGGCGGTTCATCGTCTGGATGACGGTGACCATCATCGCGTGGCTCAACTGGAACATCTTCGCGCCCGAGGAGCTGCGATTCGACCGGTACCCGTTCATCTTTCTCACGCTCGCGCTGTCGGTGCAGGCCTCCTACGCCGCCCCGCTGATCCTGCTGGCGCAGAACCGGCAGGGCGACCGGGACCGGGTCACCTACGAGCAGGACCGCAAGCAGAACGAGCGGTCGATCGCCGACACCGAATACCTGACCAGGGAGATCGCGGCACTGCGGATGGGCCTCGGCGAGGTGGCGACGCGGGACTGGATCCGCTCCGAGTTCGAGGACCTGATCAAGGAGCTGGAGGAGCGGCGCACCGTATTCCCGTCCGAGCGTCCCGGGCACCGTGACGAAGGCGACCGCTGACAGGGCTTTCCCGAGGCGGGCGGCAGCGCCGTACCATCGTCCCTATGGTTACGGAAGACGCGGTGCTCGAGGCACTGGCGACAGTGAACGACCCCGAGATCAACCGACCGATCACCGACTTGGGCATGGTGAAGTCGGTCGACATCGGGGACGACGGCACGGTCGCCGTCACGGTGTACCTCACCGTCTCGGGGTGCCCCATGCGCGAGACGATCACCAAGAACGTGACCGACGCGGTCGCCCGTGTCGACGGCGTCAGCCGGGTCGACGTCTCGCTCGACGTGATGAGCGACGCGCAGCGCAAGGACCTCGCGGCCTCGCTGCGGGGCACGACCGCCGAGCGGGAGGTCCCGTTCGCCAAACCCGGCTCACTGACCAGGGTGTACGCGGTCGCCTCCGGCAAGGGCGGCGTCGGCAAGTCCTCGGTGACCGTGAACCTGGCGGCCGCGATGGCCGCCGACGGCCTGAAGGTCGGTGTCGTGGACGCCGACATCTACGGCCACAGCGTGCCGCGGATGCTGGGCGCGGACGGCCGTCCCACCCAGGTCGAGAACATGATCATGCCGCCGTCGGCGAACGGTGTGAAGGTCATCTCCATCGGCATGTTCACCCCGGGCAACGCGCCCGTGGTGTGGCGCGGCCCGATGCTGCACCGCGCGCTCCAGCAGTTCCTCGCGGACGTGTACTGGGGCGACCTGGACGTGCTGCTGCTCGACCTGCCGCCGGGCACCGGCGACATCGCGATCTCCGTCGCCCAGCTCGTGCCCAACGCCGAGATCCTGGTGGTCACCACCCCGCAGCAGGCGGCCGCCGAGGTCGCCGAGCGGGCGGGATCCATCGCGGTCCAGACGCACCAGAAGATCGTCGGCGTCGTGGAGAACATGTCGGGGCTGCCGTGCCCGCACTGCGACGAGATGGTCGACGTCTTCGGCACCGGCGGCGGTCAGAGGGTCGCCGACGGCCTGTCGCGGACGACCGGTACGACGGTGCCGGTGCTCGGCTCGATCCCGATCGACGTACGGCTGCGCGAGGGCGGCGACGAGGGCAAGCCGGTCGTGCTGACAGACCCCGACTCCCCCGCTGGGTCGGCGCTGCGTTCGATCGCGGGCAAGCTGGGCGGACGCCAGCGCGGCCTGTCGGGCATGAGCCTGGGCATCACACCGCGCAACAAGTTCTGACGGGGTCCGTCGGGGTCATTCCCTGACCGCGCGGTGACCGGGGCCGAACCGGCGTCGGCCGTGCCCCGGCGCCGCACGGCCTCAGGTGGTCGCCCCGTTGGCCTCATGGGCCGCCCGGGTACGCCTCAGGTGGTCCGGCCTCGTACGGCCTCCGGTGGTCGCCTCGCACGGCCTCCGGTCGCGTCCTCGCCCCCGGCCGGCGGATCTCCCGCCCGGGAGTCCGGGTACGGACGGGTGGGGCAGGGCCCCGCCCGTCACGCGTACGCGGATACGTCCTGCACCACCGAGAACCCGAGCCCGTACGCGCTCATCCCGCGCCCGTACGCGCCGATGTGCACGCCGTTCCCCGTCGTCCCGGCGAGCACCCAGCCGAACTCCGACTCCCGGTAGTGGAACGGCGTCGGCACCCCGTCGACCGGCAGCGACAGCGTCGACCACGCGGGGCCCGCCAGGTCGTGCGCGAGCTCGAACGCGGTCTCCGTCTGCTGGTTCAGCCAGTCGTCGCGCAGGCAGTGGTCCAGCTGCGGCGGCCAGGTGTGCGCCAGCAGCCCCGAACCGGCCAGCAAGGCCGCGGACGAGGCCGTCGTGGCGTCCAGGACGCCCGTACCGTCGTCGCTGCGTCTGAGCGGGCTCGCCGCGACGGTCACGACCACGGCGAAGCGTTCCTTCTCCGCGCCGGCCGCCTCGGACCGTATCGACGGCTCGTCGCCGTGGCCGATGGCGCCGTGCTGGACGGTGCCGTCCGCGGCGGTGCCCACCTGCATCAGTCGGCGTGGGCCGGTGAAGGCCTCGTCCAGCCCGTACCAGGGGAAGCCGGCACTCCTGAAACCGTCGGCCGTACGCCGAGCGGCCGCCGCAGCCGTGCCCCCACCCTCTGTCGCGCGGGGGCCGCTGCCGCCCTGGGCCGACGCAGCGCCGGCCGTGTCCTGCGCCGTCACCCCACTCGTCGTCGCCATCTCCGGCCGCCTCCTCTGTCGTTCATGCCTTCAGCGGACCCGCCCCCCTCGGGCGTCCTCACTGCCGGACAGATGGAGAGAATAGCCATCCCGTCGCTGTGCGCAGGGGATGACAGTGCTCGGGCGTGCTCAGGTGGCGTCCGCGTCGAACGGCGGCCGCTCGTCGCGATCGGCGCCGTCGCGCTTCTTGAGCAGGTCGGGGCCGCCCGCGGGCGAACCGTTCACCACGGCCGGGACGGAGCTTTCCGACACGCCGGAGGGGTCCTTGCCGTTGACGGCGTCCGCGACCTCGTTGATCTCCTTCTTGAGATCGAAGCTGCTGCGGAGCTCCTTCAGGTCCTTGAGGTCCTCGTTCTCCGCGAGCTGCTTACGGAGATACGCCTTGGGGTTGAGGTCCTCGAACTCGAAGTCCTTGAATTCCGGCCCCAGTTCGCTGCGGATGTCCTCCTTCGCGCTCTCGGAGAACGCGCGGACCTTCCGGATGAAGCGGGCAGCGTCCTGAATGACCTTCGGCAGCTTGTCGGGGCCGAAGACGAGCACGGCGAGGATGACGAGAGCCACCAGCTCCAGTCCGCCTATGTCATTGAACACCCTGCTGCTCCTCGTGTTCTCTGCGGCCCGCAGGTCGGATGAGGTCCGGACCGGCTCCACGGTACCCGGCGGAACTGTCGCCCCGGTACCGCCCGGGCACCGCGCACATGGTCATGAGCTGTCCGCCGAACCGAGGGTCAGTGTCACCGTCCGCTCGTCGCCGCCGCGGGTGAGGGTGAGCTCCAGCCGGTCGCCCGGCCGGTGGGCGCGGATCTTGACGATCAGCTCCTCGCCGCTGTGAACCCGCTGCCCGTCGACCTTGGTGATGACGTCGCCCGGCCGGATTCCGGCCTTGTCGGCCGGGCCGCCCGCGGTGACGGACGGGGTGTTGTCCTTGCCCTTCTCGCCGACGCGCGCGCCGTCCCCGGTGAACTTCATGTCGAGGCTGACGCCGATCACCGGGTGTGTGGCCTTGCCGGTGTTGATCAGTTCCTCGGCGACGCGCTTGCCCTGGTTGATCGGGATCGCGAAGCCGAGACCGATCGAACCGGCCTGGCCGCCGTCGGCCCCCACTCCGGTGTCGGCGGCCCTGATGGCGCTGTTGATGCCGATGACCCGCGCCTTGCTGTCCACGAGCGGACCGCCAGAGTTGCCCGGGTTTATCGGGGCATCGGTCTGGAGTGCGTCGACGTAGCTGACGTCGCTGCCGTCGCCCTTCTCACCGCCGGCCGTGATGGGGCGCTCCTTGGCGCTGATGATCCCGGAGGTGACGGTGTTCTGGAGGTCGAACGGGGCGCCGATCGCGACGACGGGGTCGCCGACGCGGACGTTGTCGGAGTTGCCGAGCGGCAGCGGCTTCAGGCCGGAGACGCCGGTGACCTTCACGACCGCGAGGTCATATCCGCTGTCCTTGCCGACGAGGGTGGCCTCGGCCGTCTCCCCGCCGCTGAAGGTGATCGTGATGTCGCCGGAGGTACCCGCCGGGTCGACGACATGGTTGTTGGTGAGGATGTGGCCCTGCCGGTCGAGGACGAAGCCGGTGCCCGTGCCCTGCTCGCCGCCGCCGCTGACGTGCAGGGTGACGACGCTGGGCAGGGCGCTGGCCGCGATGCCGGCGACGCTGTCGGGCGCGCGGTCCCGGCTCTCGCGGTCCGCCTGGGGCAGCTCGACCTGGGTGATGCCGCCGTTGCGCTCGACGTATGCACCGGCGGCACCTCCGATGCCGCCCGCGACGAGCGCGATGACCAGCGCGCCAACGAGCAGCGGACCGCGCCTGCGCTTCCTGGCGGCGGGCTCGCCGGGCTCCGTGAGCGGCCGGCCGGGTGCGCTCCACGGGTCGTACTGGAGCCAGATCGAGTTCAGCGGCTGCGGCCGCTCGGGCGGCTGCGGCTGCGGCTGGTGGAGGTGGTGGGGAGCGGTCGGCTGGGACTGGTGGGCCTGGTGGGGTACAGAGGGCTGCTGGACGGCCGGCTCTGGCCGCACGGGCGGCAGCGGCGCCGTCTGCGCGTCCTGCGGCACGGGAGGCACTGCCTGCGACGCGTGCGGTGCCTGTGGTGCATGGGGTGCGTGTGGAGCCGCGTACTGCGGGGGTACGGGCGTGCCTTGCGCCGGGGTCGGGACGGGCCGCTGCACGGGGGGCGCCGGGGCCCACGGACCCGGGCCGCCGTAGGGCGGGGTGCTGTACGCGTCAGGCTCGTGCAGGGGCGTCGGGCGGGAGGCGGTCGGTGCGGAGGCCGGCGGAGGAACGACGACCGCGTCCGCGGTGCTCGGCTCGGCGGACTGCGTCGCACCCACCGGGACCGTCGCCTCGGCCGCCGCGTGCGGGCTCGCCTCGGGCTCGGTGACCGACGGCTGTGCGTCGGCCACAGCGGCTTGCTCGGGCCCGGAATCCGTCGCCCGTCCCGCACTGGGGCGGCTCCACCACTTCGCCTTCGGTTCGGTGGGCTTCCCGTCGTCCATGCTCTCCCCGCAAACTGCCGGCCTCTGCGGTACCCCCGCGGGGCACGCACCCAGGATTCAACCAGGTTTGCGAATCCCCGCGCAGGGGCCCGCCCTGGGTGCCGTCAGTGCGGGGGTGTCCACGACGGGTGAGGAGCCGTCGGAGCCGCGAGATGCGTCGGGGCCGGGGTGGCGGCCGGCGTGGCGGACGGCGACGCCCCGGAGCCGGTGGCAGGCGGGAGCGCCGACGCCGTGGGCCGTATCAGCGGCGGGAGGGCGGCGGAGTCATACATCAGCAGCGCGGTGGTGTACGGGTGCGCCTGCTGCGGGGCGGGGGGCGCGGTGGGTGCGACGGCGCGGAACGGGCCGCTGCCCTGCCTGGCCGGCGTACCCATCGTGCTGCGGCGCCGGTCGCCCTCCGTGCCGCGCGGGGAGATGGCGCCGCCGGTCGTCGTGGCACCGGAAGAGGATCCGCTCGGCCCGGCGGAGGCGCGCACGGGGGTCACCTTGTTGCCGGCGCCCTGGCCACGGGCGCTGGTCTCACCGGAGACGTCCAGCGGGACGGCTCCGCCGAGCGCGATGGCGGCGAACGACACGGCACTCGCCGCGGCGAACGCGAAACGTCTGCCGCGCCACGGCGACCGCTCAGCGTCCCCGCGGCCCACCTCGTGAATGCGGAAGCCGCCGCCCGCTCCCGGCAGGACGGCCGCGTGCGCGCCCCCGGGGACGTACCCGAAGGTCTCCCCGCGCGGTTCGCGAGTATGTCCCGCCGACGGGTTCAGAGCTCCGAGCACACCGTCGCCGGAGCGGCCGCCGAAGGGGCCCCCGCGGTCGTCGTCGACACCGGGCTCCGCCGGCAGGCCCTGGAGCCGGGCGAGCAGCCCCTCGGACAGCGGCGGTGGCGCGGACTGCGCGAAGACGCTCTTCAGGCGGCGCTGGGCGTCCGCCTCCGCCTTGCACTTGGGGCAGGTCGCCAGATGGGCGAGGACACGGTCGCGCACGTCGTGTTTCAGCTCGCCGTCGACAAGCGCGGCGAGCCGGTCCCCCAGATGCTGCTCCGCCGGGGTCGGACCGGTGCCACTCACGCCGTCCCGCCCTCCACGGCAAGGCAGACCACACCCGCCGGCGACCGCTGCTGCTCGGCACGGGCCTCGGGAGACCGGTGCTGCAGGGCCTTGCGCAGATGCGAGCGGCCGCGGTGGATACGGCTGCGGACCGTGCCGAGCTTCACGCCCAGGGTCGCGGCGATCTCCTCGTACGACAGCCCCTCGATGTCACAGAGGACGACGGCGGCGCGGAACTCCGGTGCGAGGGTGTCCAGCGCCTGCTGCACATCGGCGTCGAAGTGGGTGTCGTTGAAGACCTGCTGGGGGGACGGCTCGCGGCTGGGCAGGCGCTCGGCCGCGTCGTCACCGAGGGCGTCGAAGCGGATGCGCTGCTTGCGGCGGACCATGTCCAGGAAGAGGTTGGTCGTGATGCGGTGGAGCCAGCCCTCGAACGTGCCGGGGGTGTACGTCGACAGCGAGCGGAAGACGCGGACGAACACCTCCTGGGTGAGGTCCTCGGCGTCGTGCTGGTTCCCCGTGAGGCGGTAGGCCAGGCGGTAGACCCGAGCGCTGTGGGTGCTGACGATCTCCTCCCAGGTGGGAGGGGTCCACGCCTGCGATTCCGCATCCGATGCGAAGGTCGCGGTGGCTACGGAGTCGGAGGGCACGGAACGGTCAGCAATGTTGGTCACGGATTTGGGCTCACCCACCGACCTGAGGAAGCGCCTGAGCACTCCGGTCCGATCCGCAGGTGCAGCCGCACCTCCCCTGTCAGCTCTGGTGGTGTCCAGCGGAGCCCCTACCATAGCCACCTCGCCCGTTAGCTCCGGATAAGAATTTTTACGTGGATTTGGGTCCTGCTGCCGGCCTCGATCCATGTACTCCCCCCAATCTCCCCCGTCCTTCTCCAACGTCCGGTCCCATCTGCGGGTTCCCGGCGCAGCGGATACAGTCAGCCTCGCGCCACCTACGGGGACAGGAGAGGGTCATTACCGCCAACCGGCAGACGAGCTGGGCGTTCGCCGACGCCTTTGTCGCCGAGGACGACGCTCTGCGCTGGGCCCGGGAGCGGGCCCGGGAGGCAGGGCTGCCCTCGGTGTCGCCCGGCACCGGCTCCGCGCTGCGCCTGCTGGCCGCCACCGCCGACGCCAAGGCCGTGGCGGAGATCGGGACCGGGACGGGCGTCTCGGGGATCTATCTCCTCCAGGGCATGCGGCCCGATGGCGTGCTGACCACGGTCGATCTGGAGCCGGAGCGCCAGCAGTTCGCGCGGGAGGCGTTCCGCGCGGCCGGCTTCGCGGGGAACCGCGCGCGCTTCATCCCGGGCGGTGCGCTGGACGTGCTGCCGCGGCTGGCCGACGGCGGGTACGACCTCGTCTTCTGCGACGGGGACCGTACGGAGTCGTTGGAGTATCTCGCTGAATCGTTGCGCCTGCTGCGTCCGGGCGGGCTCGTGTGCTTCGAGGGCGTGTTCGCGGACGGCCGCACGGTGGACTCGGCGGCCCAGCCGTCGGAGGTGCTACGGGTGCGGGAGCTGCTGCGTACGGTCCGGGAGAGCTCGGAGCTGCTCCCGACCCTGCTCCCGGTGGGCGACGGCCTGCTCTGCGCGGTCCGCCTCGGCTGAGCGCTCGTGGGGGTGCGGCCCGGCCGTGCCGACTCACCAGCACCGCCCGCCGCGGGGTATCGCCGCGCTCTACCGCCATCCGGCGCTGCCGGGGCGAGCACGGCACCCTCGTGGACGTACGGCCCCGCCGTAGGGACTCGGCGCTCTGCGCCGTACGGCCACACCGCAGGTACGTGCGCTCGTGGCCCGTGGGGCCCGGCCGTCCGGGCGGTGTGCTGACGTCACAGCACCGTGCGGCCCACCGCAGGGTGAGCGCGGCGGTCATCGCCGTGCGGCGGCGCAGGTGAGCCACGGCTCCCTCACCGTGCGGACGTCGCAGCCTGCCGAAACGCCCCGGAGAACACGCACTGCCCCGGCACCTTCGTGCCCGGGGCAGTGCGAAAGATCAGGGGCGTGTCAGCCGACGACCTTCTTGAGCTCGTCGCCCAGCGCGTTCGCTTCGTCCGGAGTCAGCTCGACAACAAGCCGACCGCCGCCTTCGAGCGGAACGCGCATGACGATGCCCCGCCCCTCCTTGGTCACCTCGAGCGGGCCGTCGCCCGTCCGCGGCTTCATGGCCGCCATGCTCGTTCCCCTTCCTGAAACCAGCTCATCGCAGCCGGCGGCCCCGTGAGAGGTGCTGTGTCACCGGCATCGAACACATTGCTTCCAGGCCATTATCCCGCATGGCGGGACCCAAAGACCAACATCAGTCGGCATCGCTTACGCAACGCGCTCTCGCAAAACCACCCAATTCGGCGATCCGCCTGCGATACTTCGCCACCGTCCGCAGCCGTCGCGACGATGATTCTTTGACACAGGTCACATGTCCTGACCCGGTGATCTCCGCCATGCTGGGCCTCGACACTGCCGTCCGAACCGCAAAGGGGACCCGCCATGGCCGACGCCGTGCTGTACGACGTGAACGACGGACTCGCGACGATCACGATCAACCGGCCCGAGGCCATGAACGCCATGAACGTCGAGGCGAAGGTAGCGCTGCGCGACGCCGCTCAGGCGGCCGCCGCCGATCCCGCGGTGCGCGCGGTGCTGCTCACGGCGACGGGCAAGGCGTTCTGCGTGGGGCAGGACCTCAAGGAGCATGTGGAGCTGCTCGCCGCCGACCGCGAGACGGGCAGCAGCCAGACGATGAGCACGGTGCGCGAGCACTACAACCCGATCGTCCGTGCCCTCGCCGGGATGCCGAAGCCGGTCGTCGCGGGGGTCAACGGCGTGGCCGCCGGCGCGGGTCTCGGCTTCGCGCTCGCCGCCGACTACCGGATCGTCGCCGACACCGCCAAGTTCACGACGTCGTTCGCGGGTGTGGCGCTGACCGCGGACTCCGGCGTCTCATGGACGCTGCCCCGGCTGATCGGCCGGAGCCGGGCCGCCGATCTGCTGCTGTTCCCGCGCTCGTTCTCCGCCCAGGAGGCGTACGACTGGGGCATCGTGAACCGCGTCGTCCCGGCGGACGAGCTCGCCGCGGAGGCCGCGGCCGTGGCCCGGGGACTGGCCGAGGGGCCGACCGTCGCGTACGCCGCACTCAAGGAGTCGCTCGCGTACGGCGCCGACCGTTCGCTGAGCGAGGCGCTGGACAAGGAAGAGGAGCTCCAGGCGCAGGCGGGCGCCTCCGCGGACCACGCGATCGCCGTGCAGGCCTTCCTGGCGAAGGAAGCACCCAGGTATCTGGGCCGCTAGCTAGCGCATTCGCGCAGTATCAGGGCCCGGCCCGCGGCGTCCGGTGCCGGGGATCTGACTGTGCCCGAAGGGCTGCGGGGGCCCCGGTCGCAGATCGCCAGGCGGTCTGGCGCGAGGGCGCCTCCCGTGCCCGTAGGGCTAGGGGGGTGGGGCCCCGTCCACGCCGGAGGCCGCGGGGAGTCGGGCGTCGCGGGCCGGGCGAGAGCTTGCGGATACGGCTCAGCCCCGGCGGCCGCGGGCCACGCAGTCGGCGAGGTGGTCGTCGACCAGGCCGCACGCCTGCATCAGCGCGTACGCCGTCGTTGGGCCTATGAAGCGCAGGCCGCGCTTCTTGAGCGATTTGGCCAGCGCGGTGGACTCGTCGCTGACGGGCGGCACATCGGCGAGCGTCCGCGGGACCGGGCGCTGTGCGGCATCGGGGGCGTAGGACCAGATGAGCGCATCGAGCTCGCCGGAGGGCCAGTCGGCGAGCAGGCGCGCGTTGGCCACGGCCGCCTCGATCTTGGCGCGGTTGCGGATGATCCCGGCGTCGGCGAGGAGGCGCTCCTTGTCGGCGTCGGTGAACGCCGCGACGGACGCGATCTTGAAGCCGTCGAAGGCCGTGCGGAAGCCCTCGCGGCGGCGCAGGATCGTGATCCAGGAGAGGCCCGACTGGAAGGCCTCCAGGCAGAGCCGCTCGAACAGGGCGTCGTCGCCGTGGACGGGGCGGCCCCATTCCTCGTCGTGGTACGCCAGGTAGTCCTCGGAGGACAGGCCCCAGGGGCAGCGCGGTGCGCCGTCGGGGCCGGGCAGGGCGCCGCCCGTCACCGGTCCGTCTCCTCGCCCGGCTTGGTGAACGCCTCGCGGCGGCCGCCCGCCGCCGTCTGTGCACCGGCCAGCGCCGACTCCAGCTCGGCGATGCGCGCGTCCCGCTCGGCGAGCTCGGCGCCGAGCCGGTCCAGGACGTCGTCGACGTCCACCATCCGGTAACCCCGGGGGGACACGGGCAGGCGCAGGGCGTCGAGGTCGGCGCGGCCCACCGGGCGGTTCAGCGGCAGGGGGTCGGCCGGCTGCTCGGGCGCCGCCTCGGGCAGGGCCGCGCTGTCGCCGCCGCCGACCACGGCGAGCGTGACCGCGGCGACGACCACGACCATCGCGATCAGCAAGAACAAGAACACGAGCGACCCTCTCCCCGAAGACCCGGGGACACCCCGGGTGGAAACCGTCCCGTGCCGATCGTGCCACGGGACACTGACAGTAGGGTCGCAGGGCGGACGATCTGAGGAGGAAACTGCGGATGCTGCGGCTGGGACGGCGCGAGTTCGACGCGCACGAGCCGGTGATCATGGCGATCGTGAACCGGACGCCCGACTCGTTCTACGACCAGGGCGCCACGTTCCGCGACGAGCCCGCGCTCTCCCGGGTCGAGCAGGCGGTGGCCGAGGGTGCGGCCATCATCGACGTCGGCGGGGTGAAGGCGGGCCCCGGCGAGGAGGTGAGCGCCGACGAGGAGGCGCGGCGCACGGTCGGCTTCGTGGCCGAGGTCCGCCGCCGGCACCCCGATGTGGTGATCAGCGTCGACACGTGGCGGCACGAGGTTGGTGAGGCCGTGTGCGAGGCGGGGGCGGACGTGCTCAACGACGCGTGGGGCGGGGTGGACCCCCGGCTCGCGGAGGTCGCGGCGCGGTACGGCGCGGGCCTGGTGTGCACGCACGCGGGCGGCGCCGAGCCCCGTACGCGGCCGCACCGGGTCGCGTACGACGACGTGATGGCGGACATCCTGCGGGTCACGGTCTCTCTCGCCGAGCGGGCGGTCGAGCTGGGCGTGCGCCGGGACGGGATCATGATCGACCCCGGGCACGACTTCGGGAAGAACACCCGGCACAGCCTGGAGGCCACCCGCAGACTGGACGAGATGACGCGGACGGGCTGGCCGGTGCTGGTCTCGCTGTCGAACAAGGACTTCGTCGGCGAGACGCTCGACAAGCCGGTCAAGGAGCGGGTGCTCGGCACGCTGGCGACGACCGCGGTCTCGGCCTGGCTCGGTGCGCAGGTGTACCGGGTGCACGAGGTGGCCGAGACCAAGCAGGTGCTGGACATGGTGGCGTCGATCGCGGGCCGGCGTCCGCCCAAGGTCGCCCGCCGCGGGCTGGCCTGACGGCCGCCCGCCCGGCACGCCGCCGGAGGCGTCCGGAGCGTGCCGGTCGGGTCGGACGTGACGAACGGGCCTACCTGGCGGTCTCCTTGGTGACCATGGCCACGGCTTCTTCCACGTCGTCCGTGACGTGGAAGAGCAGCAGGTCACGCTCCGAGGCCTTGCCCTCTGCGACCACGGTGCTGCGCAGCCAGTCGACCAGGCCGCCCCAGTACTCGCTGCCGAACAGGACGATCGGGAAGCGGGTGACCTTGCGCGTCTGGACGAGGGTGAGCGCCTCGAACAGCTCGTCCAGGGTGCCGAGGCCGCCGGGCAGAACGACGAAGCCCTGCGCGTACTTCACGAACATCGTCTTGCGGACGAAGAAGTACCGGAAGTTCACGCCGATGTCGACGTGCGGGTTGATGCCCTGCTCGAAGGGCAGCTCGATGCCGAGGCCGACGGAGATGCCCTTGGCCTCCCGGGCGCCCTTGTTCGCCGCCTCCATGGCGCCGGGACCGCCGCCGGTGATCACCGCGAAGCCTGCGCCGACCAGCGCCCTGCCGAGCCGCACGCCCACCTCGTACTCCGGCGTGCCGGGACGGGTGCGGGCGGAGCCGAAGACGCTGATGGCGCTGGGCAGTTCGGCGAGCGCGCCGAAGCCTTCGACGAACTCCGACTGGATGCGCATGACCCGCCAGGGGTCGGTGTGCACCCACTGGGAGTCGCCTTCGGTGTCGAGCAGCCGCTGATCGGTGGTGGTCGGCTGGACCTGTCCCCTGCGGCGCAGTACCGGTCCCAGTCGCTGCTCCTCCAGCGCGCGCAAACCCTCGGAGTTGCTGCTCATGACCTGCTCCCTCCGCCGGACATCATTTTCTTCGGGCCAGCGTAGGTCGGCGGACGTGAAGAATGGCGAAATAAGGGCGATCCACCAGGATGCGCTGGCGGGAAGTACGGCCGCCGGGGGCGCCCGGCGGGTCAGGCGGTGAGCCAGTCCCGCAGCCGCTGCTCGCAGTGTGTGATCTTGTCGATGGCCACGTGCTCGTCCCGCTTGTGGGCGAAGAGCGCGTCACCGGGGCCGTAGTTGACCGCCGGTACACCGAGCGCGCTGAACCGCGAGACGTCGGTCCAGCCGAACTTGGGCTGTGCGGTGCCGCCCACCGCGGCCATGAACGCGGCCGCGGCAGGGTGCGAGAGGCCGGGCAGCGCGCCGCCTGTGTGGTCGTCCACCACGAACTCGCTCACTCCGCAGTCGGCGAATACCTCACGGACATGGGCTTCAGCCTCTTCCATGCTGCGGTCGGGCGCGTAGCGGTAGTTGACGACCACCGTGCAGGCGTCGGGAATGACATTGGTGGCCACACCTGCCTCGATGCCGACGGCGTTGAGGCCCTCGCGGTACTCGAGCCCGTCGATCACCGGCCGGCGCGGTTCGTACGCGGCGAGGCGGGCGAGGATCGGAGCGGCGGCGTGGATGGCGTTGGAACCCATCCAGCTGCGGGCGGAGTGCGCGCGCTCGCCCTCCGTGCGGAGGTGGACCCGCAGCGTGCCCTGGCAGCCGCCCTCGACCTGGGCATCGGACGGTTCGAGGAGGACGGCGAAGTCGCCCGTCAGCCAGTCGGGATGGGCCTCGGCCACATGCCCCAGACCGTTGAGATGTGCGGCGACCTCCTCGTTGTCGTAGAAGACGAAGGTGAGGTCGCGGTTCGGCTCGGGCACGGTGGCGGCGATGCGCAGCTGGACCGCGACGCCCGACTTCATGTCGCTGGTGCCACAGCCCCACAGGATGCCGTTCTCGTCGAGCCGCGAGGGGAGGTTCCCCGCCACCGGAACCGTGTCCATGTGCCCGGCGAGCACGACCCGCTCGCCCCTGCCCAGGTGCGTACGGGCCACGATGTTGTTGCCGTGCCGGTCGACGGTCAGGTGCGGCAGGAGACGCAGGGCCTGCTCGATGGCGTCGGCGAGGGGCTTCTCCTCGCCGCTGACCGAGCGGAAGTCGACCAGCGCCGCCGTGAGCGCCGGGCCGTCCAGAGTGAGGTCAAGCACGGTTTCGGACATGACTCAGACCCTAACGCGACCTCCAGTACCGTGGGCGTCGTGTCCGAGACCGCCTCCTCCGTCCGGCGCGGCCGCCTCCTTCGCTTCGCGGCCGCGCTCCTCGTGCTGCTGGCTCTCATCGCCTACGTCGTCGTGCAGTACGTCACCGGGGGCGGCCCGCCGCGCTGTGTCGTGCGCACGACGGAGGGCAGTGGCACGTCGTACGAACTCTCGACCGAGCAGGCGGACAACGCGGCGACCATCTCCGCGGTCGGCACCACCCGGGGCATGCCCCAGCGCGCGGTCACCATCGCGCTGGCGACCGCCCTCCAGGAATCGGCCCTGCGCAACATCGAGCACGGCGACCGGGACTCGCTCGGTCTGTTCCAGCAGCGCCCCTCCCAGGGCTGGGGGACGCCGCGGCAGATCCTCGACCCGGTCTACTCGGCCGGGAAGTTCTACGACCAGCTCGCCGAGGTCCCCGGCTACTCGCGGCTGCCGCTGACCGTGGCCGCCCAGCGCGTGCAGCGCAGCGGCTTCCCGCAGGCGTACGCGAAGCACGAGCCGGACGCCACGCTGCTGGCCGCGGCGCTCACGGGCCGGGCGGCGGCCACCTTGACCTGTGAGTCCCGGGAAGGCGGCAAGGCCGGCGACCCGGCGAAGCTGCGCGCGGAGCTGGTGCGGGCCTTCGGCGCGGAGGTACTGCCGCGCGGCGGTGCGGGGCGCGGGAACACCGGTGTGCCTGAGACGGCGGAGCTCACCGTCCCGGTGCCGTCCACGGCGGCGGACAACGGCGGGGCGTCCCCCCGCGGCTGGGAGCTCGCGCACTGGGCGGTGGCCCGGGCGGACGCGCTGCGCATCACGGAGATCTCGTACGGAGGCCGGGTCTGGAGCGCGGCGGAGTCCGGCAAGGGGTGGCGGAAGGAGCCCGTCGGCGCGAGCGGCCGTGCCGGAGCGGGTGCGCACGGCGGTGACACCGCCGATCAGGGCACCGGGGACGTCCGCATTCGCGTCGCACAGTAGTCCGGCCACTCCCCCGAACGAAGCACTCCGCTCGCCGCGTGCGAAGACCGCGCGCCCTGTCGCGCCCACTCGCGGTTCCTCACCGAATCCCTTGCGGCCACAGGGAAGTGACGGTTCATCACGGTGTGGGACATCGCGGCGTTTGCCCGTTTTTCCACGAAACCGATTATGCGACGCGTTACCAATTCTTTACCCGGAGTCACCGCAACTTCCCCCGCCCTCCTCGCGGTTGTCAGGACGTCCGTACGCCGGACAGCACGATCTCGCACCACGCACAGTCCGAACGTCCTCTCGCTTCAAGGAGCATCATGTCCCTCCCCCTGACCCGTCGGATCGCCCGTGCCGCGCTGCTCATCGCGGCGGGTGCAGCTCCCGTGGTCGGTGCGGCCGGCTCCGCAGGCGCCGTGGAAGTCCCCCAGGCCCCCGTCGGCGGCCTGACGGCCCTCGACACGGACAACGTCGACGACACGGTCGGCGATGTCTCGAAGGAGACCACCCAGGTGGCCGGCCAGGTCGGCGGCAAGGCGGCCGAGAAGGCCGCTCCGGTCGCGGCCAAGACCGTCGGAAAGACCACCAAGACTGCTGCTCCCGTCGCGGCCAAGACCGTCGGAAAGACCACCAAGACTGCTGCTCCGGTCGTCGAGAAGGCCGCCGGTGCCGCCACCGGCGAGGCGGGCGGTCTGGTCGGCGGCGCGACCAACGGCGGCGGCCTGCCGACCGACTCCCTCGGCGGTGGCGGACTGCCCAGCGGCACTCTCGGCGGTCTGCCGCTGGGCGGCTGATCCACTGCCTGCCCGTCGGCCGGCCGGTGAACGCGAAGGGCCCGGGAACACAGCTCTCCCGGGCTCTTGGCGCATCCCTCGGAGGGCACTCAGCCGAGGCGCTTCACGGCCGCCTCGACCCGCTCGTCGGTCGCCGTGAACGCCACTCGGACGAACCGCTCTCCCGCCTCGCCGTAGAAGTCGCCGGGCGCTACCAGGATGCCGAGGTCCGCCAGGTGGGCGACGGTCTCCCAGCACGGCTCGTCGCGGGTCGCCCACAGGTACAGGCTGGCCTCGCTGTGCTCGATGCGGAATCCGTGCGTCTCGAGCGCCGAGCGCAGGGCGGCGCGGCGGGCCGCGTACCTGGCGCGCTGCTCGGTGACGTGCGCGTCGTCGCCGAGGGCCGCCACGGTCGCCGCCTGCACGGGTGCGGGGGTCATCATCCCGCCGTGCTTGCGGATCCGGAGCAGCTCGCCGAGCACGTCAGCGTCACCGGCGATGAACGCGGCCCGGTAACCGGCCAGGTTGGAGCGCTTGGAGAGCGAGTGGACGGCGACGACGCCCTCGTACGTGCCGCCGCACACGTCCGGGTGCAGCACGGACACCGGCTCGGCCTCCCAGCCGAGTTCCAGGTAGCACTCGTCGCTGAAGACCAGCACCCCGTGCTCGCGCGCCCAGGCGACGATCCGGATCAGCTCGTCCCTGGCCAGCACCCTGCCGGTCGGGTTGGACGGCGAATTGAGCCACAGCAGCTTCAGCCCTGCCGGGTCGAGCTCGGTCGGGTCGTCGTACACCACGGGGTCCGCCCCGCACAGGCGCGCGCCGACCTCGTAGGTGGGGTAGGCGAGCCGCGGGTAGGCGACCCGGTCGCCCGGCCCGAGTCCGAGCTGTGTGGGCAGCCAGGCCACCAGCTCCTTGGAGCCGACGACGGGCAGGACATTGGTGTCCGCCACGTCCACCGCGCCGAGCCGCCGGCCGACCCAGCCCACCAGCGCGTCCCGCAGGGCGGCCGTGCCCCAGACGGTCGGGTAGCCGGGGGAGTCGGCGGCTGCCACGAGGGCCCGCTGGATCAGCACGGGCACCGGGTCGACGGGCGTGCCGACCGAGAGGTCGACGATTCCGTCCGGATGGGCCGCGGCCGTCGCCTTGTACGGCTCGAGCTTGTCCCAGGGGAAGACGGGGAGGCGCGAAGAGACTGAGGCCACGGCGGCGCTCGCTTTCTGGTACGTGGGCGTCAAACGCCTCGGTCCCGTACGGACGACGAGCCGTACGGGACCGGAGGATGCGGATCGGATCTGCCGTCCCGCGGCGGATCAGCGGCTCAGCGGCCGATCCGCCCCGCGGGGGCTGCTCCCTGCGGGAGCGGATCAGTCGTGGCGGCCGATCAGCCGTTCTGCGGCGGCAGCGCGGCGATGAAGGGGTGGTCGCGCTCGATCAGGCCGAGCTTGGAGGCACCACCGGGCGAGCCGAGCTCGTCGAAGAACTCGACATTCGCCTTGTAGTAGTCCTTCCACTCCTCCGGGGTGTCGTCCTCGTAGAAGATGGCCTCCACGGGGCAGACCGGCTCACAAGCACCGCAGTCGACGCATTCGTCCGGGTGGATGTACAAGGACCGAGAGCCCTCGTAGATGCAGTCGACGGGGCACTCCTCGATGCACGCCTTGTCCTTGACGTCGACACAAGGCTGCGCGATGACGTAGGTCACGCTGTCGTTCCTCCTCGGTAAGGGCTGGCTTGCGCGGGAGCGCGGCGTCGTCGATGCCCGCCCCTAGTATCTCCGTTCTTGGCGACGATCCGAACAGGAGGGGCTCACAGAGCTGTGGAATTCACTGCCGGCGGACGACTCGAGATCCGTATTACACCTGATGACGTGGGAAAACGAGTGTCCGTACGGACCCTGGACACGGCCGGCGGTCCGGGTGCGAAGTTCACCGACACGGTCGGTGTTCTCACATCATGGACCTCTGGTGTGCTGCTGATCACACGAAGGACCGGCGAAACCGTCCGCATCGCGGAATCCTCCCTGGTCGCGGGCAAGGTCGTGCCCGGGGCACCGGCCCGGCGACGGGGACCCGCCGCGAGTTTCGAGGAGCTGGCGCGGGTGACGTCCAGGGCCTGGCAGCCGGTGGAGAGCGAACGGCTCGGCGACTGGGAGCTGCGGGCGGCGTGCGGATTCACCCGGCGCGCCAATTCGGTTCTGCCGCTCGGCGACCTGGGCATGGACCTCGACGCGGCGCTGGAGCGGGTGCGTGCGTGGTACGGGAAGCGCGGGCTCCCGGCCTATGTGCAGACCGCGACCGGCGCGGCGGGCACCCAGGAGGAGCTGTGCGCCGAGCTGGAGAAGCGCGGCTGGCAGCGCGAGGTGTCGGCGCAAGTGCAGGTCGGCGGCCTGGCGCCGATCGGCGACCTGGACGCGGACGTCACGCGGGTGCGGCTGGCGCGCACCGTCGACGCGGCGTGGCTGCGGCGTTACAACCGCTCCGGTGTGGCGGGGCCCCATGTGCTCCAGGTCCTGGGCAGCGGCCCTTCGGTGTGGTTCGCCTCTATACCGGGCACCGGGGAGGTCCCCGCGGCGATCGGCCGGTGTGTGGTCGACGGACGCTGGGCGGGCTTCATGGCCGTGGAGGTCGACCCCGAGAACCGCCGTCAAGGTCTGGCGACGGCGGCGATGGCGGCCCTGGCCCGCCGCGCGCTGGAGGAGGGCGCGTCGGCCGCCTGGCTCCAGGTGGAGGCGGACAACGAGGCGGCCCGGGCGCTGTACGGCGCGATGGGCTTCACGGTCCATCACCACTACCACCACTTCCGCGCGGCGTAGACGGGTACGAAAAGCATATGCAGCACGATGCGTGGCGGCAGCCCCGGCGGGAGCGGTTCGCCGAGGAGGCCCGGGCCGAACGCCCCGACCTTGCCCTGCTGTGCCTGCTCATCGGCATACAGGCGGACGCCTCACTGGACGAGGCGGGCATCGACGAGGCCCAGATCGAACTGGACCGCCTCGCGGGTGCGGTGCCGTACGGGCTCACCGCACCGCGGGCCTGGGCGCGGGCACTGGCGGACCTGCTCGGCGGCCGCGAGGGCTTCCACGGCTCCCCCGGCGACTACCAGCACCTCGAGTCCTCGCTGTTGCAGGAGGTGCTGCGCCGCCGCCGTGGCCTGCCGATCCTGCTCTCGGTGATCTGGACGGAGGTCGCCCGCCGGGCGGGCGGCCATGTGTACGGGGTCGCCCTGCCCGGCCACTTCGTGGTCGGCTTCGGCGACGCGGACGCGCAGGTCCTGGCGGACCCGTTCGCCGGGGGCCGGCTGCTGACGCCCACGGACACCGAGCTGCTCGTCGCCGGCACGACGGGCGCGCCGCTGACCCCGTCGATGCTGACGCCCGCGGACCCGCTCGCGGTGGTCTCACGCATCCTGAACAACATCCGCGCCTGGGCGGCAACCCGCCCGGAGCGCTCGGACGTCGCCCTGTGGGCGCTCGACCTGCTCCTCCTGCTCCCCGCGCACCCGGCCAGGCTGCGCTACGAGCGTGCCCAACTGCTCGTGCAGCGGGGTGATTTCACGGCAGGCGCGGTGGAGATGGAGGCGTACGCGGACGTGGTGTCGGCGGTCGAGCCGACGGCGGCCGAGGCGATCAGGCGCCGGGCACGGGCGGCGCGGGCGATGCTGAACTGACGGGCACGGGCGGCGCGGGCGATGCTGAACTGACGGGGGCGGGCCTCACCGGAACTCGTGGACGACCTCGATCGTGCCGACGATGTGCGCGTTGAACTCGTCGAGCTCCTCGGCCGGCACCCACAGTTCCAGGATGGTCTCGCCGCCGGCCTGTTGTACGGGATAGCGCGCGAGGAAGGCGGCGTCGACCTCGAAGCGGGTGACGAAGCCGGCGCCGTCGTACCTGACGTTCCAGTCGCGCGCGATGCGGACGGCATAGTCCTCGTTCAGCACGGGATAGAAGATCGGCTGCTCGGGCAGGCGCGCGGGCCACGCCCGCCACCCCGACTCCCGCACGAGCTCCAGCTCGACGGGCCCGGTGGGACGCCAGAGGGTGGTGGTCGGGGCCGGGCGCGTGCTGGTCATGACGTCGCTTTCCGGTCGGCGGGCGGAGAGGGGAAGTCGAGCTCGGACGATGGCGTCGGGCCGGCCCGGAGACCGGGCGATTTCGACAGCGGCAAGGCCGCCGACAGGGTTTCGGGCCGTGCACGAAGCCCCCTGCCCGGAGGACCGGGCAGGGGCTTTTCGTGTCGGTGGCGGCCGCTCAGCTCGGGTTGAGCGAGATGACCGCCGTGCGCTGCGCGGGCGTCTTGCCGCGCAGGGCGGGGCCCATCGCCTGGGCCACGTCGTCCGCGGACACCTGGTGCTGCTTGCCGTCGCCCTTGGTGATCATGATGCCGTCGAAGACGCCGTCCAGCAGCTGCTCGATGGCCTGCTTGTCATAGACCTCGACCAGCCTTCCGTCGATCGCCTTCATGGAAAGGATCTGCGGCAGGGACTTCGCCGGGCCGAACTGGATCGACTTGTCACCCGCCTTGATCGTGATCAGGCCGGACATCGCGGGCTGGGCGAATTCCTTCATCGCCCGGTCCAGCTCCGCCTGCGTGATCGTCGGCTCGCGGGTGGCGACGGGCAGCTCCACCACATTCGGCTTGCCCGTCTCCACCTGGGCGCGGTACGCGTCCTTGACCGAGATCACCGAGCGGCCGACGTCCAGGGTCTGGCCCGCCTTGCCCGGTACGGCGACCGCCTTGCCCGGCTCGAAGCGGATCGTGCCGTCGGTGGCCGAACCGGATGTGCCCGCGAGGTCCGCGAGCGCCACGCTCAGTTTCTCCTCGTCGACGAGGATGACGGGCTCGGCGACGCGTTCGCCGCCGAACAGGGAGCCGATCACCGACACGGGGTTGTAGTCGCTGCCCGCGGCGGCACGCACGGTCGCCTGGCTGTCCAGGGACAGGCCGGCCTTGTCCGGGCCGAGCTCCACCTTCTTGCCGCCGACCGAGAGCTGGAGCGGCGTCCTGGCCCGCTCGCCGAGCGCCGCGTCGAGCTTGTTGACGGCCTCGTCCCGGGTGCCGCCGCCGATGTCGACGCCGAGGACCGTGGTGCTCTTGGGTACGTCGGAGTGGTTGAGCAGCAGACCCGCGCCGTACGCGATGCCGAGCACAGCGACCACGCCGGCCCCCGCGAGCATCAGCTTGGAGCGGCCCTTCCCGGCAGGCGCGGACCGGGACGCCGACGTCGCGTCCGCACTGGACACGGGGCCCGCCGGGCCTGCCTGACCGGCACCGGGTCCGGCCGGGAACTCCGGTGCGGAGAAGTCGGCGTCCGGCCCGTGCGGGCCGTGGGACAGGCCCGCGTCGGGTCCGGCGCCGAGGCCGGAGTGCGGTCCGTCCAGCGTCGGGAACGGGGAGCGGTGCTCCTCGGGGACCACAGGGATGCCGCTGGTCAGCGTGTCACCGGAGACATAACCGCCGCCCGGTTCGGAGGCCGGCGTCTGCGGCGTGAGCACCGCGGTGTCGTCGGACATCCGGGGTGCCACGCCGGGGCCGCCGGGCATCCCGCCCAGCGGCATGTTCCCGGTGGCCGGGCCGGTCGTGGGACCCGCCGGCCCTGAGCGGCCGGGCCCGCCCGGAGGGCGTACGCCCAGCGGAGGCGTATTGCGGCCGGGAGCGAAGCCGTTGCCGCCCTGGCCGGGGACACCACCGGGGCCGGGCTGCCCCGGAGCACCGCCCTGCCCCGACCGGCCCGGGGCGAAACCGTTGCCGGACTGGCCCGCGCCGGGCCGGCCGGGAGCACTGCCCCGGCCGGGCTGGGGGCCGTCGGGGAAGTAGGGGGTTCCCGTGCCGGGGAGCGTGCCGCTGCCGGGGCGCGGTCGCGTGGGCAGGGCGGGCGCCGGACCGGCGTCCTCGGCGAGGGCCGCCAGGCCGGACTTGCGGGGTGCGCCGTCGTCCGCGCCGGGCCCGAAGGGAGCACCGGCGCCGGAGCCGTTCGCACCGGGGCCACCGGGCGCGGCCGAGCCGCCCTGCGGCGAGGGGACCGGACCGCCGCCGCTCGCCGGACCGCCGCCCTGCGGTGAGGTGGCGGGCGGCGCGGACTTGCGCGGCGCGAACCAGTCGCTCGCCGCGGCCTTCCCCTCGGCGGCCGGGGCCGGGGTCCCGGCCGTGTCCGGCGCCGCCGCGGGTCGCGGAACGCCGCCGGTGCGCTCGCTCTCGCGCTCGCCCGCGGGAGCGTCGGCGTCGCCCGACCCGGCCCGCCCGGCGTCGGTGTCGCTCATCGGCGTGCGCATCACGACGGGCGGGATCGGCCGTGATCCCGGGATGTTGATCCGGATCCGCGTCGTCAGCGTGGTCTCGGTCTTCTTCTCCTCCGGCTGCCGCGGGGAAGCGGCGCCGGTGCCCTCGTCCGGAGCGTCCTGCGTCGGATGCAGCGACGGATACTGGCGGGATCCGTACGGCGGAGTGCCCGAGGGGTACGCGGCTCCACCGCCCCCCTGGGGGCCGGAGGACGAACTGTCAGTTTCACGACTCAAAGCAGGTTCTCCCGGTTGGCTTCGCCGCCCGTTCTTACTGGATAGCTACTGCTGCGGGCGGCTCGGCGGCGCGCACCACCATACTGGCCACGGCCGGCGGACACTCCGGGACCGCCGGAAGCGGCCCCGGCCGGCCCTTCGGCGTGCCATACGAGCACGGCCGGTTCAGGGGCTTCCCGGCCCGTCGGTCGACCCACCCTAGGGGCACGCCGAACCGGCTGCGCGCTGGGGGTACGTGGTGCGGCTACCCGCCAAGTCGGCCCGGTCCACCGCCCGGTTGCGGCAGCCGCGACATGGTGGCGCAGATCACAGCCGTCGCCATGCCGCCGAGCATGAAGACGAGCGGCGCGATCCCGGAGGCGAACATGGCGTCGCCCTCGGGGCGTCCGACGCTGAGCACGACGATGGCCAGCAGCCAGCCGACGGCGGACGCGGCCACGCCGAGCTGCGTCCCGGTGGCCCGCAGCGAGCCGTAGAACAGGGCGGCCGTGGCGGCCAGCGCGAGCATCAAGCCGCCCGGGAGCCAGGCGCCTTGGAGCAGCGAGCCCGCGATGCCGACGAACGCGCCCAGGAGGGCGAGCGCGAGGTACGCGACGGCACGGCCAGGCCTCGCGGCGCGCACAAGAAGAGATCCCGGGCCGGGTCCGGCCGTACCACCCTTACCGGCTGTACCGCCCTTACCGGCCGTACCGCCCTTACCGGCCGTACCGCTCTTTCCGGTCGTACCGCTCATGCGGTCACCCCCGAAGTTCCCTCAAATCCCTCGGAATCCTCACCCCGTGAGACTTTCCCGAAGGGCGCGTTTGCCTCAAGTCGGCCCTCGTGTCCGCCTTCACGTCCTCCCCCGGGACCGCTCGGCGTCACCTCCGGCTCCGCCAGGCCCGCGAAGAGGTCGTGCTCGCGCTCTCCCGCCGGTGCGGCGGGGCCGCCCGTGACCAACTGGTAGTACTCCGTGGCGAACAGCGGCTGCGCGAGGTCGTTGGAGAGCGCGAAGACGTCGCCGTCCACCGCGATCTGGGTGGCATGCGCGCGCATCGCGGCCGCCTTGCGCTCCGCGTACGCGGAGCCATCGATCTCCGTGGTGATCTCGGCGTCCTCCACCACACCCGGAATGTCGCCGGTCTCGCCGATGCCCGGGAAGTCCGTCCCCGTGGCGCGCAGCCGGGCGAACGCCTCCTCGGCGGCCGACCGCGGGACCCGGTTCCAGTAGATCTTGGCGATCGTGTGCGGGGTGCCGAGGTCGCGCCGGTAGGCGGGCTCGGCGGCCAGCTCGGCGGCGCGCATCGCGACGCGGTGGGTCTGGATGTGGTCGGGGTGGCCGTACCCCCCGTGGGGGTCGTACGTCACCATCACCTGGGGACGTACGGAGCGGATGACCTCGACCAGATGCGCGGCGGCCTCGTCCACGTCGGTGTTCCAGAACGCGCCCTCGCGGTGGTTCTGCTCGACGCCCATCATCCCCGAGTCGCGGAACCGGCCCTGCCCGCCGAGGAAGCGGTGGTCGGTGACGCCGAGCTCCTTCATCGCGGCGGCCAGTTCGCCCGCGCGATGGGGGCCGAGCCGGTCCTCCCGGTCGGGCGCGAGATGGGCGAGACCGGCCGGAATGACCTCGCCCTCCTCGCCCAGGGTGCAGGTCACCAGGGTGACCAGGGTGCCGGAGGCCGCGTACCGGGCCATCGTGGCGCCATTGTTGATCGACTCGTCGTCCGGGTGCGCATGCACCAGGAGCAGACGACGGGCGGGAAGATCCTTCATACCGAACAGACTAGGCCGTGCGGTCCGGCGGTCGGCTCAGAACTTGATGCCGCCGATCATTCCCGCCACATTCGTGGTCAGCTCCGTGATCGTCGGAGCCACGGAGGAGCTGGCGAGGTAGAACCCGAGCAACACGCAGACCATCGCATGTCCGCCCTTCAACCCGGCTTTCCGGATCAGCAGGAAGACGACGATCGCCAGCAGCACCACCGCCGAAATCGAGAGTGCCACGGCGGTTCACCTCCACAGATATTCGGTAGGGACGGTCCAGTCGCATGTGCCAGGGGGGTCATACCCACCTTGCGCTACGGATCATAACTATCCGTGCGTACGCATCGATCGGTGCACGGCAGCACATGGGGGCGCACAAGCGCGGCTCCGGTGCCTTAGGTTCGGTGCCATGACAGCGACGCAGCAGCTCTCCTTCCCGCGTCAGTCGGCGCGGACCCAGCGCTTCACTCTTGGTGCCCCGCGGTCCTTCACGGTCTCGCCGGACGGTTCGCGGGTCGTCTTCCTGCGATCGGCGTCCGGTACGGACCGGACCGGCCTGCTCTGGGTGCTCGACCTCGACGACGCCGGGCACCGGGAACGGCCGGCCGCCGATCCGCGCGAGCTGCTCGGCGGCTCGGCGGAGCACCTGCCGGCCGAGGAGCGGGTACGGCGCGAGCGGAGCCGTGAGGGGTCGGCGGGGATCGTCGGCTACGCGGTGGACCAGGCGGTCGAGTTGGCGGCGTTCGCCCTGTCCGGGCGGCTCTTCGCGGCCGAACTGCGGGCCGGTACGGCGCGTGAACTGCCCACCGCCGGCCCGGTGATCGATCCCCGGCCGTCCCCCGACGGGCGGCACATCGCGTACGTCGCCCGGGGCGCACTGCGGGTGACGGGGGCCGAGGGCGACGGGGACCGCGCGCTGGCGGAGCCGGAGGACGGGAACGTGTCCTGGGGTCTGGCCGAGTTCATAGCCGCAGAGGAGATGGGGCGTTCGCGCGGCTTCTGGTGGTCACCGGAGTCCGACCGGCTGCTTGTCGCGCGGGTGGACGACCGGAAGGTGCGGCGCTGGTGGATCGCGGACCCGGCGCATCCGGACCGGGAGCCGACCGAGGTCGCCTACCCGGCGGCCGGGACGCCCAACGCCGATGTCCGCCTGCACTTCGTCACCTTGGACGGCCGGCACACCGAGGTCGAGTGGGACCGCGCGCGCCATCCGTACCTCGCGCGGGTGCACTGGTCGACCGCCGGCCCGCCGCTGCTGCTGGTGCAGTCCCGGGACCAGTGCACGCAGCTGTATCTGGCGGTCGACCCGGAGACGGGCGGCACGCGGACGGTGCACGTGGACGAGGATCCGGCCTGGCTGGAACTGTCCCCCGGGGTCCCCGCCTGGGCCCCCGAGTCGTCGTACGCGCCCGATTTCGGCGGCGGGCGCCTGGTGCGGATCGCCGACGAGGGGGGTGCGCGGGTCCTCGCGGTGGGCGACCGGGTGCTGACCGGCGCGCAGCTCCAGCTGCGGGCCGTCCTGGACATCGGTGAGAGCGACGTGCTGGTGGCGGCAGCGGCCGGTGCCGAGGCCGCGACACCGGAGATCGGCGAGATCCATGTGTACCGGGTCAACGAGCTGGGTGTGGAGCGTGTCTCTCAGGAGCCGGGAGTGCACGGGGCGGTCCGCTCGGGCGGTGTGATCGTCCTCGCGTCGTCGGTGACCGGGCCGAGCGGGGCGAAGGGGGGAGACGTACGCGTGCTGCGGGACGGCAAGCCGATCGCGGAGGTCCTCTCGTACGCGGAGCGGCCGGTGCTCACGGCCCGCCCGCGGCTGGTCGAGGCGGGCGAGCACCGGATTCCGTGCGCGGTGCTCCTGCCCTCCGGCTATCACGAGTCGGATGGTCCGCTGCCGGTGCTGCTCGATCCGTACGGCGGGCCGCACGGTCAGCGGGTGCTGGCCGCGCACCATCCGTATCTGACCTCGCAGTGGTTCGCGGACCAGGGCTTCGCGGTGATCGTCGCGGACGGGCGGGGCACGCCCGGCCGGTCCCCCGCGTGGGAGAAGGCGGTCAAGAACGCGTTCACACTGACGCTCGACGACCAGATCGAGGCACTCCACGGGCTGGCCGGATCGCAACCGCTGGATCTGGACCGGGTGGCCATCCGCGGCTGGTCCTACGGCGGCTACCTGGCGGCGATGGCCGTGCTGCGCCGCCCGGACGTCTTCCACGCGGCGGTGGCGGGTGCGCCGGTGACGGATCTGCGGCTGTACGACACGCACTACACGGAGCGGTATCTGGGCGATCCGGCCGCGCAGCCGGAGGTGTACGGCGCCAACTCCCTCGTGGGCGACGATGGTCTGACGTTGGCGGAGACGCCGCACCGGCCGATGATGATCATCCATGGTCTGGCGGACGACAATGTGGTGGTCGCCCACTCACTGCGACTGTCGTCGGCGCTGCTGGCCGCGGGCCGGCCGCATGAGGTGCTGCCGCTCACGGGCGTGACGCATATGACCCCTCAGGAGCAGATCGCGGAGAACCTGCTGCTGCTCCAGGTGGACTTCCTGAAGCGGTCGCTGGGTCTCGCCTGAGAGCCTGCGGACGGGCGCGGCGGTACGGGTGGGTGGCGGTACAGGTGGGTGGCCGGCCGGGGTCACATGGCGAGACCCCGGCCGGCCCAACGGCACCCGCACGGCCGTACGCTGTTCAGCGTGACGCGTTCGTATATCGGAGTTGCGACGGTCAAGTTGCCTGCGTGTTAACGAATTTGATGCGCATTTGCCGCGCTTTGCACCGACCCTGACGCACTGTCAAGCAAGCTCCTCGGCGAAGTGGCAAGCCGAAGGATGCCGCACGGGCCCCTCGGTCGTCCGCAGATGCGGCGGCACGGCGAGCAGCGGCACCTCCAGCGCGCAGCGCTCCTGCGCCTTCCAGCACCGGGTGCGGAACCGGCAGCCCGAGGGGATGTTCGTCGGCGACGGCACGTCTCCGGTGAGGATGATCCGCTGCCGGCTCTCGCGCGCCTCGGGGTCCGGGACCGGCACGGCCGACAGCAGCGCCTGGGTGTAGGGGTGCGTCGGGTGGTCGTAGATCTCCTCGTCCTTGCCGATCTCCACCACGCGCCCCAGGTACATCACGCCGACCCGGTCGGAGATGTGCCGCACGATCGACAGGTCGTGGGCGATGAAGACGCAGCTCAGCGAGAACTGGCTCTGGAGCTGGTCCAGCAGGTTGATGACCTGCGCCTGCACCGACACGTCCAGCGCGGAGACCGGTTCGTCGGCCACGATGATCTCGGGCCGGAGCGCGAGCCCGCGCGCGATGCCGATGCGCTGGCGCTGTCCGCCGGAGAACTGGTGCGGATAGCGGTTGATGTACTCGGGGTTGAGACCCACGACGTCCAGCAGCTCCTGCACCTTCTGCCGGCGCGAACCCTTGGGCGCGACCTCGGGGTGGATCTCGTACGGCTCGCCGATGATGTCGCCGACCGTCATACGGGGGTTGAGCGAGGTGTACGGGTCCTGGAACACCATCTGGATGTTGCGGCGCACGGCCTTCAGCGCGCGCCCCGACAGCTTGGTGACGTCCTCGCCCTTGTACCGGATGGAGCCGGACGTGGGCTGCTCCAGATGGACGAGCAGCTTGGCGAGCGTCGACTTCCCGCAGCCCGACTCCCCCACGATGCCGAGCGTCTCGCCCGCGATCAGGTCGAGGTCGACGCCGTCGACCGCCTTGACCGCGCCGACCTGCTTCCTGAACAGGACGCCGCGGGTGAGCGGGTAGTGCTTGTACAGGTCGCGTACCTCAAGGATCGCCTCAGCCATTGAGGGCCTCCTGCCAGAAGTGGCACGCGCTGCCGCGTTCAGCGTTCACCTCGTACAGCGCAGGCACGTCCGTGCGGCACACGTCCCGGGCCAGCGGGCAGCGGGGGTGGAACGCGCATCCGGGCGGAATGTGCATCAGGTTGGGCGGCAGACCCTTGATCGCGTAGAGCTCCCCGCCCTTCTGGTCCAGCCGCGGGATCGACTCCAGCAAGCCCTTGGTGTACGGGTGGGCCGGTGCCTTGTAGATGTCGTGGACGGGGGCGGACTCGACGATCCGTCCCGCGTACATCACGGCGATCCTGTCGGCGACGTCGGCGACGACGCCGAGGTCGTGGGTGATCAGGACGAGGCCCATGTCGAGTTCGCGCCGGAGCTCGGCGAGCAGGTCCATCACCTGGGCCTGAACGGTGACGTCGAGGGCGGTGGTGGGCTCGTCGGCGATGATCAGGTCCGGCTCCAGGGAGAGCGCCATCGCGATCATGATGCGCTGGCGCATACCACCCGAGAACTGGTGGGGATACTGCCCGACGCGTTCCTTCGCTGCCGGGATGCCCACCCGGTCCATCAGCTCGATCGCCTTGGCCTTCGCGTCCTTCTTCGACAGGCCCTGGTGCACGACGAACATCTCGCCCAGCTGGTCGCCGACGCTGAGCACCGGGTTCAGCGAGGAGAGCGCGTCCTGGAAGATCATGGCCATCTCGGCACCTCTGATCTTCCGCCGCTCGTCCTCGCCGAGCGTCAGCAGGTCCCGTCCTTTGAAGAGGATCTCGCCGCCGGCGATCCGGGCGGGCGGCATGTCCAGGATCCCCATGACGGCCTGGGCCGTGACGGACTTGCCCGAGCCCGATTCGCCGAGGACGGCGAGCGTCTCGCCCGGGTCCACGGAGCAGCTGACGCCGTTGACGGCTTTGGCGGCCCCGTCGCGGGTGCGGAACTCCACCTGCAGACCGCGGACTTCGAGCAGCGTCGCGGCCTCGGCGGGCGGCGCGGCGGATGGGACGGACGTGGCGGACAAGGCGGACACCTCCTAACGCAGCTTGGGGTCGAGGGCGTCGCGCACCGCGTCGCCGAGCATGATGAACGCGAGCACCGTCACGGCGAGCGCACCGGCCGGCCAGAGCAGCATGTGGGGGGCGTTGCGGATGTACGGAGAGGCGGCGGAGAGGTCGATGCCCCAGGAGACGGTGGGCGGTTTGAGGCCGACGCCGAGGAAGGACAGCGTCGCCTCCAGCGCGATGTACGTGCCGAGCGCGATGGTCGCGACGACGATCACCGGGGCTACGGCGTTGGGCGCGATGTGCCGCAGCAGCATCCGGGCGTGGGAGGCGCCCAGCGCGCGGGCCGCCTGGACGTAGTCGTTCTGCTTCGCGGTGATGACCGAGCCGCGGGCGATACGGGAGATCTGCGGCCACCCCAGCAGCACCATGAAGCCGATGACGGGCCACACGGTGGTGCTGGTGACGACGGACAGCAGCACCAGGCCGCCGAGCACCACCGGGATGCCGAAGAAGACGTCCGTCAGCCGGGACAGGACCGCGTCCAGGGCGCCGCCGAAGAATCCGGCGAGACCGCCGAGCACGGACCCGAGCAGGGCCACGCCCAAGGTGGCGCAGACGCCGACGGTGACGGAGGCCCGCGCGCCATAGACGGTACGCGTGTAGACGTCGCAGCCCTGGCCGTTGAAGCCGAAGGGATGGCCCGGCTGGGAGCCCTCCTGGGCCTTGGCGAGGTCGCACGCGAGCGGGTTTCCGGAGGCGATCAGCGAGGGCCACAGGGAGATGACGATCAGGAAGAGGATGACGAGGGCGGAGACGATGAAGACGGGGTTGCGCCGCAGGTCGCGCCAGGCGTCGGACCACAGGCTACGGGGCTTGCCCGAGGGCCCGGCGCCCCCGGGCCCGCGGGGAGTCCTCTCCAGCGTCTCGCCCTCGCTCATGGCGAGGTCGCTCACTCCGCCGGCTCCCCCGGCCACGATGGCGGAGTCCTGATAGGGGCTCTGCTGCTCAGGCATACCGGATCCTCGGGTCGAGAACGGCGTACAGGAGGTCGACCAGCAGGTTCGCCACCAGGAAGACGATGACGAGCACGCTGACGAAGCCGACGACGGTCTGCGTGTTCTGGCGCAGGATCCCCTGGTAGAGCTGGTAGCCCACGCCGTGGATGTTGAAGATCCGCTCGGTGACGATCGCGCCGCCCATCAGGGCGCCGATGTCGGTGCCGATGAACGTGACGACCGGGATGAGCGAGTTCCGCAGCAGGTGGCGGCGGATGACGCGCCCCCGGGGCAGTCCCTTGGCCTTGGCGGTGCGGACGTAGTCGGAGCGGGCGTTCTCGGCGATGGAGGTACGGGTGAGGCGGGTGACGTAGGCGAGGGAGACCGAGGCCAGGACCAGGCCGGGCACGATCAGCTCGTCGAGCCGTGCGTCGGAGGAGACGGACGGGTCGACGACTGCCCACTTGTAGCCGAGCAGCAGTTGCAGCAGCAGGCCGGTGACGAAGGTGGGCACCGAGATGACGACGAGGCTCAGCAGCAGCACCGAGGTGTCGACGGGGCGGCCCCGGCGCAGCCCGGTGACGACGCCGAGGGTGATGCCGATGACGATCTCGAAGGCGATGGCCACGAGGGTGAGCCGAACGGTGACCGGGAAGGCGTCGCCCATCAGCTCGGTGACCTTCTGCCCGTTGAACGCGGTGCCGAAGTCGCCGGTGAAGACGTTGCCCATGTAGGTCAGGTATTGCTGCCACACCGGCTTGTCGAGTCCGAACTCCCGGCGCAGCTGGGCGGCGGTCGCCGGGTCGCACTGGCGGTCCCCGCACAGGCCGGCGATGGGGTCGCCCATGACGTTGACCATGAGGAAGATCAGCAGGGTGGCGCCGACGAAGACCGGGATCATCTGCAGCAGACGCCGGATCACATAACGTCCCATGAAGCGCTCCGGGGGTCGTGGGAAGGGTGACGGCCCGGCGCAGCGTGCGCGCCGGGCCGGGTGCTTCCGCCGTCAGTCGACCTTGATCTCGTTGTAGACCGGGACACTGAAGGGGTTGAGGGCCACGCCGGAGAGGCGCTCCGAGTACCCGGCGCTGCCGTTCTGGTACCAGAGCGGGATGGCGGCCATCTCGTCCCGTACGACCTCCTCGGCCTGCTTGAACGTCTCCACGGCCCTGGCCTGGTCGCTCTCGGCGTTGGCCCGGTCGACGAGGTCGTCGAACTTCTTGTTGGTCCACTTGCCGTCGTTGGACGAGGCGTTGGTGTAGTAGAGCGGCTGCAGGAAGTTCTGGATCAGGGGGTAGTCCATCTGCCAGCCCGCCCGGAACGGGCCGGGCATCTCCTTCTCGCCGATCTTGTTCCGGAAGTCGGCGAAGGTGCCGACCGGACGGCCGACGCAGGCCCGGTCGTTGCCGAGGGCGTTGTTGATGGAGTTGCACACGGCGTCGACCCAGTCCTTGTGGGAGCCGGTGTCCGCGTTGTACGTGATCTTGACCTGGCCGCCGGGGAGGCCGCCGCCTTCCGCGATCAGCCGCTTCGCCTCGGCCGGGTCGTACTCACAGACCTCGCCGCACAGCGCGTGGTCGGAGCCGCCCTCCGGGCCGAGCACCGGGGAGGTCCAGTCCCTCGCGGGGGTGCGGGTCTTCTGGAAGATGGTGTCGGTGATCTGCTGCCGGTTGATCGCCATGGACAGGCCCTTGCGGACCATCGCCCCGTCAGGGGTGTTCCACGCCTTGTCGTAGAAGGGGAAGGCGAGGGTCTGGAGGATCCCGGCGGGCTGGTTGATGTAGCGGTCGCCGAGGTCGGCCCGGACGTTCTTGAGCTGGGCGGCGGGGATGTCGTCGACGAGGTCGATGTTGCCGGCGATCAGGTCCGTGTAGGCGGTGTTGTTGTCCGTGTAGACGATGAGGTCGATGCCGCCGTTCTGCGCCTTGTCCGGCCCGTTGTACGCGTCCCAGCGGCGCAGCTCCGCCTTCGAGCCCTTCCTGTAGGACTGGAGGGTGTACGGACCGTTGCCGATGGGCTTGGCCAGCCAGGCGTCGTGGTCGTCGAAGAAGGCCTTGGGCAGCGGCGCGAAGGCGGAGTAGCCGAGGGTGTCCGGCCAGGTGGAGAACTTCTGGGAGAGCTTGACGGTGAAGGTGCGGTCGTCGACGACCTTCAGGCCGGACATGGTCTCGGCCCGGGCGGTGCCGCTGGCGGGGTGGACCTGTTCGTAGCCCTCGATGTAGCCGAAGAAGTACGCGTTCTTCTGATTGTTCTTCAGATGGGCGCCGTAGTTCCAGGCGTCGACGAAGGACCTCGCCGTGACCTTCTCGCCGTTGCTGAAGGTCCAGCCGTCCTTGACGGTGACGGTGAAGTTGACGGAGTCGGTGGTCTCGATCCGCTCGGCCAGCATGTCGGTGGCGGCGCCCGTCTTCGGGTCGTACTTCTTCAGACCGCGGAAGATCATGTCGAGGACCTTGCCGCCCTGCACCTCATTGGTGTTGGCGGGCTCCAGCGGGTTCTGCGGGTCGGTCCAGGAGGATGTGACGATCCCGTCGGCGCCACCGGCTCCGCTGTCGCCCCCACCGCCGCAGCCTGTCGCCATCAGGGTGACGACGGCGGCACATGCGGCCCACTTGGCGTGCGTGGCTCCACGCATGGGGTTCCTCCCGTGTCATCGGCATGACCTAGGACCGAATACCACCCCATAACGGATCTAACGCACTTTCAGGGCGTCCGGGTGAACGGTACGGCTGCCGCGAGAGTGACCCCCAGGTCTCGACGGCATGGGGCAGGGTCATCCCGTACGACTCGTGCAGGGCAGAGCCCGCGACTCGTTCAGAAGAGAGCCCGCGACTCGTTCACCCGTCCGGCCGTCGTTTCCCTACGACGAGGCCCCGCCCGCCGCGGTGCGGCAGACGGGGCCCGAAGTGCCCACGGCTCACGAATGCGCGTGGACGACGTCCTTCTCCTCGGCGAAGTGGCACGCCGACTCGTGCGCGGCCGGGGAGTCAGAGCCCTTGAAGCGCTCGGGGACCGCCAGCAGCGGCACCTCGGTGGCGCACTTGTCCTCGGCCTTCCAGCACCGGGTGCGGAAGCGGCAGCCCGACGGTGGGTTGGCCGGGGACGGGACGTCACCGGTGAGGATGATCCGCTCGCGGCCCTCACGGGCATCCGGGTCGGGGACCGGGACCGCCGACAGCAGCGCCTGGGTGTAGGGGTGCGTCGGGTGGTCGTAGATCTGCGTGTCGGTGCCGATCTCGGCCATCTTGCCGAGGTACATGACGCCGACCCGGTCCGAGATGTGCCGGACGATCGACAGGTCGTGGGCGATGAAGATGTAGGACAGGTTGAACTCGTCCTGCAGCTTCTCCATCAGGTTGATGACCTGTGCCTGGACCGACACGTCCAACGCGGAGACCGGCTCGTCGCAGATGATGATCTCGGGGTTGAGCGCAAGCCCGCGGGCGATGCCGATGCGCTGGCGCTGTCCGCCGGAGAACTGGTGCGGATAGCGGTGGATGTACTCGGGGTTGAGACCCACGACGTCCAGCAGCTCCTGCACCCTGCGGCGCCGGTCGCCCTTCGGGGCCACCTCGGGGTGGATCTCGAAGGGCTCGCCGATGATGTCGCCGACCGTCATACGGGGGTTGAGCGAGGTGTACGGGTCCTGGAACACCATCTGGATGTTGCGGCGCACGGCCTTGAGCGCGCGCCCCGACAGCTTGGTGATGTCCTGGCCCTTGTAGAAGACCTCGCCCGCGGTCGCGGACTCCAGCGTCATCAGCAGCTTGGCGACCGTGGACTTGCCGCAGCCGGATTCGCCGACGATACCGAGCGTCTCGCCCTGGTAGAGGTCGAAGGAGATCCCGTCCACGGCCTTGACCGCGCCGACGTGCCTCTTGAAGAGGATGCCCTGGGTCAGCGGGAAGTGCTTGACCAGGTTGCGCACCTGGAGGATCGGCTCACCGCGCTCGACCGTGGCGTCGAGTGCGGCCACGGCCGCCTCCTCGGTGGCCGCCTCGACGGTCTCCACCTCGGTGACGTTGGGAGTCGCGTCCACGGCCTCGTCGATCTTCTTGAGCTCAGCCATGGATCGTCTCCTTCCAGAAGTGGCACGCGCTGCCGCGGCCCGCCAGCTCGGTGCCGTCCCGCTCGGTCACCGGCGCGAGGGCCGGGATCTCGGTGCGGCAGATGTCGTCCGCCTTGGGGCAGCGCGGATTGAAGGCGCAACCGGTGGGGATCTTGAGCAGGTTGGGCGGCAGGCCCTTGATCGCGTACAGCTCCTGGCCCTTCTGGTCCAGGCGCGGGATCGAGTCGAGCAGACCCCGGGTGTAGGGGTGCGCCGGCCGCTTGTAGAGCTCGTGCACCGGGGCGGTCTCGACGATCCGGCCCGCGTACATCACGGCGATCTTGTCCGCGACGTCGGCGACGACGCCGAGGTCGTGGGTGATCAGGATCAGACCCATGTTGTACTCGCGCTGGAGCTCCGCCAGCAGGTCCATGACCTGCGCCTGCACGGTGACGTCCAGGGCCGTCGTCGGCTCGTCGGCGATGATCAGGTCCGGCTCCAGGGCCAGCGCCATGGCGATCATGATGCGCTGGCGCATACCGCCGGAGAACTGGTGCGGGTAGTCGCCGACCCGGGCCTTGGCGGCGGGGATCTTCACCCGGTCCATCAGCTCGATGGCCTTGGCCTTGGCGTCCTTCTTGGACAGGCCCTCGTGCACCCGGAACATCTCACCGAGCTGGTAGCCGACGGACAGCACCGGGTTGAGCGAGGACAGTGCGTCCTGGAAGATCATGGCGATCTTGCGGCCGCGGATCTTCCGGCGCTCCTCGTTGCTCATGGTGAGCATGTCCTGGCCGCGGAAGAGGATCTGGCCCTTGGGGATGCGGCCGGGCGGCATGTCGAGGATGCCCATGACGGCCTGGGCCGTCACGGACTTGCCGGAGCCGGACTCGCCGAGGACGGCGAGCGTCTCGCCCGCGTCCACGCTGTAGTTGACGCCGTTCACGGCCTTGGCGACACCGTCGCGCGTGTGGAACTCCACGTGCAGGTCGCGGACTTCGAGCAGTGCGCCCTCGTGGTCCCCGGAGCTCCGGGGCGCGGGGACGTCCGCTGTTTTGTCGATGATGGTCACGTACGCCTCCCTCAGCGCATCTTCGGGTCGAGGGCGTTGCGTACCGCATCGCCGAACATGAGGAACGAGAGCACCGTGATCGAGACCATCACCGACGGGACGATCAGCACGAACGGCGCGTTGCGCAGCTGCTCCCGGCCGCTGGAGACGTCGACGCCCCATGAGACGGTCGGCTCGGCGAGGCCGACACCGAGGTAGGACAGCGTGGCCTCGGCCGCGATGTAACCGCCGAGCGCGATCGTCGCGACGACGATGATCGGGGCGAGTGCGTTGGGCAGCACGTGCTTGAACAGGATGCGGGTGGTCGAGGCGCCGAGCGCCTTGGCGGCCACGACGTAGTCGGCCTGCTTGACGGTGATGACGGCACCGCGGGCGACACGGGCGATCTGGGTCCAGCCGAGGAAGACCAGGGCGAGGATGACGACCCAGATGGCACGCTTCTCGAAGCTGGTGAGGACCACGAGGGCACCGAGCATGAACGGAATGCCCATGAAGATGTCGGTGAGCCGCGACAGCAGGGTGTCGGTTATGCCGCCGAAGTAGCCGGCCAGCATGCCGACGATCGTGCCGAGGACGGTCACCATGGCGGTGACGCCGACACCGACGACGATCGAGGCGCGGGCACCGTAGACGACACGCGCGTAGATGGAGCGGCCCTGGCCGTCGTAGCCGAACCAGTCGGGGGCGAAGAAGTGGCTCCAGTTCGGCTGCTGCAGGAAGTGGTTGGCGAGGTCGGCGTCACGCGGCGAGGCCGACGTGAACAGACCCGGGAACGCCGCGACGACAAGCAGCAGCAGGATCATCCCGGCGGAGACCAGGAACAGGGGGTTGCGGCGCAGGTCGCGCCAGGCGTCGGACCACAGGCTGCGCGCCTTGTCCGGCTTGGGTGCCTGTACGGCGAGCGCGGTGTCCGGCGCGGCGGCGGTCGTGTCCTCGGCGGTCGCGGTGGACGCCGCGGCGGCGGCGGTCTTCTCAGGCATACCGGATCCTCGGGTCCAGGACCGCGTAGAGCAGGTCGACGAGCAGGCTGGCGAGCAGGTAGACGAGGACGATCAGCGAGGCGATGCCGACGACCGTGGCACCCTCGCGGCGGAACAGCGCCTCGTAGATGGCGTCACCGACGCCCTGCACGTTGAAGATGCCCTCGGTGACGATCGCGCCCGTCATCAGGTTGCCGATGTCGGTGCCGAGGAAAGTGACCACCGGCACAAGGGAGTTGCGCATCAGGTGGACGCCGACGACGCGGCGGCGCGGCAGACCCTTGGCGACGGCGGTGCGCATGTAGTCCGCGCGCAGGTTCTCCGCCATCGAGGTACGGGTCAGACGTGCCACGTACGCGAGGGAGAGCGAGCCGAGGACGATGGCCGGCAGCAGCAGGTCGCCGAAGCTCTCGGAGTCCTGCACCGTCGCCGTGGTGATCTTCCACTGGAAGGCGAACAGGTACTGCATCAGGTAGCCCAGCACGAAGGAGGGCATCGAGATGAGCACGAGGGTCAGGCCGAGAAGGCCGCGGTCGCGCACCGACTCGGGCTTCAGGCCCGCGACGATGCCGAGGCCGATGCCGACGATCACGGTGAAGCTGAACGCGAAGAGGGTCAGCCGCATGGTGACGGGGAATGACTGGCCGATGATGTCGGCGATGGGGCGCTGGCTGGCGATCTCCGTACCGAAGTCGCCCTGCAGCAGGCCCCCGAGGTAGTTCAGGTACTGCTGCCACAGGGGCAGGTCGAGACCGAGATCCTTGCGGATCGAGGCGACGATCGCGGGATCGAACGCCTGGTCTCCCATGAGCGCTCTTACGGGGTCGCCGGGGAGCGCGAACATCATGGCGAAGATCAGAAAGGTTGACCCGATGAACACCGGGATCATCTGGAGCAGTCGTCGTGCGACGTAGCGCCCCATAGGTGCCTCCGTGAGGGGTTAACGCGGTCGGGGGCGTGCCTGTGCGGCAGGGCGCGCCTGCGCACCAGGGCGCCCCCGGACCACCGCCGCCGCCGGATGACCGACGGCGGCGGGTGATGGCCGAGTGGGGATAAGGCCCGTCAAGCGCTGAGCGCTTACTTGACGGTGACTCCGGTGAGCTCGAGGTCGCCGTGGAAGTCCACCGCCACGTTGTCGACGCCCTTGCCGTGGCCACCGTTGATGCGGTAGTACCAGAGCGGGATCGCCGGCATCTTCTCGAGCAGCTTCTTCTCGACCTCCTGGTAGCCCTTCACGGACTCTTCCAGGGAGCTGGCCTTGTCGGCCTCCGCCATCATCTTGTCGATCTCGGCGTCCTTGAAGCGACCGTTGTTCGCCTCGGCCTTGGAGTTGTAGAGCTCCTTGATGAAGTTGACGTTGACCGGGTAGTCGGCCACCCAGCCACCGCGGTACATCGACTTCACCTGGTCGTTGTCACGGGCCTCCAGGTCCGTGGCGAAGTCCGGCTTGGCGTCGCCGACACAGTCGACGCCGGTCGCCTTGCGGATGGACTCGCAGACCGCGGTCACCCACTCCTTGTGGCCACCGTCGGCGTTGTACTGGATCATGATCTTGTTGCCGGGGACGCCGCCGCCCTCGGTGACAAGCTGCTTCGCCTTGGCGGGGTTGTACGTGAAGACGTCCGTGCCCAGGTCCTGGTTGCCCTTGACCTGCGGCGGCGTGAAGCTCGTCGCGGGGGTACGGGTGTTGTTCAGGACGGTCTTGGTGATCGTCTCACGGTCGATCGCCATGGAAAGACCCTGGCGGACCTTGGGGTCCATGTCCTTGAACGTGGCGGAGTAGAACGCCGGGACGAGCGTCTGGATCGCCGCGTACGGCTGCTCGATGGCGCCGTCGCCGAGGTCCTGCTTGTACTTCGGCAGGTCGGTCGGGCCGACCTGGCGGATGATGTCCAGGTTGCCGGAGACGACGTCCTGGTACGCGGCCTCGACGGTCGCGTAGTTCTTGAACTGGATGCCCTTGTTCTGCGCCTTGTTCGGGCCCTGGTAGTCAGGGTTGGCCGCAACCTGGATCAGCTTCTTGTGGGTCCACTTCTCGAACTTGTACGGGCCGTTGCCGACCGGCTTCTGGCCGAACGCCTTCGGGTCGTCGTAGAACACCTTCGGCAGCGGGGCGAAGGTGGCGTAGCCCAGCTTGTAGTTGAAGTACGGGACCTTCTCGGTCAGCTCGATCGTGAAGGTGGTGTCGTCGACGACCTTCAGACCGGACATCTTGTCGGACTTCGGGTCACCCTTCTCGGGGTGCACGTCGGCGTAGCCGGCGATGTCGCTGAACCAGAAGCTGTTCTGCTGCTGGTTCTTGACGTTGGCGTACCAGTTCCACGCGTCCACGTAGGACTGCGCGGTGACGGCCTCTCCGTTGTGGAACTTCCAGCCCGGCTTGAGCTTCACGGTCCAGGTCTTGGAGTCCTTCGTCTCCACCGACTCGGCGTTCGTGTAGACGATGTTGCCCTTGGCGTCGAAGTCCAGCAGCTGGGTGAAGAGCGACTGAATCACGTACGAGCCGAGGCTCTCGTTTGTGTCGGCCGGGATCAGCGGCTTCTGCGGCTCACCAACGTCGATCGAGACGTAGCCCGCGGGCTTGCCCGAGGCGTTGTTCTTGTCCGAGCCACTGTCGCTGCTGCCACAGGCAGTCGCGGCCAGAGCAACGACGATCGCACCCGCTACCCACTTGGCGCTCTTGGCACCGCGCATGGGTTCCTCCTCATGAGTCCACTTGTCACTACAAGAAGGGCACTGGAAGTCGCGACGACACCCCTGACGACGCTGTGTCAATGCCCCGAGTGTGCTCGTGAGTCGGCGCTCCCCACAGCGCATGACCCATTGACCCGAGCTCAACGGAGCCAACTATTAAGTACGTCCGGGCGGTAAACCACACTTAAAGGGTCTCGTTTTGACAACATCGGCAGGTGTTCACAGATCGAAATCCGGACAAAGCGATGACAGACAGACACCCCCGAAACGGACCGTTAACACACGTTTCGGAGAGCGACGGCCGATATGCGGACACTCGGGCCACGAAAACGAGTTGACGAACGGCCCGGCCCCCCACAGTGTCTGCGGGGGGCCGGGCCGTTCGGTCAAGGCGTGGTAGGTCAGCCGTGCTTGGCGCGCGAGGCGGCGCGACCGCGCTCCTTCTGGTCGAGGACGACCTTGCGGATGCGCACGGCCTCCGGGGTCACCTCGACGCACTCGTCGTCGCGGCAGAACTCCAGTGACTGCTCCAGCGACAGCCTGCGCGGCGGGACCACGTTCTCGGTGTTGTCCGCGGAAGCAGCACGCATGTTGGTGAGCTTCTTCTCCTTGGTGATGTTCACGTCCATGTCGTCGGAGCGCGAGTTCTCACCGACGATCATGCCCTCGTACACCTCGGTGCCCGGCTCCACGAAGAGCACACCGCGCTCCTGCAGGTTGATCATCGCGAACGGGGTGACGGCACCCGAACGGTCGGCGACCAGCGAGCCGTTGTTGCGCGTGACCAGCGGCCCGAACCACGGCTCGTGGCCCTCGTGGATCGAGTGGGCGATGCCGGTGCCGCGGGTGTTGGTCAGGAACTCCGTACGGAATCCGATCAGGCCGCGGGACGGGACGACGAACTCCATGCGCACCCAGCCGGAGCCGTGGTTCGACATGTTGTCCATGCGGCCCTTGCGGACGCCCATGAGCTGGGTTACGGCGCCCATGTGCTCCTCGGGCACGTCGATCGTCATGCGCTCGACGGGCTCGTGCACCTTGCCGTCGACCTCCTTGGTGACGACCTGGGGCTTGCCGATGGTCAGCTCGAAGCCCTCGCGGCGCATCTGCTCGACCAGGATCGCCAGCGCCAGCTCGCCGCGGCCCTGCACCTCCCAGGCGTCGGGGCGCTCGGTGTCCAGCACGCGCAGCGAGACGTTGCCGACCAGTTCACGGTCCAGGCGGTCCTTCACCTGACGCGCGGTCACCTTACGGTCCTTGACGGCGGACTTGGCGTCGGCGCCCTTGCCGGTGCCACCACGACCGACCAGCGGCGAGGTGTTCGTACCGATCGTCATGGAGATCGCCGGCTGGTCGACCGTGATCAGCGGCAGCGCGATCGGGTTCTCCGGGTCGGCCAGCGTCTCGCCGATCATGATGTCCGGGATACCGGCGACGGCGCAGATGTCACCGGGGCCGGCCACCTCGGCGGGCTTGCGGGTGAGCGCCTCGGTCATCATCAGCTCGCTGATGCGAACGTTGGAGATCGTGCCGTCGCGCTTGATCCAGGCCACGGTCTGGCCCTTGCGCAGCTCGCCCTGCTCGACGCGCAGCAGCGCGATACGGCCGAGGAAGTTGTCGGCGTCGAGGTTGGTGACGTGCGCCTGAAGCGGGGCGGACTCGTCGTACTCGGGGGCCGGGACGTGCTCCAGGAGCGTGGTGAAGAAGGGCTCCAGGCTGTCGCTGTCGGCCGGGACGGTGCCGTCCTCCGGCTTGGTCAGCGAGGCCACACCGTCACGGGCGCAGGCGTAGACGATCGGGAACTCGATCTGCTCCTCGGTCGCGTCCAGGTCCAGGAACAGGTCGTACGTCTCATCGACGACCTCGGCGATCCGGGAGTCCGGGCGGTCCGTCTTGTTGATGCAGAGGATCACCGGCATCTTCGCGGCGAGCGCCTTGCGCAGCACGAAGCGGGTCTGGGGAAGCGGGCCCTCGGAGGCGTCGACGAGGAGGACGACCGCGTCCACCATCGACAGACCGCGCTCGACCTCGCCGCCGAAGTCGGCGTGGCCGGGGGTGTCGATGATGTTGATGGTGATCGGGGACCCGCCGGCCTTGGGGTGGTACTTCACGGCCGTGTTCTTGGCCAGGATCGTGATGCCCTTCTCACGCTCCAGGTCGTTCGAGTCCATCATCCGGTCGTCGAGCTGCTCGGCGGCGTGCGCGGCGAAGGCACCAGCCTGCTTCAGCATGGCGTCGACCAGGGTGGTCTTGCCATGGTCGACGTGGGCGACGATGGCGACGTTACGGATGTCGTGGCGCGTGGGCATGCTGGCTGGCGCTTCTCTCGATCGTGGGATCGGGCGTCGGACCGTGATCCTCGTCCGCCCGCCGGGCGGACACGCCACGGCTTGTCCCATGGTACGGGCACGCCGGGACAAGGGCTTCCCGGAAGGGGTGAGGGCGGTCGAAGGAGGCGGGGATCACGCCGCGGGACGGCGTGACGTACATGATCGGCGACGGCCGTGGAAACAGGGGGCGACGTACAGGTGCCGAGCGGCGGGCGCGCTGTAGCGGGGAGCGCGCGGGCTGCTCCGGCGCCGGGCGGAGCTGGGTCAGGAGGTGCCACGAGCTTGCCCGCCGGCACGGCCGGCGGGCAAGGGACTTGAGCGACTTCTGAGGTTGGTGCGACCGGGCCCGGGGGCTACTGCCGCCGGGGGGCCACGGCCTTGGGCTTCTTGTACCCGATGTCCTGGTAGACGGGGGTCGCGAAGCCGAAGGCGCCGACGTTCGCCAGCGTGGAACGCACGGCGACCAGCTCGGGCCGCTGGTAGAGGGGGATGGACCCGGCCTCGGCCCAGATGCGGGCGTCCGCCCGGCGCATCAGATCACGTGCGGTGTCCTCGTCCAGCTCGGCGGCCGCCTGGTCGAAGAGCTGGTCGATGTGGTCGGTGCCGACGCGGGTGTAGTTCTGCTCGACCAGGAGCGAGCCGTCCGAGGCGGGCCTGGGCTTGGCGTAGATGGGTCGGGCGTCGGTCGCCGGGTAGGCACTGGCGGGCCAGGAGTACAAGGCGAGGTCGAAGTCGCCGGACGCGATGTGGTCCTTGAAGTAGCTGTCGTCAGCGACCTTGCTGATCTCGGTACGGATGCCGATGCGCTGCAGCATCTGGGAGATCTTCTCCCCCACGGTGCGCAGCACCTCCGAGCCCGGGCCCGACGGGAGCACGAAGCGCAGGGTGAGCGGCTTGCCGTCCTTTCCCACAGCCCCGCCCGCCGGCTGGGGGGCGGCCGTGCCGCGCGGGGCGTAGGCCCCGGCCACGCCGTCGCCCTTCCGGCCCGCCGCGGTGTCCGAGCGGTCCGCCGACCCGGCGCCGTCGGATTGCGCGTGCGCCTGGCGCTGGAGGGCGAGGCTCTGGACCGCGGCGGCCGGGGCCGGGGCGAGGACGTGCGTCCCGGAGGGGGTGTGGTCGCGCAGCGGGACCCGGCCGGCGGGCTTGTCGTCGCCGACGATGTAGAGGCCCTCGTCGGAGGCGGTGTCGCCCGCGCCCGCGGACTTCGCGTCCTCGCCCTTCTTCGCCGTTCCCTCCTTTTTCTCCGTGCCCTTGTTCTCGTTCTCCTTCGTGGTGGCCTCGCCGCCCGCCTTGGCCGGGCCGGACCTCTTCAGCGCACCCTGGGGCGTCCAGCCCGCGTCGGCGAGCAGGGCCTGCGCCTCCTGTGTGTTCTGGTCGCCGAGCGCACCGCTGTTGTCGCTGTACGCGCGTTGGCCGGCCAGCGCGACGTGGCTGCCGGGGGGCTCGGCCGGCAGGCCGAGCGGTGTCAGCACCGTTTCGGCCAGTTCCTTGCGGTCGATGGCCCGGGCGACGGCCCGCCGCACACGGTCGTCGGCCAGCGGCCCGGACTCGCCGTTCATCGCGAGCTGGGTGTAGGCGGGCTCCAGTGACCTGCGGACCTGAAAGCCCCGCAGCACCGACTGCTCCGCGGCGTATTCGGCCTGCGCCTTCGCGGTCCGCTCCCGGGTCTTCCGGGCCGACTCGGCGAGGCTCTCGTCGGAGCCGTGTGCCTGTGCCCAGGATGCGAGCGCGGCGGAGGGCGTGATCTCGGAGCCGGGGCCGTGCGCGAGCGGCCGCCCGCCCCGGCCGGCGTCCTTCGCGGCATAGGAGATACGTTCCGCCGCTGACCGGTCGATGTCTGCCACGTCGAGGGTGCCGGAGGTGAGTGCGGTGACGCGCTCCGCGCGGGGCACGGCCGCGAAGACCAGGGTGTCCAGCTTGGCCCGCTGCCCCCACCAGCGCGGATTGCGGACGAGAGTCGTGGTGGCGGCCTTGCGGTCGATCTTCTTGATCGTGAAGGGCCCTGCCGTGGCCACGAGCCGGGCCCGGGCCCCGTCGTTGAAGGTGGCCGGCGTCGCGGTCACCTCCTTCGGGTACAGCGGTGTGAACAGCCCCTTCCAGTCGGCGTAGGGCCTGCCGAAGGTGACCTTGACCTCCAGGTCGCTCTTGCCGCGCTCGATCCGCTCGATCCGCTCGTAGCCCGCGTTCCGTGCCGTCCAGAATGCGGAGTCCTTGCCGCTCAGCGCGCGCCACTGGGCGAGGAAGTCGGCCGCGCCGATCTCGCGGCCGTCGCTCCACACGGCCTGCTGGTTGAGCTTGTAGAGCACGACCTGCTTGGGTTCGCGCTCGATGATCTCGGCCGATTCCAGATAGTCGGGGTTGCGCTCCGGACGCCCGCGTTCGTCCAGGACGAACAGCGCGGGCAGCACGGCACCGGCGATCCGGCTGGTGGTGGCGTCGGCGTCGGCCTGGAAGGCGTTCAGTGTGGCGGGGACGGAGTCGACGGCCCAGCGCACGGTGCCGCCGTCCTTCGTCCGGTCCCGCTCGGCGGGGGCGATGTCCTGGGCAACGAGCCCGGCCGTGCTCTCGTCGTCGCCCGAGCCGCAACCCGCGAGGACGGGCAGGGCGAGCACACCGCTGGTGAGCAGAGCGACGGAGCGGAGCCTTCGGGAGCATGTCCGCCCGCGGAGGGCCTCGACCTGGGACATGGCTTATACCTCTTAGTCCTGTTTTGTCGAATTTGGAGATGATCACACCGATTCCCCCACTGAAGTGGACGAAGGTGACGAGGCGGAGCCGACACGGCGGAAGCCCGCCGAAGCTCACTCGTGCGGGTCAACCAGGAAAGGACCCACAAGCGAGCACAAAGGGAGAAAATGGGGAAACGAGACATCAACCACAAGGGGCGCGCCGACAGCGCGTGCGCCGGGAATCCCTGCACGTCCCTTCACAAGCGGGGATGTGACGCGCGACACTCTCAGGCGCATGAACGATGCCACCGCACCCTGCGGAAGTGAGGACACGTCATGTCCCAGCAGGAAGAGATGACGGCGATGCAGCAGCGCATCGACGAGCTGGCCCAGCGCGTCGGGCACCTGGAGCAGGCCGTCGATCAACTGTGGGGGTCGGGCCGGACCCGGCCCGGCAGCCGGCCGAAGGAGCCGAGCCGTCCCGAGCTGGTCACCATCCCGGACACCCCGTACGACAACGCCCTGTGGACGGACTCGGACGACGAGGGCCTGGGCGCTCGCGACCGGCACGCGCCCTGACCGGCCCCCGCGCCCGGACCTCACCCCATCCCACTCCACCCGGAGTCTTCGTTGGCCACAGGTACCGAACCACCACAAATCCATACGGGCGTGCAGGGGACGGCGCGCGCCGCCATCGGCCCCCGCCATCTGCGGACGGACCGCTGGTGGCTCGCCCCGGCCCTGACCGCCGCCGGGCTGCTCGCCTTCGTCGTCTACTCGACCTGGCGCGCGTTCGCGAACGCCGACTACTACGCGGCGCCGTACGTCTCACCGTTCTACTCGCCCTGCCTGGCCGAGAACTGCGTGCCGATGCGGGCGGGACCCAACTGGGAGATCTTCGGTACCTGGTGGGGCCTGTCCCCCGCCCTGCTGATCCTGATCTTCCCGCTCGGCTTCCGGCTGACCTGCTACTACTACCGCAAGGCCTACTACCGGGGCTTCTGGGCCTCGCCCCCGGCCTGCGCGGTCGCCGAGCCGCACACGAAGTACACCGGTGAGACGCGTTTCCCGCTGATCCTGCAGAACATCCACCGGTACTTCTTCTACGCCGCCCTGCCCGTCGCCGGGATCCTCACCTACGACACCGTCCTCGCCTTCCGCGACGAGAACTACGACTGGGGCCACATGGGCCTCGGCACGCTCGTGTTCCTGGTGAACATCGTGCTGATCTGGGCGTACACCCTCTCCTGCCACTCCTGCCGGCACATCGTCGGCGGCCGGCTGCGGCACTTCTCCAAGCACCCGGTGCGCTACCGGCTGTGGGGCTGGGTCGGCAAGCTGAACGCCCGGCACATGCAGCTCGCCTGGACCTCGCTGTTCAGCGTCGCGTTCGCCGACCTCTATGTGTATCTCGTCGCGTCCGGCGCCTTCGACGATCCGCGCTTCTTCTAGGGGAAGGTGCCAACCGACATGACACAGCTCGAACGGCAGCAGTGGGACGTCGTCGTCGTGGGCGCGGGCGGCGCGGGTCTGCGCGCCGCCATCGAGGCGCGCGAGCGCGGCGCGCGTACGGCAGTGATCTGCAAGTCCCTGTTCGGCAAGGCGCACACCGTGATGGCCGAGGGCGGCATCGCCGCGTCCATGGCCAACGTCAACGAGCACGACAACTGGCAGGTCCACTTCCGCGACACGATGCGGGGCGGGAAGTTCCTCAACCAGTGGCGGATGGCCGAGCTGCACGCCCAGGAGGCGCCCGCGCGGGTGTGGGAGCTGGAGACCTGGGGCGCGCTCTTCGACCGGACGAAGGACGGCCGGATCTCCCAGCGGAACTTCGGCGGCCACGAGTATCCGCGCCTCGCGCACGTCGGCGACCGGACCGGTCTGGAGCTGATCCGCACGCTCCAGCAGAAGATCGTCTCGTTGCAGCAGGAGGACAAGGAGGAGTTCGGGGACTACGAGGCCCGGCTCAAGGTCTTCCAGGAGTGCACGGTCACCCGGATCCTGAAGGACCACAGCCTGGGGGACGGCGGCAGCGTCTCGGGGGCCTTCTGCTACGAGCGCGAGTCCGGTCGCTTCTTCGTCCTCGAAGCGCCCTCCGTGGTGCTGGCCACCGGCGGGATCGGCAAGTCCTTCAAGGTGACGTCGAACTCCTGGGAGTACACCGGGGACGGCCACGCGCTGGCCCTGCTCGCGGGCGCGCCGCTGCTCAACATGGAGTTCGTGCAGTTCCACCCGACCGGCATGGTCTGGCCGCCGTCGGTGAAGGGCATCCTCGTCACCGAGTCGGTGCGCGGCGACGGCGGGGTCCTGCGCAACTCCGAGGGCAAGCGGTTCATGTTCGACTACATCCCCGATGTGTTCAAGGACAAGTACGCCGAGTCCGAGGACGAGGGCGACCGCTGGTACGACGACCCGGACAACAACCGGCGCCCGCCCGAGCTGCTGCCCCGCGACGAGGTGGCGCGCGCGATCAACGCCGAGGTGAAGGCGGGGCGCGGCTCCCCGCACGGCGGAGTCTTCCTCGATGTGTCGACACGGATGCCGGCCGACGTCATCCGGCGCCGGCTGCCGTCGATGTACCACCAGTTCAAGGAACTCGCGGACGTCGACATCACCGCCGAGGCGATGGAGGTCGGGCCCACCTGCCACTACGTGATGGGCGGGATCGCCGTCGAGTCCGATTCCGCCGCCGCGGTGGGCGTCCCGGGCCTGTTCGCCGCCGGTGAGGTGGCCGGCGGCATGCACGGCTCCAACCGGCTCGGCGGCAACTCACTCTCCGACCTGCTGGTCTTCGGCAGGCGCGCGGGGCTCTACGCGGCCGAGTACGCCGAGGGCCGGGCCGTACGCCCCGTGGTGGACGAGGACCAGATCGACGCGGCGGCGGCCGAGGCGCTGCGCCCGTTCAGCGCGGAGGGGGTCGAGCCGGGGGCGGCCCCGGAGAACCCGTACACGCTCCATCAGGAGCTCCAGCAGACGATGAACGACCTGGTCGGCATCATCCGGCGCGAGGGCGAGATGGAGCAGGCCCTCGACAAGCTCGCCGAGCTGCGGGTGCGGGCGCGCCGGGCCGGGGTCGAGGGGCACCGGCAGTTCAATCCCGGCTGGCACCTGTCCCTGGACCTGCGGAACATGCTGCTGGTCAGCGAATGCGTCGCGCGGGCCGCGTTGGAGCGCACGGAGAGCCGGGGCGGCCACACCCGGGAGGACTGCCCCGCGATGGAGCGCTCCTGGCGTCGGACGAATCTGCTGTGCCGCCTCGCCGATCCGAGCGGCGAGAGCGCGGCCACCGACCCCGAGCGTGGCCAGATCGTGCTCGAACGCACCACGACCGAGCCCATCCGACCCGACCTGCTCGGCCTCTTCGAGAAGGAGGAGCTGGTCAAGTACCTCACCGAAGAGGAGCTGACCGAATGAGCACGTACGACGCCCGCTTCCGGGTGTGGCGGGGCGACCAGGACGGCGGGGGGCTCACGGATTTCACCGTCGAGGTCAACGACGGCGAGGTCGTCCTCGACATCATCCACCGCCTCCAGGCCACCCAGGCCCCCGATCTGGCGGTCCGCTGGAACTGCAAGGCCGGCAAGTGCGGATCGTGCAGCGCGGAGATCAACGGACGGCCGCGGCTGATGTGCATGACCCGGATGTCGGTGTTCTCGCGCGAGGAGACGATCACCGTCACCCCGCTGCGGGCGTTCCCCGTGGTGCGGGACCTGGTGACCGATGTGTCCTTCAACTACGACAAGGCGCGTGAGGTCCCCTCCTTCGTGCCGCCGCCCGGTGTGGCGCCGGGCGAGTACCGGATGCAGCAGATCGACGTGGAGCGCTCGCAGGAGTTCCGCAAGTGCATCGAGTGCTTCCTGTGCCAGGACACCTGCCATGTGGTGCGCGACCACGAGGAGAACAAGGCGGCGTTCGCCGGTCCCCGCTTCCTGATGCGCGTCGCCGAACTGGACATGCACCCGCTGGACGCGGCCGCCGGGCAGGGCATCGACCGCAAGACGGCCGCCCAGGACGAACACGGCCTCGGCTACTGCAACATCACCAAATGCTGTACGGAGGTGTGCCCGGAAGGCATCAAGATCACGGACAACGCGCTGATCCCGCTGAAGGAGCGCGCGGCGGACCGCAAGTACGACCCGCTGGTGTGGCTGGGGAACAGGATCCGGCGCCGGGAGGGGTGACTGTCCCCGGGGCAACGGCTTCCCGAGGCAGGGGCGCGCGGCCGCGGTCGTGCGGTCGCGGCCCTCCCGCACCCGGCATAGCCTCCCCCATGTGACCCGAAGAGCCACCCGGGCGGTCCTCGCCGTGCTGGTGGCGGCGTGGTGGCTGGTCGTGCCCGCCGCCCCGGTCGCCGGCGCCGCCACCGGCGTCCGCGCCGACGACCCGGTCGAACTGTCCCGGCAGGGCCGGATCACCGACCGTGTGGGTGCGCTGGACGACCGCGAGCCGCAGGTCGAACGGGCGCTGGACCGGCTCTACGACGGCTCGCGGCTCCAGATGTTCGTCGTGTACGTCCGCGACTTCTCGGGCCCCGATGCACCCCGGTGGGCCGCTGAGACGGCCGAGAAGAACGGCCTCGGCGAAAGCGACGTCCTGCTCGCCGTCGCCACCCACGACCGGCAGTACGCGTACTGGGTCGACGACGCCTCGCGCCTGACTGGCCCCCAGCTCGCCGAGGTCGCCGCCACCGGCATCGAGCCCGCACTGCGGCAGCACGACTGGGCGGGCGCGGCGATCGGCGCCGCCGACGGCTACGGCGCCGTTCTGGCCGGCCGCCCAGCCCCCGAGGTCGCCGTCACTCCGGGCGAGACGGACCCCGGCTCCGACCAGGGCGCTGGGACCGGCGCCGGCGATCTGGTGCTGCCCATCGCCGTGCTCGGAGGGGCCGGTGCGCTGGCCGCTTACACCTACGCCAAGCGCCGGCGGCGCACCGCGACCCGGACGACGCCGCGGGGCGGCCAGGAGGGCTGGGGAGAGCCGCGGCAGACACCCCTGCCGGAGCTCGACGCAAAGGCCGAGCGGGCCCTGGTGGAGACCGACGACGCACTGCGCACCAGCCAGGAGGAACTCGGTCTCGCCGTCGCGCAGTTCGGCGAGGAGGCGACCGAGCCCTTCACCGCGGCCGTCGAGCACGCGACGGCCGAACTCACCGCGGCGTTCCGGTTGAGGCAGCAGCTCGACGCCGCCTACCTCGAGGACGACGCCGCCCGGCGCAGGATGCTGGACGAGATCGTCGCCAGGTGCGCCGAGGCCGACCGCCGGCTGGACGCGGAGTCCGCGGACTTCGACCGGCTGCGCGCCCTCGAACAGAACGCGCCCCAGGCGCTCGCCGCGGCCGAGGCCGCCCGCGACGACGTCAGGGGGCGGATGGTCAGCGTCGAGGCCGCGCTGGGCGTGATGCGCCGGCGGTACGCGGCGACGGCGTCCGCGCCGGTCGCGGACGCCGTGGAGGAGGCGGAGGTCCGGCTGCGGTTCGCGACGTACAGCCTCGGCCAGGCGCGCGAGGCGGTCGAGGGCGAGGACAACGCGACGGCCGCCGTGCACGTACGCGCTGCCGAAGGAGCCGTCTCCCAGGCCGTCCGGCTCGTCGACGCGGTCGACCGGCGGGCGCGGGAGCTGGCGGAAGCGGCCGGGAAGCTCCCGGGCGCCGTCACCGATACCGAAACTGACCTGGCCGAGGCGCGGGGACTGTTGGAAGGAACGCCGGATGGGGTGTCCACCGCCGCCCTGCGGGGACGGGTGGCCCGCGCGGAAATGGTGGCCGCCGAGGTACGGCGCGAGATCGAGACGGGGCCGTACGACCCCATCGACGCACTGCGCCGGGTCGCCGAGGCCGACACCGCGCTCGACGAGGCGCTGGCCGGGGTCCGCGAGCCCGCGCAGGGAACGCTGCGCGCCCGGACGCTGCTGGACCGGGCGCTGCTCGGCACCCGTGCGGCCACCGGCGCGGCCGCCGACTACATCACCACCCACCGCGGCGCGGTCGGCAGCGAGGCCCGTACCCGGCTGGCGGAGGCGCAGCGGCGGCTCGATCGGGCCGAGGCGCTGGGCGAGGGCGACGCGCAGGCAGCGCTGACGGAGGCGCAGCACTCGGATGCGCTGGCGCGGCAGGCGCACTCGCTGGCGGAGGACGACGTACGCGGTCTCGTGGGTCCCGGTGGGCTGGGCGGTCCGGTCGGGCCCGGCGGCGGGAACGGCCTGGGCGGCGGCAGCGGGCTGGGCGGTGCGGTGCTGGGCGGGATCATCCTCGGCGGAGTGTTCGGCGGCGGGGGCGGGGGTCGTGGCGGGTTCCCGGACGGCGGGTTCGGGGGCGGGGGTCGTGGCGGGTTCCCGGACGGCGGGTTCGGGGGCGGGGTCCGTGACGGGTTCGAGGGCGGCGGTCTCGGGGCCGGCTTCGGCGGCAGGCCCGGGAGCTTCGGCGGCGGGGGCACTCGGGGCCGGTTGGGCGCCGGCCGGTTCTGACCCTGCTCGATCCCGACCGTATGGCGTCCAAGGAGAGGTGCGATGACCGAGCAGGCATGCTGAAGTCGCGGTAGGGGGCGGCGGCCGTGAGTGGGCCGTTCCCCTACCCGCGCTCCCCCCTACGGCCTGGCGGCCGTGGGAAGTAGCCCCCGCAACCGGGGCAAGCCCCGGACCGCGTTACGGGCTTCGCACGGTGTCCTCAAACTCACTCCGGGCTTCGCCCCCGGGCCGCAGGGGGCTGGTGTCGCACAGCGAATCCAGCCCCCTGCCTACGGCCTGGCGGCCATGGGTGGGCCCCGGCAAAGCCAGGTGATGTCCGGGAGTTTGAGGCGCGGGGTCCCGGGGCGGCGCCCGGTTCGGGAGGAGGGGTAGGGGAACAGCGCCGCGCAGCGGCCCCGCCCCCGTCAGAACATGCTCAGCAGCTGCTCCACCGTCGGTTCCGCGGTCCCCTTGCCGTCCGGGAGCGGGAGTTCGAACCAGACCGTCTTGCCCCGTGGTGTACGCCGTGAGCCCCATGACGTGCTCAGCAGGCCGACCAGCTGGAGGCCGCGGCCGCCCTCGTCCGTGTCGCGGGCGCGGCGGCGGCGGGGCTGGACCAGGCCCGCGTCCCAGACCTCGCAGACCAGCGTCCGGTCCCGCAGCAGACGCAGCCGGATCTCCCCCTCTCCGTACCGCAGTGCGTTGGTGACCAGCTCGCTGACGAGCAGTTCGACGGTGTCGACGAGCGCCTCGAGGTCCCAGGCGACGAGCTGCGCGCGGGCGAGTTCGCGGGCCCGGCCCACGGAGCGCGGTTCGCGCGGCAGACGCCAGTCGCCCACGGACTCGGCCGGCAGGCCCTGGATGCGTGCCATGAGCAGGGCGATGTCGTCCTCGCCGTGCCGGGTGTCCAGCGTGTTCAGCACGTGGTCGCAGACGTCCTCCAGCGGCCGCCCGGGCTCGGTGAGCGCGGCGCGGAAGGCGTGCAGGCCCTCGTCGAGCGGATGGTCGCGGGACTCGACGAGGCCGTCGGTGTACAGCGCGAGGAGCGCCCCTTCGGGGAGATCGACCTCCACCTCCTCGAAGGGCTCGCCGCCCACCCCGAGCGGCATCCCAGGCGGTACGTCCAGCAGGAGCGCTTTCTCGCCCGGCTCGACGAGGACGGGGGGCAGATGGCCGGCGTTGGCGAAGGTGCAGCGCCGGGTGACCGGGTCGTAGACGGCGTACACACAGGTGGCGAGATAGACCTCGGAGAGGTCGGCCTCCCGCGACCTGGGAATCTGGTGCGGGACCTGGGCGCCTCCCGTGGAGCGACGGAGCTGTGAGGGGTTGCCGGGGCTGCCGAGGCCGCGGGCGATCTCGTCGAGCGCGGAGAGCACCTCGGCCGGTTCCAGGTCCAGCAGCGCCAGGGTCCGTACGGCGGTGCGCAGTTCTCCCATGGCGACCGCGGCCCGCAGCCCGCGGCCCATCACATCGCCGACGACGAGGGCGGTGCGGTGGCCGGGGAGTTCGATGACGTCGAACCAGTCGCCGCCCACCTCAGTGGCGGTGGTGCCCGGCAGATAGCGGCAGGCGATGTCCAGTCCGGCGGCCTCGGGGTCGCCGGGCGGGAGCAGGCTGCGCTGGAGGATCAGCGCGCGCTCGTGCTCCCTGCGGTAGAGGCGGGCGTTGTCGATGCAGACGGCCGCGCGGGCCGCGAGCTCGACGGCGAGGGCCCGGTCCCGGTCCCCGAAGGGTTCACTGCCCTTGGTACGGGCGAACTGCACCAGCCCGACGACGGTGTCGTGCGCCACCATCGGAACGGCGAGCGTGGACTGGACGAGGCTGCCGTCGCGGCCGGGGATCGTCCGCAGGCTCGCGGTCCGAAGGGCGTCGGCGCAGGGCGAGTTGAACGGGTAGCGATGGACCTCGCCGACCTGGGTGGGCCCACCGCCCTCGGGCACGCAGTCGGGGGTGGTCATCAGGGGCGCGTCCGACACGGCACTGGCGAAGGCGACCCGGCGCAGTTCGGCGCTGCCGCCGCCGTAGCTCTCGGCGTGCGGGGAGGCGAACTGCCCGGGCGGTGCCTCGTCGCCGGTGAGCAGGCCCTGGTAGAGGTCGACGGAGGCGAGGTCGCAGAAGCCGGGGACTGCGACGTCGAGCAGTTCGCGGGCGGTGGTCTCCAGATCGAGGGAGTTGCCGATGCGGGAGCTCGCCTCGTTGAGAAGGGCGAGATTGCGCCGGGCGTTGGCCGCCTCACGGGCCGCGATGTGACGGTGTGTGACATCGATGCCCAGTCCCGCGACACCGACGGGCCTGCCCGATCCGCCGTGCACCCGGTAGAGGTTGATCGACCAGTGCCTGCGTTCGGTGCTGCCGGGTGCAGTGCCGACGATCTGGAGGTCGGTGACGGCCTCTCCGGTCTCCAGGACGCGGCGCAGGGCGGCATTCATCCGCTCCGCCTCAGGGCGGGAGAGGTAGTCGTCGACGGTGCGTCCGCGGTGCTCCTCGGCGGCGCCGCCGAAGACGGTGGCGAAGCGCTCGTTGGCACGCTGCACCGTGAGGTCCGTGCCGAAGAGCAGGAAACCAAAAGGAGATTGACCGAAAATGGCCTGCGATGCGGCGAGATCGCTCTCGATCCGGCGCAGTGCGCGCACATCGACCACGATGCACAGCGCCGCCTGTTCGCCGCGGTCGGTCTCGCTCGGCATCACATAGATCTCGGCGAGTCCGTGGGCGCGGTCGCGCCCCGGCACACGGAAGGGGACGAGACCGGTCCACTCCTTGCCGTCCAGGATCTCGGCGACCGTGCGGTGACCTCGCGGTCTCAGGTCGGCCGGCATGAAGACCTCGACCGGGTCCTTGCCCCTGACCTCCTCGGCGGTGATGCCGAAGAGCTCCACGGCCCGCCGGCTCCACTGATCGACGAGCCCGTCCGGGCCGATCGAGAAAGACGCGACCTTGATGTAGTCATAGATCGAGCCAGGCGCGCTGCTCTGCCACATGGCACCGCTCGCCGTCTCAGGTATCTCGCTCACGCGACCGTCCCCTCCAGCTCACCGCACCGGACCGGCCATGACCGCAGTATTCAGCACTACGGCTCCGACCGGCACGGCGTTCACGATCACAGAGAGGTCTCGTTCGTTTTCGGCCGAGTCCCCCGTGATCGTCGTCCCTCCAGACACCTAACCAGTAAGGGCCAGCTCGAACCACACGGTCTTGCCGGTCCTGCCGCGCCGGGTACCCCAGCGACGGGCCGTGCAGGCCACCAGTTGCAGTCCTCGGCCACCCTCGTCGTCGGGGTGCGCGGACCGCTCGGTGGGGGGATCCGGCAGCGGATCGGACACCTCCACCAACAGCGTCGGCGCTGCGCCGTTCTCACTCGGCCGGAACATCCGCAGACCGATCGGGCCGGAGGTGTACCGCTGGGAATTGGTCACCAGCTCGCTGACCAGCAGCACGGTCACATCGCCGACGGCGGCGTCCAGGCCCCATGACCTGAGGGTTTCGCGGACGGCGTGGCGTGCGGCACGCACGGCGTTCGGCTGCGCCGGGAAGGTCCACTCGGCGCATTCGCCTTCGCTGCCGGTCACGCCGATCACACCCCATACAAGCACGGGAGAAATAACCCTTTTGATGGGTTTAATCAGCACATACCCGATATTGAGGGCCGAGTACCACGGCACGAGCGGGACGAGGGCACGGCGGTCCGGGCGCATGTGGCGCGACCCGCGCCGCGCGGCCCCGAGCCGCGCGGCGCCCGGCCTGCGGAAGGGCGTCGGCGCGAGGGCGCGTCGCTCAACTCCCGCGTACGGGCCCGGTCGAGCCGCACGCCTGTCGCCACTCCGGCGGTGGCGTGCAGCCCCCGCCCCGGAACCGGCCGCCGAACATCGGGTGCCGGGCCGACACCTCAGCCCCGCACCACACCACCACCCGACCGCGCCGACAGCACGCGCCCCGACCCGGCGGCCGGACACCAGGGGGCCGGGCCGACACCTCAGCCCCGCACCACACCACCACCCGACCGCGCCGACAGCAGGCGGGCGGCCTCCGCCACCGCGGGCCGGTCCTCGTCGAGCCAATCGACGTCGCCGCTCTCGTGGGGTGCCAGCCAGCGCAGCTCGTCATGATCCTGCAGGGCCCGCGGGCGGCCCGAGACCAGCCGTACCGTCCACACCTGGAGCACATAGCCGGGCTTCAGCGGCCACTCGCCCGGGATGCGCTCCATCGGCTCGGTCTCCACGCCCAGCTCCTCACGGAGCTCGCGCACCAGCGCCTGCTCGGGACTCTCCCCCGGCTCCAGCTTGCCGCCGGGCAGCTCCCAGCGGCCGGCCAGCTCCTCGGGGGCGCTGCGGCGGGCGGCGAGCAGCCGCCCCTGGTCGTACACGGCCCCGGCCACCACCACGCGATCCTTCATGCGCCGGAGCGTACTGCGCCCGCCGGTCCGCCCGATCCGGGCGATCGCCCCGCGCGCCCGGGCGGCGCCGTGACGCTTGCCGCCGAGCGTGACGTCAGGGGCCCGTCTGCCCGATGCGCTCCACCCAGTAGAGCTGCTTGTGACCTCGGCCGTCGAGACTGTCTGCGATCTGCTGGGCCTCGTCACGGGTGGCATAGCGGCCGACGCGATAGCGGTTGCCGTTGTCGTCCTGCCGGATGACCTGCCAGGGGAGCGCGGCGCCGACGTCATTCATCGCGAACCTCCCCGACTCGCCCCGCACACTCGTAAGTTGGTACCTGAAACCCCACTCAGCATATGCCTGAGCGTACGCCTGACCTTCACTGAGCGGATATGGGTTTTCACGAAGAGGAACCGGATGGGGGCGTATCCGGCTGGATACGCCCCCCATGTCGCCTGAAATGTGCGGGTGCCCCCGCGCCCCCATCCCTGCCGTACCGAACAGCAGCCGAGCGGAGCCGGGGCGCCCTCAGTCGGCCCGCAGCGTTGGCACCGGAATAAGCACCGACCCCGCGCCGGTTCCTTGCGGCAGGTGCGTCGCCGCATCCGGCGTCGAGGAAGCAGCACGGCGAGCAGATGGGTCCGGCGCGGACGGGGCGGTCGGCGATGTCGGGGAGCTCGTAGGCCGCCTCGCAGACCGTGCGGTCGTGTGCGGCGGGCGTTACGGGCCCACGGCCGCGGTTGACACGCCGTCACCGCACCGGGGCCTACACCCTCACTTCACGGGGAGGTGGTACGCGACGCGGTAGCGGTCCGCCGGGACGACCACGTCCGCCGTCTCGACCGCGCGCCCCGACGCGTAGTACGTCCGCTCGATCACCATCACCACATGGCCGGGCACGCCGCCGAGCGCCAGCAGCTCCTCCGCGAGGCCGGGCCGCGCGCCGACCTCCTCCACCACGTTGTCCACGACGACGTCGATGGCGGCCATGCGCTCGACGACCCCGCAACCGCCGAGCGGGCCTTCCTCGGGGAGCATCACCGGGGTACGGCCCGTGACCTCCAGGGGCTCCCAGGAGGTGGAGAGCATCATGGCCTCGCCCGCGTCCCGGTAGAGATAGCGGGTGCGCATCACGCGGTCGCCGAGCTGGATACCGAGGCGGGCGGCGATCTCCGGGCTCGCGCCCTCCTGCTCACTGCTGGACTCCCAGGTGCCCCGGGCCCCGTCCTCCGCCTGCTCCTGGCGGAACGGGCTCGCACCGGACGGCGGCCGGAAGCCGGAGCGTGCCACCCGCCGGGGAACGGGCCTCTCGCGCACATACGTCCCCGATCCGGACCGGCCCTCGACGAGCCCCTCAGCCATCAGCACCTTGCGGGCTTCGAGAGCGACGGTGTCCGAGACGCCGTACTCCTCGCGGATGCGTGCCTGCGAGGGCAGTCGGGTGTGCGGCGGCAGCGAGCCGTTCACGATCTTTTCCCGTAGATCGCTCGCAACGCGCAAGTAGGCGGGCTGCTCACCGAATGTCACTGGCCACTCCCAACAGATTGACAGTCTGCAACAGCCTGACAACCGTGGGTCGTTGACCGCAAGTGTGGGCCAAAGTTTCACCCGAAGTGATGATTTGCCGGTGGAGGGCGGTTTACTGCCGGTACGTCAGGGCCCGGACCCCGACCCGTTGGGCGTCGGCGCCGTCCGCGGACCCGCGGCCTCGCAGTGTGCTGGTGAGCTTCCCCTCGGTCGCTGGGTAGGCGCAGGTCACCGTGTGATCGCCGAACCCCCCGCCGGACGGCGAGCGGCGAACAACGGGGACGTACGGACGCGAAGAAGGGGCGGCCGCGAGCGGCCGCCCCTTCCGTCCGTCCGTTTCCGGACGAGGGTCAGGTGATCAGGGCCGACTCAGAACTGCAGCGACCAGGCGTCGATCCGGCCCGTGTCGTAGCGGGCGTTGTCGTTCACCCGTAGCTTCCAGGTGCCGTTCGCGACCTCGGACGACGCGTTCACCGTGTAGGTGGTGATCACGTTGTCCGCGCTGCCGCCGGACCCGTAGGCCTTCAGGTTGTAGACCGAGCCGTCGGGGGCGACGAGGTCGACCTTCAGGTCACCGATGTAGGTGTGCTTGATGTCGACCGAGACAGCCAGGTTGGACGGCGCGTTGCCCGTGACACCGCTGACGGTGATCGGCGACTCGGTGGTGGCGAAGTCGTTGATCGCGTAGTCGCCGGTGTTCTCGAACTTCGCTCCGGGCGGGGTGGTGCTGCCGCCGCCCACGTACAGCAGGCGGTTGGGCGAGCCGGTGCCCGGGTTGCCCACCACGCCGGAGGTGGCGGCGGCGGTCAGGGCCGAGGACACCTGGGCCGGCGTCGCGGTCCTGTTGTCGGCCAGGTACAGCGCGGCCGCCCCCGCGACGTGCGGGGTCGCCATCGAGGTGCCGGAGATGGTGTTCGTCGCCGTGTCACTGGTGTTCCACGTCGACTTGATCGACGAGCCAGGGGCGAAGACGTCCAGCACGCTGCCGTAGTTGGAGAAGCTGGAACGGGCGTCGGAGCTGGTGGTGGAACCGACGGTGATGGCCTCGGAGACGCGCGCGGGCGAGTAGTTGGAGGCGTTGGATCCGTCGTTGCCCGCCGCGACCGCATAGGTGATGCCGGAGGCGATGGAGTTGCGCACGGCGGTGTCGAGGGCGGTGTCGACGCCGCCGCCGAGGCTCATGTTGGCGACGGCCGGCTTGACGGCGTTCTGCGTCACCCAGTCGATGCCGGCGACGACCTGCTCGGTCGTGCCCGAACCGGAGTTGTCGAGCACGCGGACGCCGACGATCTTGGCCTTCTTGGCGACACCGTGGGCGGACCCGGCGACGGTGCCGGCGACGTGCGTGCCGTGACCGTGGCCGTCCTGCGCCGTGTTGTCGTTGTCGATGGCGTCGTAGCCGTAGGAGGCGCGGCCACCGAAGTCGCTGTGGGAGACGCGTACGCCGGTGTCGATGACGTACGCCGTCACACCCTGGCCGGCGGTGTCGGGGTATGTGTAGCTCTGGTTGAGCGGCAGCGCCCTCTGGTCCACCCGGTCGAGGCCCCAGGACGGCGGGCTCGGCTGCGTACCGGAGATCTTGAAAACGCGGTTCTGCACGACGGAGTCCACGGCCGGGTCCGCCGCGAACTTCTTGGCCTGCGCCTCGGTGAGCTGCACGGCGTAGCCGTTGAGCGCGGCGTCGTACGTCCGCTTGATCTTCGCGCCGTATTCGGCCGCGAGAGCCTTGCCCGCCTTCGAGCCCGCGTCTGCCTCGGACTCGTCGAGTGTGACGATGTAGCTGCCCTTGATGGCGCCGGGGGCACCGGCGTTCTCGATGACGCCTTCCGGGGCCGGCTCGGCCGCGATGGCGGGAAGGGCGGAGACCGTGCCGAGTGAGAGTGCGGCGACGGCTATGGCGCTGGCCGCGGCGAGTCTTCGCCGCGAGTCACGCATCACAGACATGTGAGGGGTCCTCCTCATAGGTGGTGCGCTGCTGTGGGGGTCATGACAGACGAACGGCAGGGGCATGCCAACGATTCGATATCAACGCGGCTGCCCCCCTTGCGCGTCTGCCGAGCGAAAGATTGGCGGATCCATAGGAATCGCACAAGAGGCCGGGCAGCGGCGAAACGTGGGCGTCATACGGGCGCCGCACGGCTGCCACGCGGCTGACATGCTGGCGGCTATGACGTCCTATCGCTGCCCCGATTGCACGAGTTACTGGCCGGTCGATTCTGCCACCTGGTGCTGCCGTGACTGCCGCGGCCCTCTGGACCTGGACTTCCTCGGCTCGGCCGTTCCCCGCGTACTGCCGGCGGGCCGCGCCAATTCACTGTGGCGTTACGAAGAGGCACTGCCGCTGTCCGGGCCGGCGACCACCCTCGGCGAGGGGCGCACCCCGCTCGTTCCCCTCACGGCGAACGTGTCGGCGAAGCTCGACTTCGTCATGCCGACGCTGTCGTTCAAGGACCGGGGCGCGGTCATGCTGGCGGAGCTGGCCCGCCGGCTCGGACCGCGCCGCGTGATCGCGGACAGCAGCGGGAACGCGGGCACGGCCGTCGCCGCGTACTGCGCGCGGGCGGGCCTTGCGTGCACGGTGTACGTCCCCGAGGGCACGTCAGCGAAGAAGACCGAGCAGATCCGGGCGCACGGCGCCCGCCTGGAGGTGGTCCCCGGCGACCGCGAGGCGACGGCGTCCGCCGCGCGGGCCGCGGCCGACGAACCCGGCGTCTTCTACGCGAGCCACGTCTACAACCCCTACTTCCTGCACGGCACCAAGACCTACGTCTACGAGCTCTGGGAGGACCTCGGCGGTCGGCTCCCGGAGGCCATCGTCGTACCGGTCGGGAACGGCACCCTCCTGCTCGGCGCCGCACTCGCGCTCGACGAACTGCTCGCGCACGGCCTGATCGATGCCCGCCCCGCGCTGGTCGCCGTCCAGGCGGAGGCGGTCTCCCCGCTGGCCGCGGCCTTCCGCGCGGGCGCGGACGACCTCGCGGCCCCCGCTGGCCCGGGACCGACCCTCGCCGAGGGCATCGCGATCCCCAACCCGCCGCGCGCCCGGCAGATCCTGCGCGCGGTCCGGGAGTCGGGCGGCGAGTTCCTGACGGTGACGGAGGACGAGATCCGCACGGCCCAGCAGGACCTGGCGGCACAGGGTCTGTTCGTCGAATCGACGGGCGTGGCGTGCTGGGCGGCCACCGGTTCGTGGACCCACCGCACGGCGGTGGTCCCGCTGTGCGGGGCGGGCCTGAAGACAGGGATGGCGCGGTAGGGGCGAAGCGGTCTGTGGCCCCTGCCCCTGGAATTCGCCGGTTGGGGTCAGGGGCCACAGCGCGTGCGGGGAGCGAGGCTGTCCTGTGGGGCGGAGCAGTCACCGATCGCGATCCGTCCGACAACCGCTCACCCGCGGGCACCCTGGCCTGCCCCACCCTCGCCACACCGAAGACAACGAGGTACAGCTGTCCAAGTCACCGGCATTGGTCCTGGAGCCCCTGGGCGAACCTGGCGTTCTCGCGGCGCTGGAGGATGACGCGGTTGGTGGCCTTGTCATGGACGATGACGGCTGCGACCACCAGGGGCGTCGAGCCGAGCGCCGGCTTGAGGCTCGGGGGCTGTCGTCGGTCTGCTGGGCCAAGGGACTCCCCTCGCCGGGCGGGTTGTTGGTCATGTTGGGCCCAGGGCCCCGGCGGCCTTCACCCAAGCCACCTCACCCTCGTGCGGGATTGTGCTGCCCTCTCCATTGGGCGTACCAAGGCACCGCAACGTTGGTCCGGTCGCGGAATTGACGAACACCATGAGAGCTAGGCAGGCACGGCCTGCGGGGAGCCGGCTTCATCCGCCGACCACTGCTGATTGCGGACGAGGTCCTGGTACTGCGGGCAGCGGGCGAGCAGTTCCTGGTGCGTTCCGGCATCCAGGGCGTGACCGGACTCCATGATCAGCACGTGATCGGCATGCTGCACGGTGGACAGACGGTGGGCCACGACGATCACGGAGCGGTCCTGCGCAAGCCGCGTGACCAGGTCGCGCAGACGCTGTTCGTTGATGCTGTCCAGTTGCGAGGTGGGTTCGTCCAGCAGGACCACGTCGGCGTCGGTGAGCAGTACGCGCGCCAGGGCGAGGCGCTGGCGTTGTCCGCCCGAGAGGTCCGTCGCACGTCCGAGGAGCGTGTCGAGCCCGTCGGGGAGCCGCAGCACCTCGTCGCGCAGCGCCACGGAGTGGAGGGCGTTGAGGAGTACGTCGTCGCCAGGTGCTGCGTCGCAACCCAGCAGGAGGTTGTCGCGCACCGTCCCTTCGAGCAGGGTGAAACTCTGGTCGACGTAGGCCACACGCCGACGGAGGTCGTTCAGCGGCCAGTCCTGCACGTCATGCCCCAGGACGCGGATCGTGCCCTTGTCCGGATGCACGAATCGTTCGATGAGCGTCAGCACCGTGGACTTCCCCGCTCCCGAGTGCCCGACGAGCGCGGTGAGCCCGCGGCGGGGGGCCGAGAGGGTCAGGTTCCCCAGGACCGGCTCGTCGTCGTAACCGAAGGCGATGTCGCTGAATTCGACAGCGGGTGCACCCTCGGCCGGCACGGGGGCGGTGGTGGCCGTGTCGCCGGCTTCCTGGGGAAGCGACAGCAGCTCGTCGAAGCGCGTGCGGGCGGCGAGCCCCGCCTGCAATTGGCTGATGCTGGAGGCCACGATCGCGACTGGAGCGACGAGTTGGAGCAGGTAGAGAAGGAAGGCCGTGAAGTCCGGCATGGACAGATTGCCGGAGGCCATCCTGGCGCCGCCACCGAGAATGATGCTGACGAGGGCGATCTGCTGTCCGAGGCCCATCACGGGGCCGATGAGTGATTGCAGCCGGGCGCTGAAGAGCGTCGATTCCGTCAGCCCGGTGGCGTCCTGGGCCAGGGAGGCGGTCGCGTGTTCCTCGGCTCGGTACGCCTTGATGGTAGGCAGCGCGGCGAGTGTGGCGGTGAAGCGCTGAGCCAGTTCGCCGAGGGCTGTCTGCTGGGCGACGATGCTGCGTCGTACGCGGACGATCACCAGGCCGATGACAGCACCGGCCAGGGCGAAGGACCCTACGGTGATCAGGACGAGGACCCAGTCGAGCACGCTCATGACGACCAGGGTGGCCAGGACGGTAATGATCGACAGCGGAAGCTGGATCGCCCCGACATCGATCACCGAGCGCAGCATCATCGCGTCGGAGGTGACACGTGCGACGAGGTTGCCCGGACCTTGGGTTCGGACCTCGCGCAAGGGAAGCCGCATGGTGTGGTCCATGACGCGCGAACGCAGCCTCAGGATCATCTGTTCGCCGATACGGGAGAGCAGATAACCGGACGTGGTCGCCGACAGTGCTCCGGCGATGGCGACTGTGGTCATCAAGGCGACCGGCACCAGCAGTCCCCGGGTTCCCGAAAGTGCTTCCACGAGGTCTCTGACCATCAGTGGTACTGCCAATGTCGCGGCCGTCGATATCAGTGCCAACAGGGCCGCGAATCCCAGCTGCAGGCGGTCTCCACCGGCGAGATATGCGCCCAACCGCAGTCCCGGGGCAGATTTGTTACGGGCGACTGGCATTCGCTGTTCCACCTCGTGTGAGAATTTCCGGGATTCACGAGTTCATCCGTATCGCGATGGCGGCGGCGATGGTGATGGCCCCTGTCAGGCATCGGGCGCCTGGGTACGAGCCAGTCCACCACACGCTCGCGCGAACAAAGTAACGACAATTCTTGATCCTTCGGCGCTGCACCGAGGGAGGTGCCCCCGTTCCTGTGAATTGGCCCAGTCCCGGACACCTCAAAGTTGGCGTTGCGGCGCGGCCCCTTTCGGGCGGTGGTCACCGAGGCCGATGGCTGCCTGTAGCGTGACCGGACGTCAACCACCCGGATTTCCCGGGTCTGTTGGGTGCAGTGGTTGGTTCAGAAAGTCGGCGAGAGAGAGAAGGAACGGGCATGTTCAGCAAGAAGGAAGCGCATCTGATTGCGCTCAGCGACCTCGGCGACGCTCGTGATGCGGTGCACCAGGCCTTGTCGGATGCCCCCGCTGACGAGCTCCCCGGACTGCGGCGCGCGGCGCGGATCCTGGACGACCTGGCGGAGCGGGCCGGCGAGCCGCGGCTGCGTTGGGCCCGGGGAATCCTTGAGCGTGAAGGCATCGACCCCGTGAGCCATGAGGTGTCGGCCATACGGGCCTTGCGGCTGGAGCTCCCGGGCCTGAGCCTGACGGCCGCCACCGAGCTGGCGCGGGAGGTGAAGTCGGCTCAGGAGAGGTGACCGGCCGCTTGCGGCCACCGCTGCGAGAGCCCCTCCGGGATCCCGTCCGGAGGGGCTCCCGCATGCCCGTGGCCTGCTGATGGAAAGTACTTGCCATGTTGGAAAGTTCATGCCAGGGTGGAATGCGTAAGCGCCCCTCGTCGACACCAGAAGCCGGAGAACCGATGAACACCTCAGGAGCGATGCAGCCGAGCGCAGAGTCCGCCGCGGCGGCACTGCGCGGCGCGCGTGCGGCGCAGACCGCGGCTCGGCGCCCCCAAGTGGTGCCTGGCTGGTATCCCGCCACGCACGGGCTGTTGCTCGCCGCGGGATTCACCGGCTTCGGCGCGGCCCGCATGTGGCCCCAGTGGCAGGGCTGGTTCCTCGCGACAGCCATGCTCTGCTCCGTCGGCTTCCTCGCGGTGACCTGGATCATGATGCGCAGCTCCGGGATTGCTCCCTGGTTCGACCGGCGCGAGCCGGGGGCGTCATGGCGTTCCTGGGGCTCGCCCCTCGTGCCATTCGTCGCGGGCCTCCTGCTGGCGATCCCCTACGGAACGGCCGGCTGGTTCGTAGGGTTCGGCGTGGTCGCCGGGGCCGGGTCTTGGGTCGGGGCCGCCCGTCGGCGTGCCCGTGCTCTGGAGTCGTCGTGAACCGTGCGGACGTTCCCGGCCTGGACAAGGAGATCCATCATCCGACCCGGCTCACCGTGGCGGCGTTCCTCTCCGGTTGCGCGGAGGCCGAGTTCGGCGCGGTGCGGGACTACTGCGGGGTCACGGACTCCGTGATGAGCAAGACGGTCGCGGCGCTGGAGAAAGCCGGCTACGTGAGTGTGCGGAAGGGGTATCTCGGTAAGCGCCCCCGGACTTGGGTGGCGCTCACCCTGAACGGCAGGCAGGCGCTCGCCGCGCACCTCACCGCGCTCGAAGCCCTCGCGGAAGCCTCTCGGAGGGCGGGCGCACGTGGGCCGGCCCCTGGCCGCGCCGAGGATGAGGAGAGTTAGGGCCCCTGTCCGGACAGGCAGAAAACACCGCTGGGTGCCTGGGGGGAGTCAGGCACCCAGCGGTGGGTGTGAATCTGCGGGCGGGAGCTGGTTCAGCAGCCCCAGTTCGCCGTGGCCGAGACGCCGGCGCCGCTGATGGCGCTGACAGCCGCGCCGCAGCCGCCGCTGGAGCCACCGATGAAGCTCAGGACGGTCGGCGTGATGGCCGGGGCGTCGGCCGACACGCCGGCGCCGAACTCCTCGGCGTTGGTGTAGGCGGTGTAGCCGGCGAGGAGCTGGTCTGCGGTGTTCATGAGAATCCTTTACTGAACGCTATGGGAAAGTGCGAAATACTTCTGCCCGAATGTCCGCCTTCTTCAGGCGGGCACCCACCGGGACAATCAGCTGTCGCTGATCAGCAGCCCCAGGCCTTGGTGCTGGCGATGCTGCCCGCGGAGGCACCGAGGGAGAAGTAGATGCACTCGGGGGAGGAAACCGTGGTGATGGTGGGCGTCGCCGCCGGGGACTGGTTGTCCGCGCTGGCGCCGAAGTCCTCGGCGGTGGTGTAGGCGGTGTAGCCGGCGAGGAGCTGGTCTGCGGTGTTCACGGCGATCCTTCACTGATCGAGTTTCAGGGCGGGTTCTTCCTGCCCTGTCTCTATTCGATCGCATGGACTGCCCGGAACGCCACGGAAAAATTATCGTTGATTGGCTCGCCCGCCTTCACGACCTGCGCGTTGTCTCCCCTGGCCACAACAAGTGGCTCACTGAACGGACCTGTCAAAGATATGCCCCGGTACAACTCTCGGCATGACGGGGACTCGCTGCGCAGTAATACAGGAAGCAGGAATGCATGCAGCCCCCACCAGGAAAGGTGAGGGCTGCACGGCTGTGAGCGCCTTGAGGGGTCGATCATTTCTTATCGGGTGTCCGGCGTCGGTGTTTCCTCAACGCCTGCCATACGTTCAGTTCAAGGCACACCTCTCCGAGAGCGGTCTTGAGCTCTGTCATCTCTGCGACGAGCCGGCTCTCCCCCAGAGGCGGGCGGTGTGCGTCGGCCCCCTGAAGTCCCAGCAGTCCGCCTTCGATGAACGCCTCACGCCATTCCTCGATGGCCTGCTCAGAGACCGTGCGCCGTCCGGCTGCCTCGGCAACCGATTCCCGGCCCGAGATGACGCTCAGGACGATGCCGACCTTGTCTTCGACGGAGAGTGCCTGGGGCGGCGGGTCGTACGTGCTGTCTTCCATCCGCTCACGGCCTGGTGGTCATACCAGGCCGATTCCCGGCAGCACCGGAGAGTCCAGATTCCGGGCCGGCATCAGCGGGTCCGTCCCGGCGTTGAGGAACGCCTCGGCGACGACGGCCTCGCGTGCGACGCCGTCGGCCCGGACCGCGTGTCCGACCAGGGCCTCGGCGAGAACTTGGCAGCGATGTTCGCCGAAGCTCAGCTTGCCCTTGCCGGGCCGCGGGTCGTCGGGCTCCCAGGCCGCACCCACCCCATCGGCCACCCGGCGGACGAACGGGGAGGTGGCGGAGCCCAGACCGGGCAGTCCTTGGACGGAGGCCGCGATCTCGCCTGCCGCATGCCAGGCATCCGGGCCGAGATAGACCACCAGGGCGTCGCGGCGCGGGAAGTGTTTCAGGGACGAGGTGACCTTGGCCCGGTAGCGGAGCTCCAGCTCCTCCATCCGCGACAGCACCGTCCTCCAGGCATCCGGGGCCGACTCCGCGTCGGTCAGGTGTATGTAGAGGCGCAGCATCTGGGATCCCGTGACACGTCCGCGGGAGCCGTCGGTCAGGAAGAACCCGGTCGAAAGGGCGGGTCGCGGCGCCGGGATGTGAAGGGTGACGAGATCGGAGTCCGCGTCCGGCAGCCGGTCGGCGATGCGATCGCGGGGGATGCGGACCCGCAGGCCGTCGAGCCGGACTATCACGCTGTCCGCCCCGGGGACATCGCTGAGCACGGTCGCCTGGACGAGCGTGGTCCGGTGGGGCATAGCGGCGAAGAGCCGCTGGTCGAAGTCGTCGTCGCGCAGGCTTCGTTGCCGGGTGGTGTCGCCCTGCTCCGCCATGCCGGCATGCAGATTCTGGTAGAAGAGTCCGCCGAGCTTCTTGGCGAGGTCGCCTGGGGTCTTGGCGTCCAGTTCCTCGTCTCCGACGACGGCGGTCAAGCCCCCCTCGGCGACCTCGATCTGTCCGAGCTCCTCGGAGATCTCGGGAGCGATGAGCCCAATGGCGCTCGTCATGAGGTGCCTTCCAGACCGAGTACGGAGGTGAAGTTCTGCGGTGCCAGCAGCACCGTGCGTCCGATGCCGGCGGCCGCGCGGTCGCCGGCCGTCAGCCGGGTTCCGAATTTGGCACCGGCGAGCATGCGGTCGATCATGTGCCAGCCGGCGAAGGCCGCGACCCGGGTCATGAAGCCTTCCTCGGTCGTGGCGCGCGTTTCGCGGTACCCACCCCGGAACGCTTCGATCCGGGGGCGCAGACGGTCTATTTCGCGGGCCCCGTGGGCGAGGATGTCCTCGTGGGACGCCTCGCGGCCGAAGCTGTACCCGGGGTCCTCACTGATGGACTTGGGGATGCCCTGGATCGCCCGGTACAGCCACTCGCCGACGAATCCGCCGACGTCTCGGGCGGCGTCGCCGAAGCGGAATTCCTCCCAGTCGGTCAGATAGAGGTCATCACCGGCGAGTAGGTACTGGTCGAGTCGGACGTCGCAATGGGCGGGCACCATGGGCGCGTCCGCTTCCCGGCGGCGCAACTCGTGCAGGGACGCGATCAGTTCGGTGTCCGGCTGGAGGAGTGCCCAGGACTCGACTTCGGCGAAGGCGGAGTGGATGTAGACCGGCATCGACAGCGCATCGAAGTCGTCCATCGGCGGTGTCGGGTGGGGGGTGCTGTCCAGGGTTCCGGTCTCGAGCGACAGCGAGTGCAGGACTCCGAGGATGCGGCCGGCCCTGCGGCACATGTCGTCGTCGAAGTCGTCGTCGGCGGACAGTTCCGACCCGGATCGGGCGTCTTCGAGCCGCGTGAAGGCGACCAGACGCTGTTCCTCGTCCGACCCGAGCAGTTCGGGAGCCCGGAGTTCTGTTCCGCTGAAGCGTGACGCGATCTGCTCAAAGGCCATGATGCGGTGGAACCGCCGCAATACGTCGGCGGGTTCGCCGCCGACCCGCTTGACGAACACCCTGGCGCCGGTGCTGGTCGTACCGGCCCAGTTGTCATTGCGGCCGATATGGGCGACGACGGTGTCCGGGTCGAAGCGGCCCAGACCGAGCCGTTCGAGGAACATCTCGACCTCGGGGGCCTTCTCCAGTTGGACCGGATCGAAGCGGGCGCGGGTCAGCGAGGGCTTCGATTCTTGATCTGTAATCACGATCACAAAGCGTAGGGACGGCCGGGTGGGCCGACAACAGATGGCTCATCTATCGTCCGTTGTTGTTTTGGGGGAGGCTGCCTAAGGGGGGAGATGGCCGTCGGTACCGGTGCGGCACGGCTCTGCGGACCCAAAGTTACGGGTTTTCTGTGACCTTTTTGCCGGTGTCCGGATCCCATAAGGTACCCGGCATGTCCACTCCGATCCTGCAACGCTTCACGCTGCCCAACGGTCTGCGGGTAGTTCTCTATCCGATATCAGGCGTTCCGGCTGTCGGCGTCAGTGTTCACTACGACGTAGGTTTTCGGTCCGAACCCGAGGGTCGCACCGGCTTCGCCCACCTCTTCGAGCATGTGATGTTCCAGGGCAGCGAGAGCGTTGACCGGATGGAGCACTTCGGACATGTGCAAGCGGCAGGCGGTACCGCCAACGGATCGACGCATCAGGACTACACGGATTTCTACCAAGTGGTTCCGTCAGCCGCTCTGGAGCGAATTCTTTTCCTCGAGGCCGATCGGATGCGCGCGCCGAGACTGACGGAGGAAAACCTGCGGACCCAGGTGAACGTGGTCAAGGAGGAGATCCGGCTCAATGTTCTGAACAAGCCCTATGGTGGCTTCCCCTGGACAGTGCTGCCGGGCCTGCTGTTCCGAACCTATCCCAATGCGCACAACGGCTATGGGGATTTCACCGATCTCGGGCGGGCCACGGTCGACGAGTGTGCCGCGTTCTTCGATGCCCACTACGCGCCGGGCAACGCCGTCCTGACGATCGCCGGCGACATCGAACCTGCGCGGACCGCCGAGTTGGTCCACCGGCACTTCCAGGATGTGCCGTCGCGGCGACTGCCCCCGGCCGTGGACCTGAGCGAGCCGGCACCCGATCAGGAGCTCAGGGGGGAGCACCTCGACCCCCATGCGCCGATGCCGGCCACAGCGGTCGGCTACCGCATGCCGGACCCGCTCTCCGACCTCGACGCCTATCTGGCCCACATGGTGCTCTGCGTCGTCCTCACGGGTTCGGGCGAGTCGTCCAGGCTCAAGCGCCGGCTGATCCATGGCGCCTCCCCGCTGGTCACGGATGTGAGCACCGGCTGCGGTCTCTTCGGTGCTCTGGAGGCCCGCGATCCCGAGACGTTCCTGTGCGTCGCGACGCATCCGCAGGAGACGTCGACCGACCTGTTGCTGGACGTGCTGGACCGCGAGCTCGAGGACTTGGCGGCGAAGGGCCCCGCCGAGGCGGAGCTGATGCGGGCCACGGCGTTGAGCAGCGTGAGCATGCATCGCAAGGCCGACATGTTGCTGGCGCGGACGCGCGTCCTCGGTGCGCAGGAGGTGCTCTTCGGCAGAGCCGAGCTGGTGGACGAACTGCCCGGCCGGCTCGCCGCTGTCACGGCGGAAGACCTCGCGCTGGCCGCCAAGTCGCTGCGGCCGGACGCACGCGCCGTGCTCAGTCTCCGCCCCGCTCCGTAGCTGATATCCCGCCCGAGCCTGTCAGAAAGCTGATCCATGATCGATACGCCTTTGGTCCGCGCTTCCTCGGGGGAGCCTGCCCGTACCCATCGCAGCGCCGAGGAGATCGGCCGCACCGCTGCCGGCCCCCGCGCGCTGCCGGCCCTCGATGTCCGCAGGCGCTACACCTCGCCGGCGATGGTCGACACGGTCCTGCCCAACGGGCTGCGGGTGATCGCCACCCGGCATCCGTCGATCCCGATGGTCGAGATGCGGATGTCGGTGCCCTTCGCCGGTGCCACGTTCGAGCACGCGGCCACGGCCGAGGTGCTGGCCACCACCTTGTTCCGTGAGGGGCCTCCCTCCCGGGAGCGCACGGACGCGGCAATGGGCCGGCACGGTGTCACCCTGGCCGCCAGTCGCTCGTCCCGGTGGCTTCACATCTCCGGATCGGCGCCCGGGCACGCGCTGGGCACGCTGCTCGGCACCCTGGCCGACGCGCTGACCCACGGCTCCCCCGACGAGGAGGAGATCCGCCAGGTACGTCTCCGGATGGTGCGTCAGATCTCCGTGATCCGGGCGCAGCCGCAGGTGATTGCGCAAGAGGCTCTGCTGGCGCTTTGCTACGGAGAGATGCCCGGTCTGCAGGAGGTTCCCTTCGCTGCGCCGGTGGAAGCCGTCACGGCCGAGTCGGTACGGGTGTTGCACAGCGCCCTCGTACGTCCACGAGGGACCGCGCTGGTACTGGTGGGGGACCTCGATCCGGAGCGGGCTGTGGACCTGGTGACCGCTGCAACCGAAGACTGGGGCGGTGCCGGGACGATCACGGCGCCGGCGACGCTCCCGCCGGCGCCCGGCGGGCGGGTCGCACTCGTGCCCCGGGCGGACGCGGTCCAGTCGCAGATCAGACTCGTCCGCCCTGTGGTGGCACGCACCGACGACCGTTTTCCCGCTCTGAGTCTGGCCAGTCTGGTATTCGGTGGCTACTTCTCCTCACGTCTGGTCGCGAACCTCCGTGAAGTCAAGGGGCTGGCCTATCGTGCGGATGCGGGTTTCCAAGACCACCTGGACCGGCTGGTTGTCGGTATCGAGGCGGACACCGCTACGGAGGCGACTGCGCAGGCCTACCGTGAGATCCGCGCCGAACTGGGGCGTATGGTCGGTGACCCGCCGTCCGCGGCGGAGATCGACGCGGCCCGGGAGTACACCATCGGTATGGCGATGCTCGCTCTGTCCTCCCAGGCAGGGTTTGCCACCAGTGTGATGACGGCCGTTTCCCTGGGGCATGAACCGGAGCGGGTGACCACGTTCCCGGAGCTCCTGCGCACCGTCACTCGGGGCCAAGTCGCCGAGGCAGCACGGGAGTTCTTCGATCCCGATGCGTTCAGCGGGGTCATCGTCGGCGATGAGGACAAGCTTGCCTCCCTGTTGAGTGCGGCGGGCGGAGGCGGCGGCACAGTGAGCGCCTCATCGAGCTGATTCCGGGCAACGCCGTCCCGAGGGTGGATGGTTCGGAAAGTCCGTATTGGGCAACCTCAAATAAGGCCCAAGTTTGTTGCCCCGCATAATGTGCCAGTTATATGATCTTGGTGTCGTTACGCGTTCCGTGCGCGACCGACGGGCTTCACTTGAAAGATCGACCGAATCTTTCCAACGGGGAAACTGTGAAATTATCAGAAGAGATTCGACCGCTGCTTGTGAACGGATTCACGACTGTTTGAGCTGCGCCTTCAGGCGAAATGCCTGGACCTGGTCTCGCAGTCGTCGCGGTTCACGAGGGGATACGCCGGTGGAGCGGGATGACCTCCGCTCCACGCGGCACTCCGCAAATCTGACGCCAGGGTTGCCTGTCGATCGGCGGGCCCCTGCGGGTGTTGAAATGGAGACGAGAGGCGATGTCACGCCCTCCGGTAATGCCAGCTGCCGAAAAACTAAAGATCGTCCTGGGGGTTCTGTCGGGGGAACACACGATCGCCGAATCCGCCCGCCGGGCCGGCGTGTCCGAACAGTCCGTGGGGAATTGGAAGCGACAATTCCTGGATGGCGGACGCACGAGCCTCGAAGGAGGGGCCTCACGCATCGCCCAGCGTGAGCGTGATCTCCTTTCCGAAATCACGGAACTGAAGACGGCACTGGGTGAGGCGTATGTCCAATTGAGAGTACGGAGAAAGTCGGGCGAATACCGCACCGTCCCTTTTCAGAACTCGAGGCAATCAGAGAGGACGCCAGGATCAATGTCTCGAGGTTCTGCGAGATCTTGGGAATCCCGCGGCGAACCTACACGCGCTGGAAGATGAAGCACACGCCCTCAGCCCGGCGCGGCTGAGGCCGGCTGAGGCCGGCTGAGGCCGGCTGAGGCCGGCTGAGGCCGGCTGAGGCCGGCTGAGGCCGGCTGAGGCCGGCTGAGGCCGGCTGATCCGGATATCCGAAACCCCCTGGCGGCGACTGCCGCCAGGGGGTTTCGGTGTCCTTGCGGTGCCTACAGGACCGAAAGCGAGCCGGGCAGCGCCTGCGCGCCGTCCTCATCGATCAGCTCCGCGATCGACGAGGCGTACTCGAGCAGTTCGGAATGCCATCCCATGTACGCGGCGAAGTCGTGCGCGTGAGTGAAGATCCGCAGCGCAGCCGCGCGCCCCGCCGCCACCCGGTCGGCCGGCGCACCGTACGCCTGGCACAGCCCGCCGAGAGCGGCCTGGTAGTCCCGCGGGTCCATGACCAGGCCCGGTGTCCCGCGCAGGAGCGTCATCCGCCATTCCGTGAACTCTCCCAGCAGCCAGCCGAAATCGAAGTCCGCTGGCCCGCGTGCCACGTCCTCACCGGTGAGCAGGCAGCCGCTTCCCGGCCCGCTCCCCGCGATGACCGATCCCAGACTCGGCGCCCCGTGCAGGAAGACGCCGTCCGCGAGATCGGAGGCCAGCGACTCGCACCAGCCCTCAACGTGGCTCCACCGGGCAGTGCCGAGCCGTCGGCGGACCACAGTGTGGAAGGCCGTCGCGGCCCGCGGTCCTCTGCCGTGACGCATCCATGCCGCCAGCCGGGCCGGGCCCGGCGGCCCGGACGTTGCGAGGGAGGGATCCGCGGTGTGGAGCAGACGCAGGCCACGGCCCGTACTGGCCATGGCCGAAGCGACGCGCGCCGGAGTGAGGCGGGGATCGCTCCCCACGCAGAGCTTCGCCACTGCGACCGGCCCAGGGACCCGGTAGAGCAGGGCGTCCCCGACCACCTCCGGGAGCGCCAGGAACGGGTTCGTCGGCTCCAGGGAGCGGATCGCGGAGCGGACGGGAGCGCTGGGAGGGGTCAGGGGTGCCGGGCGGTCGGCGCCCGACCGACGGACCCACGCATAACCGCGGTCGTCCGCGTGGACGGCTGTCCGCAGGAAGCCGGTAGCGAATTCCTCCACCGGAGGCGCGGAGGTACCCGTCACTGCGCGCCCCGGTGCTCCGCGCCGCCGGCCGCCAGCCGCGCCCGGAGGCGTTCGAGCGCGGGTACGACCTCGGGCAGCGGGGTGGCGACGGCGGCGTCCATACGCCCGGTTGTCACGCTGAAACCGGGCTGCGGGGGCACCACGGTCACGTTGGGGCGCTGTTCGAGCGCCGCGACGTGTTGCCGGTAAGCGAACGATTCCACTCCGGAGGGCGGCAACGCCGGAGCGACGGCGATGGGTGCCTGGGTGCATTGCAGGGCGAGCATGAGGGGCGTGTCGGCGACGCCGAGCGCCAGGCGGCTGACGAAGTGGAACGTTGCCGGGTGAACCACGACCGCGTCCGGCCACTGCGCGAGCTCGACGTGACGAGCGCCCACTTCGGGCTCGTCCGGCCACACGTCCCGCAGTACCTCGTCGCCGGCGAACGCCGTCAGCGCGGTCCGCGTGACGAACCGTTCTGCGGACCGGGTGACCATCGTCCGCAGCTCGACAGCGGGATACGCGGTCCGCAGCCAGTTGACCCACATCGGCATGAACATCACCCCGATGGCGCCGGTTCCGACGAAGAGCACCCTGCGGGCACCGAATGCCGGCGCCGATCCCGCGGGCACTTGTGTCGCTTCAGCCATGGAGCCGGTCTTCGGCCGCGAGAATCTCCTGGAGATCGGTCATGGTGGCGCCCAGCCCTTCCGTATGGATCACGCCGGCCGGATTCAGCACGACCTCGTCCACGCCGTTGAGCCGGTAGCGGTGGAGTTCGGCCGCGATCTCGTCGGGCGTCCCGGACACGAATACGCCCGCGTCCACCAAGGCGTCCGCCCCCGCGTCCGGATCGTCCGCGTACGCCTGCACCCCCGCCCGGCGCAGCATGTCGGTGTAGTGGGCGGCGCTGAGATGAGCGCCCGCGCCCCGGCGGGCCGCCAGGCGGATGTCACGACCGGGCCGGGCGACGGCGACATGGACCACGGTCGCGACACGTGGTGCCTTGCGGCCCGACTCCGCCGCACCCTCGGCCAGTGCCGGCACCAGCGTGTCGGCGACGTAGTCGGCGGGCGTCATCCAGGTGACGGCCACGTCGGCCACAGCGCCTGCCATCCGCGCCATCCGCGGGCGCAGCACGCCGAGGCCGAGTTCGACCGGCGGGGCATCCAGGGAGATGAGTTGCGCGTCGATGGAGTGGTACTCGCCGTCGTGGCGCGCCAATTTGCCGTCGAGCAGCTCCCGCATGGAGGTCATGTACTCCCGCATCGCGGTGAGGGGCTTGGCGTAGCGGGCCGGCAGCAGGGATTCCTGGAACTCCGGGGCGGCCGGGCCGATACCGGCCACGTACGGTGCACCGGTGAGCGCGGCGACGGAGCGCGCCTGCACGGCGGCGTCATAGGGGTGCCGCAGGGGCGCGAGGGTCACTCCGCTGCCCATGGGGATCCGTAGTCCCATGCCGGCCAGGGTCGCGAAGAGTTGGTGCGTGTCCAGGCGCAGGGACTGCCCGAGCCACAGCCTTCCCGAACCACGGCGTTGCAGCAGTCGGGCGACGGGAAGGATCTGCCCGGTGTTCGTGGGCTGGATCGGGTACATGATGCTGGTTCTGTGCTGGGGGGCCATGGTCTTTCATCCCTCAGTAGGAGCGTTGGCCGACGAGTTCGCGGCGCGCCGTCAACCGGCTCCCGGACTCACGGCGTGAGGAGTTGAGCAGGAGCCGGGGGGCGAGCAGCAGGCCGAGCAGGATCCAGCCGCCGAGAACACCGAACGTCTCCCAGTGCTGCCACGCCTGACCGGTTTCGGCGACGACCGCGCTGTCCGGCAGCAACGCCGAGCGAACGCCCTGCGCGATCCACTTGAGCGGGAAGACCTGGCCGATGACCTGCAGCCACTGCGGCATGCTCGTGACCGGGAAGAAGATTCCCGAGACGAAGAGCAGTCCGATCATGGGGATCATGACCCAGGCCAGCGCCTGGCGCGGATTGGGCAGAACGGCGCCGACTGCCGCGCCGATCAGGGCGAGGGCGACCAGACCCAGGGTGATGACCCAGAGGAGCGTGCACCACTGGCCGAGACTCTGCGGGAACCCGGAATCGGTGATGGCTGCGCCTCCGACGAGGAGGACCACGGCGCTGAGGACGGCGATCGTGATGACCATCAGGGTCTTGCCCACGAGGTAGGCGAACATTCCGCCGGGTGTGCCCCTCAAGCGCAGCAGCGTGCCGTCCTCGCGCTCCGTGGCCAACTGCTGCGGCAGCCAGACCATCGCGACCAGGAGGAGCAGCGACGCCACGCCTCCGGCGATCACCATTTGGGAGGACGCCACCGAGCTGCCCGGGATGTTCCCGGTCTGCAAGGACGCGGTGAAGAGGAACATGGCCGGGTTGCCCAGATGCCCCAGATACTCACGCGGGGTGCGCACGGTCTGCCGCAGTTCGGTCTTTCCCCGGTGCAGCCCAACGACGAGGGCCTGTCGGCTGATCACGCTTCCTCCTGGTGGAGCATGCCCAGATAGGTGTCCTCCAGCGTGGGCCGGCGCACCTCCAGGTCGGGGATCGGTCCGCCGAGCCGGGTGTGGAGTTCCCACACCAGACGGGACGGGTCGTTGGTCTGCTGGTGGTGCCGCTCTCCGGCCTCCGACCAGCGGACCTCTGCGTCCGCCTGTATCTGGGCGGCCAGTTGGTCGATGGACCCCGAGGCGATGAGTCGGCCCCCGACCAGCACCGCGATGTGATCGGCCAGTCGTTCCGCCTCGGCGAGATCGTGGGTGGTGAGCAGGACGGTCATGCCTTCCACCGAGCTGAGCCGTTCGACCAGTGTGTGGAAGTCGCGCCGCGCCTCGGGGTCGAACCCGGTGGTCGGTTCGTCGAGGAAGAGCAGTTCCGGCTTACCGATGATGCCCAACGCGACGTCCAGGCGCCGCCGCTGGCCGCCCGACAGCTTCTGGCACTCCTGGCCTGCCTGCTCGGTCAGCCCGACGGTGTCCAGCAGCTCCTGCGGTTCGCGGGCGCCGGGGTAGTACAGCGCGAAGTGCTCGACCAGATCCTGGACCCGCCAGCGGGCATGGTCGCGCCAGGACTGCATGACGATGCCCACCCGGGCCCGCCACGCGTCTCCGGCGTTCTCGGGATCGGTCCCCAGCACGCTGACGTCGCCGCTCGAACGGCGACGGAACCCTTCGAGGATCTCAATCGTGGTGCTCTTCCCCGCCCCGTTCGGGCCGAGCAGCGCGAGCACCTCGCCGCGCTGTACGTCGAGGTCCACTCCGTGGAGTACGTCGCGTGACCCATAGCGCATCCGCAGGTTGCGGATGCTGATCGCGGGAGGAGCTGTGCCGGAGGACGGCGCCGCTGCCAGCGGCGCTGCTGCGGGAATGACCATAGTGCTGGACACTAATGTCCGGATGTTCTCCGCACGTGCCTGCAGAGGAGGTTGGCCCAGGTGCCGACTGCGTTTCCCGGGGCGTGTTTCACGGCTTCTGACCTGGTCAAACGGTTCTTCGGGCAGCCGGGTGCCAAATAAAAGACTGCGTCGCTTACTTGTCGAACGGCCGGCCCCGCCCCACACGCCCTGGGGCGGGGCGGCGCCCGACGTGACGCGAGGTCGGCGACGTTCCCTGCCCGCGGCGTCACACCTGTGAACCCGAAGAGCCTCCCGCCCACCCGGGTGCCGCCGCTCAGCCCCTCGACATGGTCCTCGCGATCCGCGCCGCATCACTCCCCAGCTCCCGCGGCATCCCGCTGACCTGGTTCGTGCAGCCGTGACGTCCATCCAGCACGCGAGACAGCGACGAGGTCTTCGAGGAGGTGGGCGATCCCCGTTGCGGCCCCGCTCTCATCGGCCTGCTGGACAGCGACAACCCGACCGTCCGCGAATGGGCGGCCATGGCCCTGGCGAGCCTGGAGATCGACGGCGCCATCGAGCCCCTGCGCCGCGCCTACCGCGCCTGCCTGGAACGGGCGACCCCACCGGACTGGACCGAGTCTGTCGGCATCCGCTGGGCGCTGACCGAACTCGACACCCGTAGCCCTGTGGTCCCCCCGCTCACCGCGCGCCTGCGGGCCACCACCGCAGATGATGCCCCTGGCTGGCCCACGACCCACTTCACCGAGATCATCAACGACCTCGCCGACCATGCCCAGGTGATCCTCTACTCCCAGTTCTGGCGGGTGGACGCCGGCCGCACCTATGGCGTCTCCGACACCGGCCTGGACTGGGAACTCGACTGGACCGCGCCCTGGGAGCACCTGGTCGAGGAGTCCCGCACCTGGTCGCTGCTGGAAGCCTCCGAAGCCCCCGCCGGCGACAACATCTTCGTCGTCCCCACCTGGATCGACCGTACCGACCTGCGCCCGGAGATGACCGATGCCGTTCCAGCACCCCAAGAGATCGGCTACGGCCATGTGGTCGAGAGCTACGTGACGAGGATGTACGCGGGCCTCCCGCGCTACCTCGTACTGAACGGCGGGCGCTTCCTGAGCCCCGGTTCTCGGCCAGAGCCCACGACACCAGGTTCCAGCCGGATCCCCGCTTGGCAGCGAGCCACTCCTGGGACCCGTCCAGCAAGGCTCCTTCAGCGGCAGTGTCGGACCCGGGCCGCGGTCGACAAGGCGTACGCGGACCAGGCCGCCGACGCCCAGCCGCAGGTCGACGAAGCGGCGTAGCCGCTCCCCCGCGCGCTGACCGAAGTCAGCACGCTGCGGACTCTGGGCGGACCGCAAAGGCCGCCCAACCCGCTCCGCCGCAGGTCAGACGGCCTTTCGCCGGACGGATCAGACGTTGAAGCGGAACGTTCACAACAACGCTCCCACCTGCGGAAACGTGGTTCTGAGGGGTCCAAGTCAGCATAGAATCAGCACCGTGGAGCGAGCTCCCTCTACGCCGACGGCGGCTGCACCTCCAGGATCGTCGCCGTCCCGCCGGCCACCGCGGTCTCGTAGAGCGTGATCCGGTCGCCCGGGGTGAGGTGCCTCCACCGCGCCGAGGTCAGGGGCAGGAGCCGCACCGGAGCCCGAGCGCCGGGCGCGAGATCACCAGCGAACTCGACCCACACGCGGGCGATGTCCAGGTCACGTTCTCCGTCCTCCCTCCGGTTGCCGATGTCCCACATCGGTCGCAGCACCCCAGCTCCAGGAATCGGCGTACGCCGGAACGTCTCACCGGCCGGTCGAAGCGCGAGATCAGCTCGGATAACACCCACTCGCGTCTCGGCGCCCCGCCACCAGCACCACTCCCGGCTCCGTTCGAGCCCCAGCATCCCGGCCGCCCGTCCCAGCTCCTCCCAGAAGCCCGTCGGCGCGGTCCATCCGTCACCCAGCTCCTGGAGCAGGTCGAGCGCCACTTCCCACTCATCGTGCACGGGGTAGTCCCAGACGTCGGACACGGTGAAGTCGTTGTCGGTGGCAACGTCTTCGGGCACTAGCAGAGAGGCGGCTTCAAGTATCCCGACGACGTCTATGCGCGATTATGGATCAGCAGCACAACTTCCCCTCGTGACGGCCACAATCGCTAGGGTTGTCCCATGACCGCACTGCCCGACTGGATGCGCCCGCCGCGCGCGGAAGGCTGGTTCGCGGAGGACCTGGACCGCCTCCCCGAGGCACCACGCCACACCGAGCTCATCGACGGAGCCCTCGTCTTCATGATGTCGCCACAGCGGTCCTGGCATGGCCGCCTCGTCACCGCCCTGACCACCACGCTCATGGCGCAGGCGCCGACCGGCTTCGAGGTCGAGCGGGAGATGACGATCCGCCTCGATGCCCGCAACCGCCCCGAGCCGGACCTCTTGCTGACGGACCTGCCCTATGACCCCGACCGCACGTGGTACGCCCCGGAGGACGTGAAGCTCGTCGTGGAGGCCGTGTCCCCCGAGTCCGCCCACCGCGATCGCACAGTGAAACTTCGCAAGTACGCAGAGGCCGGCATCCCGCACTACTGGTGCATCGAGGACGAGGACGGGGCGCCCGTCGTCCACGTCTACGAGCTCGACGAACCCACCGGCGCCTACGCGCCCGCCGGTATCTTCCGGGGCACCCTCCAGCGCCCGGTGCCCTTCGAGATCAGCGTGGACCTCGACGAGCTCACACCTCCGCGAAGCAGCTGAAATGTCAGCCCATGTCAGCACGGGAACACAGAAGGGTCGGACTCGTCAGAGTCCGACCCTTCTGACCTGCATATTTGACGAAGCTATCTAACATGCAGTAACGAGACGACTACACATTGAAGCGGAACTCCACCACGTCCCCGTCCTGCATCACGTACTCCTTGCCCTCCATGCGCGCCTTGCCCTTCGCGCGGGCCTCCGCGACCGAGCCCGTCTCCACCAGGTCCGCGAAGGAGATGACTTCCGCCTTGATGAAGCCCTTCTGGAAGTCGGTGTGGATCACGCCGGCCGCCTCGGGGGCCGTGGCGCCCTTCTTGATCGTCCAGGCGCGGGACTCCTTCGGGCCCGCCGTCAGGTACGTCTGAAGGCCCAGCGTGTCGAAGCCCACGCGGGCCAGCGTCGCCAGGCCCGGCTCCTCGGCACCGACCGACTGGAGCAGCTCCATGGCGTCCTCCTCGTCGAGCTCGGCGAGGTCCGCCTCCAGCTTGGCGTTCAGGAAGATCGCCTCGGCCGGCGCGACCAGGGCGCGCTGCTCGTCCTTGAAGGCTTCGTCGGTCAGCTCGTCCTCGTCCACGTTGAAGACGTAGAGGAACGGCTTCGTGGTGAGCAGATGCAGGTCGTGCAGCAGCTCGTCCTTCTCGGAGCCCTGGAGGATGCCCTGCGAGAAGAGCGTGTCGCCCCTCTCCAGGATCTCCTTCGCCGCCTCGACGGCCGCGACCTTCGGGGCCACGTCCTTCTTGATCCGGGACTCCTTCTGGAGCCGGGGCAGGACCTTCTCGATCGTCTGCAGGTCAGCGAGGATCAGCTCGGTGTTGATCGTCTCGATGTCGTCCTTCGGCGAGACCTTGCCGTCGACGTGCACGACGTTCTCGTCCTTGAAGGCGCGGATGACCTGGCAGATAGCGTCCGACTCACGGATGTTCGCCAGGAACTTGTTGCCCAGACCCTCGCCCTCGCTCGCGCCGCGCACGATGCCCGCGATGTCGACGAAGTCGACCGTCGCCGGGAGGATCCGCTGCGAGCCGAAGATTTCGGCCAGCTTGGTGAGCCGTGCGTCCGGGACGCCGACGACGCCCACGTTCGGCTCGATGGTGGCGAACGGGTAGTTGGCCGCCAGCACGTCGTTCTTGGTCAGGGCGTTGAACAGGGTCGACTTGCCGACATTCGGCAGACCGACGATTCCGATCGTGAGCGACACGTTGGCGACTTCCTGAGTGGAGAGTGAGGACTGGCGGGGGGCCGTACGGCCCTGCTTGGAGGGGCCGATCCACCAGTTTACGGGCGGGGCGCGCCGGGCAGCGACGGCCGCCGGAAGTCGAACGAACGGCCAAGGTCGGCCAAAGGGCGTGTCTGGTACCTCCGTACCGGCTCCCGGCGACCTACGTTGGTCGATGTGGAGCAGCACAGGACTCGTCGCCCCCAGCCTCGGCAGCGACCGCAGGACACTCTTCCCGCCCGGGGCGCACTCGCCGACGGGACCGTCTACCCCGTGCCCGCCCGGCCTCCGCGGCCCGCGCCGCCGGTCGTCCTCGCGCTGCGCCGACTGCCGAACCCCCGGCTGACCGGCCTCGGCGCGGGGCTGTTCGGGGCCACGGTCATGCTGGTGCTCGGCGGCCTGGACCAGCTGCTCCTGGGCGGTTCCGCCGTTGTCTACGGGCTGCTGTTCCTGTCCGTCAGCGCACTGACCGCACTGTGGGTGCGCGAGGCCGACGTGGTGATGGCTCCGGTCATCGTCCCGATCGCCTTCGCCGTGGGGATCGTGCCGATCTCGGGCGGCGACGGCGGCTTCGGCGGGCAGACCATGGCCGTCGTCACCGCGCTCGCAGTGCACGCGGGCTGGCTGTACGGCGGGACGCTGATCGCCGGACTGATCACCTGCGTACGCAAGGTACGGATGATGGGGCGCCGCCAGCGGCGCGCCCGTGCAGCACAAGGGCCGGGGCGATCGGGCGAGGGCGGCACCGGCGGCCGCACCCGCCAGAGCTGACCGGGCGGACAGCAGCACGCGTCACGACTTACCCGCCTGGGCGGACAGCACTCGGGGCTGACGGCATGGGCGCGGCCCCCGCCAGGGGCCCGTCGGCGACCCCGCGCGATTTCAGCGCCCCGCCGCCGCCATCGCCGCCCCCACGATGCCCGCGTTGTTCTGCAGCTCCGCGGTCACGATCTCCGCCCGCACGCCCTCGATCAGCGGCAGGAACTTGTCGGCCTTGCGGCTCACCCCGCCGCCGACGACGAACAGCTCCGGGGAGAACAGCATCTCCACGTGTGCCAGGTACTTCTCGACCCGCCGGGCCCAGTGCGCCCAGCTCAGGTCCTCGTCCTCCTTGGCCTTGCTGGAGGCGCGCTTCTCGGCGTCGTAGCCCTTCAGCTCAAGGTGGCCCAGCTCGGTGTTGGGGACCAGGCGGCCGTCGATGAAGACCGCGCTGCCGATGCCCGTGCCGAACGTCAGCAGGATCACCGTGCCCTTGCGGTCGCGGCCCGCGCCGAACGTCATCTCCGCCACGCCCGCCGCGTCCGCGTCGTTCAGCACGGTCACCGGCAGTCCACCGAGGTGGTCGCCGAGGAGCCGTGCCGCGTCCTTGTCGACCCAGCCCTTGTCGACATTGGCCGCGGTGCGGGTGACGCCGCCGGTGACGACGCCGGGGAACGTGATGCCGACCGGCCCGGTCCAGCCGAACTGGGCGACCACCTCGGCGACGCCGTCCGCCACCGCGTCCGGCGTCGAGGGCTGCGGGGTCGGCACCTTGTGGCGCTCCGCGGCCAGGTCGCCCCGCTCCAGGTCCACGGGAGCGCCCTTGATCCCGGAACCGCCGATGTCCACTCCGAAGACATTCATGGACACAACGTTACGGGCAGGTGCTGACGGTTACGAGCGGGATCGGCCAGGCCCGGCATGGCCTACTGACCGGACAGCTCGGCCGCCTCAGCGCGCAGGTCGCGGCGCAGCTCCTTGGGCAGCGAGAAGGTGATCGACTCCTCCGCTGCCTTGACGATCTCGACGTCCTCGAAGCCTCGCTTCGACAGCCACTCCAGCACGCCCTCGACGAGCACCTCGGGCACCGAGGCGCCGGAGGTGACGCCGACCGTGGAGACGCCCTCGAGCCACGCCTCGTCGATCTCCTCGGCGAAGTCGACCAGGTGCGCGCCGCGGGCGCCTGCGCCCAGTGCCACCTCGACGAGCCGTACCGAGTTCGACGAGTTCTTCGAGCCGACGACGATGACGAGGTCGGCCTCGGCGCCCATCTGCTTGACGGCCGTCTGGCGGTTCTGCGTCGCGTAGCAGATGTCGTCGCTCGGCGGGGAGATGAGAGCGGGGAACTTCGTCTTCAGGGCGTCGACCGTCTCCATCGTCTCGTCGACGGAGAGCGTGGTCTGGGAGAGCCAGACGACCTTGTCGGGATCGCGGACCTCGACCTTGGCCACGTCCTCGGGGCCGTCGACGAGCGTGATGTGGTCGGGGGCCTCACCGGAGGTGCCGATGACCTCCTCGTGGCCCTCATGGCCGATCAGGAGGATGTCGTAGTCCTCCTGGGCGAAGCGCACGGCCTCCTTGTGGACCTTGGTGACCAGCGGGCAGGTCGCGTCGATGGTCGCGAGCTTCCGCTCGGCGGCCTCCTCGTGCACGATCGGCGCCACGCCGTGGGCGGAGAACATGACGATCGACCCCTCGGGGACCTCCGCCGTCTCGTCGACGAAGATCGCACCCTTCTTCTCCAGGGTCTGCACGACGTACTTGTTGTGGACGATCTCGTGGCGGACGTACACGGGTGCCCCGTACTGCTCCAGGGCCTTCTCCACGGCGATCACGGCACGGTCCACGCCCGCGCAGTAGCCACGGGGAGCGGCGAGGAGGACGCGTCGGGCAGGCGGGGTAGCAGTCATGCGTCCCATCGTAAGGCCGCCCACAGCGGGCGATGATCGCCTGTGGACAACGCGCCGACCGTACGCGGGCGACGGAGGATCGCGGCTGCGCTGATCCCGGAGGTGACAGGCGGGGTGTGGACGTCGATCGCCGTCGTGGTGACGGCGCTGCTGAACACGAGGGGCATGCGGTGGTGTGCCCCACGGCGGCGGGTGACGGGCGGCGGTGATGATGCCGGTGGTGTGACGGCAGGGCGACCGGTTCGGGTCGCGGGAGTTGTCGTACCCGGCCGTTACTCTCGCCCGTATGGCTCTCAACACGTCCGCGGAAGCCCCCCTGCCCGTCGGCGAGGTGTCCCGGCTCATCGGAGGGTGGATCGACCGGCTCGGGGCGGTCTGGGTGGAGGGACAGATCACCCAGCTGTCGCGACGGCCTGGTGCCGGGGTCGTCTTCATGACCCTGCGCGACCCGTCGTACGACATCTCGGTGAGCGTCACCTGCTTCCGGCAGGTGTTCGACGCGGTCGCGGATGTCGTGTCCGAGGGCGCGCGCGTCGTGGTGCTCGCGAAGCCGGAGTGGTACGCGCCCCGGGGGCAGCTGTCGCTGCGGGCGACGGAGATAAGGCCGGTCGGCATCGGTGAACTGCTCGCCAGGCTGGAGCAGTTGAAGCGTTCCCTGGGCGCGGAGGGCCTGTTCGCGCCGGCCCGCAAGCGGGCGCTGCCCTTTCTGCCGCACCGGGTGGGGCTGGTGTGCGGGCGGGCGTCGGCGGCCGAGCGCGACGTGCTGGAGAACGCGCGCCGCCGCTGGCCGCACGTCCGGTTCGAGGTGCGCAACGTGGCGGTCCAGGGCGTACACGCCGTGACCCAGGTCATCCAGGCGGTCAAGGAGCTGGACGCGCTGGACGACGTCGACGTGATCATCGTGGCGCGCGGCGGAGGCAGCGTGGAGGACCTGCTGCCGTTCTCCGACGAGCAGCTGGTGCGTGCCGTGGCCGCGTGCACGACACCCGTCGTGTCGGCCATCGGGCACGAGCCGGACACGCCGCTGCTCGACCTGGTGGCCGACCTTCGCGCGTCGACGCCGACCGACGCGGCGAAGAAGGTCGTCCCGGACGTGAGCGAGGAGCTCCAGCGCGTGCGTCAGCTGCGGGAGCGTGCGCTGCGGACCGTAGAGGGGCTGCTGGACCGCGAGGAGCGCGGCCTCGCCCACTGTCTCGCCCGCCCCTGCATGGAGCATCCGAAGCGGATGGTCGAGCAGCGCGAGGAGGAGGTGGACGCGCTGCTGGCGCGCAGCCGGCGGGTGCTCGGGCATCTCCTCGACCGCGCGGATTCGGAGCTGGCGCACACCAGGGCGCGGGTGCTCTCGCTGTCCCCCGCGGCAACGATGGAGCGGGGTTACGCGGTGCTGCAGCGTGCCGACGGCGCGGTCGTCCGCTCGCCGGAGGATGTGAGCGCGGGCGACGGGCTGCGGGCGCGGGTCGCTCACGGGGAGTTCGCGGTGCGGGTCGAGGAGTGACGGCGCGGGACTGTGGCTCGGGCGGCCGCAGCGGACATACGTACGTTTCTGACACATAGGGTGGACGGCATGGCTGCCAAGACGGAAGAGGCCGCGCTCGGTTACGAGCAGGCGCGGGACGAGCTGATCGAGGTCGTACGCCGCCTGGAGGCGGGCGGGACGACGCTCGAGGAGTCGCTCGCGCTGTGGGAGCGCGGCGAGGAGCTGGCAAAGGTGTGCCGCCATTGGCTGGAGGGCGCGCGGGCACGCCTGGACGCGGCGCTCGCCGGCGCCGAGCCGGACGCTGACGGCGGCGAGAGCTAGGGCGCCGGCTCTCGGGGCCGTGTGAGTCGGATCACGACAGCCTATGTTTAGTTGAAGATTAAACCTCTCGCTTGTACGGTGAAGTCGTTGGTTGACCCACTATCCGTTTTCGGAAGGTATAGCGCCGATGTCGCTCGTTCTTGATCCCGCCGCCCAGGACCTCCTCTTCCGCGAGGCCCGCACCGCCAACACCTTCACCGACGAGCCGGTGACCGACGAGCAGGTCAAGGCGATCTACGACCTGGTCAAGTACGGGCCGACCGCCTTCAACCAGACCCCGTTGCGCGTCGTGCTGGTCCGCTCCGCCGAGGCCCGAGAGCGTCTCGTCACCCACATGGCCGAGGGCAACCAGGCCAAGACGGCTGCCGCCCCGCTGGTCGCGATCCTGGCCGCCGACAACGATTTCCACGAGGAGCTCCCGACGCTGCTGCCGCACTTCCCGCAGGCCAAGGACCTCTTCTTCAGCGAGCGCCCGGTCCGCGAGTCCGCCGCGAACCTCAACGCCGCGCTGCAAGCCGCCTACTTCATCGTCGGCGTCCGCGCCGCCGGCCTGGCCGCCGGCCCGATGACCGGTTACGACGCCGCGGGCATCCAGAAGGAATTCCTGGACGACGACCACACCCCGCTGATGGTCGTCAACATCGGCAAGCCGGGGGATGACGCCTGGTTCCCGCGCTCCCCGCGCCTGTCGTTCGACGAGGTCGTCACCACCGTCTGAGCCGCCACGCGCGCCTACGGGAAAGGCCGCCGCCGTCGGGTGCGGCGGCCTTCGCCGTATGCCCGCGACCTGCGCGGCGCTACTGCCTCGTGGACGGGCTCGCGGCGGCCGAGGGCTTGGCGGTCTCCTCCGGCGCACCCGGCCGCGGGCTGAGCGCGGCAGCCATCTCCGCCAGGCGGGCCGGGGAAGCCGTGCCGGTGACCACCGTCGTCGCGCCGTCGGCAGCCAGCACCAGGGCGTCGTACTTGGGCCCCTCCCACAGCTGCCAGGTCTCGCCGGCCACCTGCCGGGTCCTGTCGGTCCGGGCCGCCCGGTGGGTGACCTCGCGCACGTACTTGTCGGCGGGCTTGGCCGTGGACTGCTCCACCGCGACGTACTGGTCGTCCGGGTCGAGGAAGCCCACGTGCCAGGCGTGGGCGTCGGCGCGGTCGAAGCTGACCGACGTCGCCCTCCACTGCCCGCCCAGCCCCTCCGGCACGGCGACCTGATACGGAGCGGCCCGCTGCGCCGTCACCAACTCGACGCGATAGTCGACCGTCCTGATCGGGTCCGCGTTCTCGTCGTGCGGAACGAGCATGTAGATGCCCGCCACCACGACACCGATCACCGCCATGGACTGGAACATGCCACGGATCGTCTGCTTGCCTCGCATACCTGCCACGCCCCCATGGTCGCATCATGGTGTTGTGCTCAGGCGTGGGCCCCTCTGCTCAATTTATCGATGTACCGATAGAGTCACAGCACCCTCCATATTCCCGGCCGTCGCCGTACAGAAAGGTGCGCTCCGATGACCGAGCATCATCTGCCGTCCGAGCTCGAGGTCTCCCCCGAGGCCCCCGACCGCAACCTCGCCCTCGAGCTGGTGCGGGTCACCGAGGCCGCCGCCATGGCCGCCGGCCGCTGGGTAGGCCGCGGCGACAAGATCGGTGCCGACGGTGCGGCGGTCAACGCCATGCGAACCCTCGTCTCCACCGTCTCGATGAACGGCGTCGTCGTCATCGGCGAGGGCGAGAAGGACGAAGCGCCCATGCTCTACAACGGTGAGCGGATCGGCGACGGCACCGGCGCCGAGGTCGACATCGCCGTGGACCCGATCGACGGCACCACGCTCAACGCCAAGGGCATGCCGAACGCCATCGCCGTCCTGGCCGCCGCCGATCGCGGCACCATGTTCGACCCGTCCGCGGTCTTCTACATGGACAAGCTGGTGACCGGCCCCGAAGCCGCCGACTTCGTCGACATCAACGCCCCCGTCTCGGTCAACATCCGCCGGGTCGCCAAGGCCAAGAGAATGTCCCCCGAGGACGTCACCGTCGTGATCCTGGACCGCCCCCGCCACGAGGGCATCGTCAAGGAGATCCGCGAGACCGGCGCCCGGATCAAGTTCATCTCGGACGGCGACGTCGCCGGTTCGATCATGGCCGTCCGCGAGGGTACGGGCGTGGACATGCTGCTCGGCATCGGCGGTACGCCCGAGGGCATCATCTCGGCGTGCGCCATCAAGTGCCTCGGAGGCGTTATCCAGGGCAAACTGTGGCCCAAGGACGCCGCGGAGCGCCAGAAGGCGATCGACGCCGGGCACGACCTGGACCGGGTGCTGTCCACGAATGACCTGGTCAGCGGCGACAACGTGTTCTTCGTCGCCACCGGCATCACGGACGGCGAGCTGCTGCGCGGCGTCCGCTACCGCTCGGAGACCGCGACCACGTCGTCCCTGGTGATGCGCTCGAAGTCCGGCACGATCCGCCAGATCGACTCCACGCACCGGCTCTCGAAGCTGCGTGCGTACAGCAAGATCGACTTCGATCGCGCGAAGTAGCAGCCGGTCGTCGGACGTGTGACATACGGGAAGGGGCGCCCCTCGTGCGGGGCGCCCCTTCCCGTATGTCGCGTGTGGCCGCTGTCGTGCGCTCAGGCCGCCGACGGAGACTTCTTGAGCTCCACCTCGCGCCGGCGGCGCCGGGCCAGGACCACACGGCGCTCGGCCGCCGTGAGGCCGCCCCACACGCCGTACGGCTCCGGCTGGAGCAGGGCGTGCTCCCGGCACTCGACCATCACGGGACAGCGGGCGCAGACCCGCTTGGCCGCCTCCTCGCGCGACAGACGGGCGGCCGTCGGCTCCTTGGAGGGGGCGAAGAAGAGTCCGGCCTCGTCGCGGCGGCACACCGCCTCCGCGTGCCAGGGACCGGCCTGATCCTCCCGAGCAGGGATGCGCTGAGGCGGAACGGCGGCTACCTGCAAGGACTGATGCGGCAGTTGCAGCACGGTCTACTCCTGACGACGGATTCGCGAGCGAGAGACGATGCAGCAGTCCCTACCCGCTGTGCGCACTCCTATGCACTGAGTGGCACTGAGTTCCGACGCACGGAATTGCGTATCGGCACGCGCGGCGCAAAATGCTCCGGTCCGCGCGGCCGTCAGCCGAGGTGTTTGCGCAGGCGGTCGTGGAGATCGGAGATGCGGCGGCCCCGCTTGGGCTTGGCCTCGACATTGCCGAAAACGGAGTAGCCGTTGACGACGACCACGGGCGCCTCGGGGTCGGCGGCCTCCAGGGTGAGGACCTCGAAGTTCCCGAAGAATCCCGTGCCGCTGCCGCGCAGCGTGATGTTCTCAGGGACGCGGACCTCGACGCTGCCGAAAATGGACGTCGCGTTGATCACGGTGAGGCGCTGGCCGAACAGGGCCTCGGTGAGGTCGATCTCGACGCTGCCGAAGAGGGAGAACGCGTTCGTCCTGCGGCCGACGCGCCAGCGGCCCTTGCGGGTGGAGCTGGAGAAGACGGCGACGAGGTTCTCGGCGGGGCCGGTGGGCTCGTCGGCCTCCTGGGCGTACGGGGCGCCGCCGGTGCGCCGGCCGGCCGCGGGCAAGTCCCTGACGATCGGCTCCAGTTCGCCGAGGGTCTTGGCACGGTAGACGGCGTCGATGCGCTCGGAGTGCTCCTCGGCGTCCAGCCGGCCCTCGGCGAGGGCGTCCCTGAGGATGTCCGCGATCCGGTCGCGGTCGGCGTCCGAGGCCCGGATGGCATGCTCGGCGCGGCCGGTCTCCACGGGCACGGCCGGCTTCTGGGGCTGCTTCTCGAGGTCCACGGAAGCAGCCTAGCGAAACGCGATAGATCGCGACCAGGGGCGGCGGGGGCGGAACCCGCCGCAATCGGCCGAATTCCCACGGACGGCGGCCTTTTTGCCTATTCACCCGGGCGCGCCCGCCGCCGACGCCCGACCCGGCCCGCCGCCGACGCCCGACCCGGCCCGCCGCCACGTCCTCGCCCACACCCGACACCCGCATCACGACGGCGCCCCAGGAAGCCCGCGCCCGGGAAGCCCGCCCTCAGGGCGGCCACGCCCGCCCCCACCACGACCGCACCCGGGAAGTGAGCCTTACCTCACAGGATCGGGGCCGCGGGGGCGCTCTACGCTGGAGGGCGCTGCCAATGGAGGCCAGCCGCTGTCTGCGAAGTGAGGAATGGGCGAAATGCCGGAGTTCGCGTATACGGATCTGCTCCCCCTGGGAGAGGACACCACCCCGTACCGGCTGGTGACCGCCGAAGGTGTCTCCACCTTCGAGGCCGACGGGCGCACTTTCCTCAAGGTCGAGCCCGATGCCCTGCGCACGCTCGCCGCCGAGGCCATTCACGACATCCAGCACTATCTGCGTCCGGCCCACCTGGCGCAGCTGCGGCGGATCATCGACGACCCGGAGGCGTCGTCCAACGACAAGTTCGTCGCGCTCGACCTGCTGAAGAACGCCAACATCGCCGCCGCCGGCGTGCTCCCCATGTGCCAGGACACCGGCACGGCGATCGTCATGGGCAAGCGCGGACAGAACGTGCTGACCGAGGGCGGCGACGAGGAAGCCCTCTCGCGCGGCATCTACGACGCGTACACCAAGCTCAACCTGCGCTACTCGCAGATGGCTCCGCTCAGCATGTGGGAGGAGAAGAACACCGGCTCCAACCTGCCCGCGCAGATCGAGCTGTACGCGACCGACGGCGGCGCGTACAAGTTCCTCTTCATGGCCAAGGGCGGCGGCAGCGCCAACAAGTCCTTCCTCTACCAGGAGACGAAGGCCGTGCTCAACGAGGCGAGCATGATGAAGTTCCTGGAGGAGAAGATCCGCTCGCTCGGCACGGCCGCCTGCCCGCCGTACCACCTGGCGATCGTCGTCGGCGGCACCAGCGCGGAGTTCGCGCTGAAGACCGCCAAGTACGCCTCCGCGCACTACCTGGACGAGCTGCCGTCGGAGGGTTCGGAGCTCGGGCACGGCTTCCGTGACGAGGAGCTGGAGAAGAAGGTCTTCGAGCTCACGCAGAAGATCGGCATCGGCGCGCAGTTCGGCGGCAAGTACTTCTGCCACGACGTACGCGTGGTGCGTCTGCCGCGGCACGGTGCCTCGCTGCCCGTCGCGATCGCCGTCTCCTGCTCGGCCGACCGCCAGGCCGTCGCGAAGATCACCGCCGAGGGCGTCTTCCTGGAGCAGCTGGAGACCGACCCGGCGCGCTTCCTGCCGGACACGACGGAGGAGCACCTCGCCGAAGAGGGCGACGTCGTGCGGATCGACCTCAACCGTCCGATGGACGAGATGCTGGCCGAGCTGACGAAGTACCCGGTCAAGACGCGCCTGTCGCTGACCGGTCCGCTGGTCGTCGCCCGTGACATCGCGCACGCGAAGATCAAGGAGCGGCTCGACGCGGGTGAGGAGATGCCGCAGTACCTGAAGGACCACCCGGTGTACTACGCCGGTCCGGCCAAGACTCCCGAGGGCTACGCCTCCGGCTCCTTCGGCCCGACGACGGCAGGCCGGATGGACTCCTACGTGGAGCAGTTCCAGGCGGCCGGCGGCTCCAAGATCATGCTGGCCAAGGGGAACAGGTCCCAGCAGGTCACCGACGCGTGCGGCACGCACGGCGGCTTCTACCTCGGCTCGATCGGCGGCCCGGCCGCGCGCCTCGCGCAGGACTGCATCAAGAAGGTCGAGGTCGTCGAGTACGAGGAGCTCGGCATGGAAGCGGTGTGGAAGATCGAGGTGGAGGACTTCCCGGCGTTCATCGTGGTCGACGACAAGGGCAACGACTTCTTCAGCCCGCAGGAACTCTCTCAGCCGACCTTCACCAGCATCCCGGTGCGTGGCCCCGGCCTGGCGTAGCCCGGCCCTATGCGCCCCCGCTGGCCTGTGCTGGCGGGGGCGTTGTGCTGCCGCGCCTCGGGCGCTGCCGCCCGGTTTCCTGTTCTGGAAACTCGAACCCCTTGCGTCTCTGGTCAGTTGCTCGCGAGCATCGAGCAGGACACGACGGAGCAGGCCAGGGAGGGAACCCCGTGAAGGTCACGAAGCTTGTGAGTTCCTGCGACATCAAGGATTGCCCCACGATCTATGCCACCGACAGGGGCACCCTGCTGGTGCAGGGGGAGACCCCCACGGACCATGGGCTTGAGATTCCCGCACACGAAACCGTGGTAGAGATCCCGGAACAACTGGTGCTTGACCTCATCCGGAAGGGTCTTCGTGGGGCCTAAGACTCTCGGGGAACTGTTCGACACCTTCGAGCAAGAGGCATTCCGGCTAGAGACGCTGGATGACTACAGCAAGTCGGGAAACGTGGACGTCTACCGGGCGTTCCTCGCCGGGGAGCCTCAACCGGCCGACTACAACGAAGCCTGGGTGTCGGAACTCCGTTCTCATACAAGCAAGGGCAGGCGCGTCTATCGCGTTCACACTCTCTCTCGGCCCCTCACTCCGTATCTGCGATTCGAACTCGGTTGGGGCTACCAGAGGAACGCGACGGGAGGTGAAGAGTTCTTCATCCTCGACATCACAGAGAAGGCGAACCCCCTCCAAGGGGCTCCGGATTTCTGGCTATTCGATAACATCGCACCGGCGGTCATGAACTACGCGGAAGATGGTTCTTTCCTCGGGACAGACGTGCTCCCCGATGAGCGGGCAGGCGAGTTCCGCACCTACAGGGATACGGCCTTGGCCCACGCCGTACCGTTCCCCGAATGGTGGGCGAAGTACAGGGAGTGAACAGAGCACAGCTAGGGGCCGCACTGCGGGCGCTTCGGCAGGCATCCGGGAAGGAAGCTAAAGCCGTCGCCCGCAGTGCTGTCATGTCTGCAAGCAAGCTGAGCAAGATTGAAACGGCCAAGGTCGCTCCGTCCGTCGTAGACGTTGAGCGCATTCTTACAGCCATCGGTGTTTCGGATGAGGTCAAGGCAGAATATCTAGAGGCTGTCAGAGCAGCAGCGACAGAGGCCACAGCTTGGCGTCTTGTCCGACGTATGGGGGTGCATAAGGCGCAGCAGCAGACGAGAGCTCTAGAGGCTCAAATGACGTTGCTGCGGCTCTTCCAGCCAGCTTTGGTCCCTGGCCTTCTACAGACTCCCGAATACATCCGAGCGATTCTCTCTCGGCATGACCTCGGCGAGGACGTGCTTACCCGGACGATCAGTGCCCGGATAGAACGGCAACAGGCCCTGTACGACTCGGCCAAGGAACTCCACTTCATCATTACTGAGCCCGTACTGCGGTGGCGTATCATGTCAGCCGCCAGGTGGCGGAACAGATAGACAGGCTCGTCTCTATTTCTCGGCTGCCCAACATAGACATTCGCATCGTTCCCCTGTCGGAGCGACAGCAGGACGTAGCCAATCACGCCTTCGTCATCCGGGATGACAGGACAGTCACCGTCGAGACCGTTCACGCAGAGGTCGTCGTAACCGATCCCAGAGACGTTGCGCTGTATGTGCACAAGTTCGAAGGGTTCGCCTCCACGGCGCTATCCGGAGATGCCATGCGCGCCATGCTCGAAGGCATCCGAGATGACTTCTTGCGCGAACAGGAAACCGGCTAGGCGGAGTCCGCTCGTCACGGAATGATTGCTTGCCGCGGTAGTGAATCAACCGGGAGGCAGTCAGCCATGAGCGACACAAAGACGACGAGCGCACCGCCAATTCGCATGTCGCTCCCTCCTGACGCTCCGAAACCGGCCAACGGGTGTGGTGTGTGTGCCGCATTGGCGAGACAGCGGGAAGCGGCGCGTCAGAACGGCAGCGGGATCACGGTTCAGAACTGCACGGACGAGTTGCGGAATCATCCGCACCGCAGGGCGACTGACCGGAAAAGCGTATGACCGCCACCAAGGCCCCCCGTCAGCGAGCCGACAAGCCTATTCGGCTTGGGCACCCTGCAAAGGCTGTAGACCCGCAGCAGGGAGCGCCTCGAACCTATTGCGGTCTCTGCGCAGGATGGCGTGGCATTTGGTGCCCCGTGTGCTGCGGCTTCGGGGGGTGCCGTACCTGCCGCTGCACGTACAAGGTGCCGTGCCCCGCGTGCTCCGGCGGGAGGTTGAAGCCCATCCGATGGTGAAACGGTTCCTACTTCTCTTACGGAGCTACGGCTGGATCAGCTTCGTGATCACGGTCTTCGTGCTTTGCGCGTGGATCATCACTGCCGCTTCCAGTGGAAACCTATGAGCCCCCGCCCCGACAGCCCCGTGAACCCTGGACAGGTCGAGCCTGTCGGGGCGGGTTTCACCCCCATCTCAAGAAAGGGGCACAACCAGTATGACCGTCATGCTCGAAGCCCCGAGCGGCACGACATACCGCGACCCTCGGGCGCTGCTGAACGCGGTACGTCCGTACGTCAAGGAGTGCACCTACAACGTCTTCGAGAGCCCCGGTTCCGAGGGTGATCTGTGGACCCGCGAGATCGCGCTTCTCAAGCGGGACAACTCGCTCATGCTCGACGACACGGCGGAACGCATCCTCGGCAACGCGGTGGCCTACCTGATCACGGCCATGGAGCGGCCGGAACTTCACCTCGGCGTCGGTAGGACGGTAGACATCGGGGTCCATCAGGTCATCCTCGACACTCCCGTGTACTTCGCCTTCTGCGAGTTGTACAACGGCGGCAGGTACAAGCACCACGCGCCCCTCATCGAGCGACGCCGGGACGGTCTCGTTCTCCGCACTGCGGACGTGATCCGCGAGCAGGGGTTCAACCCGGACGAAGAGCTGTGGTCCAAGGACGGGTCCGACTGCTCACCGTGCGACAACAAGGTTCCCGACAGCCACTGACCAACCCATGAGTTGCCCCGCCCTGCTCCCCCGAGGGGCGGGTCAACCGCCCGTTCAACTCCCCGAAGGAAACCATTGGCCGCTCAGCACAACTTCGCCCACGAACGCGAACTCTGGAACACATTCGCCGTGTCGACCAAGAAGGACGTCATCGAGTCTGAACCGGTGTTCAGGTGGACGCAGTACGCCGACCACGGCCCCGGCCCCGAAGTGCTGGGACAGCCTGACAGCGTGCTGGAGATCGGTTGCGGCACGGGACGCGCGCTTGCGTTCCTCGCGCAGCAGGGCATCAAGGCGCGCGGGGTCGACATGTCCCCGGTCATGGTGGCCCAGACCTCGGCACGGTGGGGGCCGCTTGGCGTCGACTTCGTGTGCGCCGAAGTGCTGGACTTTCTGCGCGAGGACACGCAGACCTATGACGCCGTCTACTCCGTGTTCGGCGCAGCCTGGTTCAGCGACCCGGCGCGGCTCTTCCCTCTGGTTCGTGCCCGGCTGAACCCTGGGGGCGTATTCGCATTCTCCCAACCGCCGGCGATCCCCGGATCGTACGGCCCTCAAGGCATGTACAAGGGCGGTTTCGCGGGTAAGGCTCTGTTCAGCTACCGATACAGCTACACGCCCCGGAAGTGGAGGAACCTTCTCCATGGGGCGAGCTTCGCGGAAGCTGAGGCACAGGTTCTCGACGCACCAATGCCCGACCACATCGGCACGCTGCTAGTGCGAGCTGTCGCCCCCTGATCCTGGCCGCTCTGCCCCGCGCCATGCCCGCGCTGCGAGTGCTGTCGGGATCACCGGGCTGACCCCTTAGGCCATATTGTCGGCCCGTCCGTCTGCCGTGGCCCCGTGGCAGATGGGCGGGCAGCGCGCTTCACAGCGGCGCACACAGACGACGGAGCCCCGGCCCCTCGAATTCGACGAGCGCGAGGGTTCGGGACGCGGCAGAGCCGGAGTCCGCTCAGCCGGACACGGCAGAGCCGGAGTCGCCCGCAGGGCGGCTCCGGCCGCCGTGATCTATGCGAAGCGCTGCTCCGCCGAGCCGTCGCACGGCGCCAGGCGCGCGCCGTCGCCGGGCCGGCCCAGCGTCACGCACAACGACTGCGCCGCCGCCGGGCGGAGCGTGGCGCCTGAGCGGACGAACTGCTGGTTCGTGCCACCGTGGCAGTCCCACACGATCAGTTCCTCACCCGCCCGGTACGTACCTTCCGGGACGTCCGTGCACCGGTCCTGGGTGAGTTCCGAGTGCAGGGAACGGCGCGCCGGGTCGTACCACCAGCCCTGGTTGCGGCCCGCGTGGCAGTCCCAGGCCACCAGGGGCGTGCCGTTGCGCGTCTCGGCGCCCTTGACGTCCAGGCACGGCCCCGACGCGGCCTTCAGCGGGCCGTAGGCGTCGTCCCACGCCAGCGGGGACAGCACCGGCCTGCCCGTCGACGCGACGTCCGCGCAGCTCGCCTCCCGCGCGGTCGATGCGTACAGCTGCGTCAGGCACGACGCGAAGGCCGCGTGGCCGCCTCGGTTCGGGTGGAAGGACTGGCGGACCGAATTGGCGTCCGGCGGGAAGGGGTTGGTGAGGTCGACGTACAGCCCGCGCGCCCAGGTCTGCTCGTAGCAGACCTCGTGGCCGTGGAAGAGGCGGGAGTTGTCGAGGTACACGGCGCCCGTGCTGCGCGCGGCCTGGCGCATGCCGCGTTCGAAGGCGGGGACGGCGGTGTTGCGGCCCCACACCGTGTCGGAGTCGTAGCCCATGCCGCCGCAGGCGAGCTTGCCGGGGAACTTCGGGTTGTCGCGGAAGTCCGGGCCGATCGGGCTCGGGTAGCCCATCACGACGAGCTTGTAGTCACCGTCGGCGTAGCCGGCGTCCCGCATGACGGTGCGCAGGTCGCGCACGGTCTGTTCGACCTTGGGGACGAGGGCGTCGACGCGGGCCCGCCAGCCGGGCGCGTACTTCGGCTCGCAGGGGCCCTGGAGGAGCAGGTAGCGCGTGACGCAGTCGGTCATCACGGGGCCGAACTGGAGGTCGTCGTTGGCGCCGGCGACCAGCAGCACCATTTTGATGCGGGTGTTGCGGGCCTTGACGGCGAGGTTGTCGCTCTGGACGAGTTCGTCGGCGTACTGCTTGTGGCCGCCGATGCGGATGTTGCCGGTGTACGCGCCGGAGCAGGAGACGTTGTACGTGACGTCCGCGGCGATGCCCGTGCGGTGGATCGCGGCGTCGGGCGAGCGGTGGCACCAGTTGTCGGGGCCGTTCGTGCCGGGCTCGTAGGTGCCGACGCCCTCGCCGGAGATCTCGCTGTCTCCCAGCGAGATCAGGCCGGTCCTGCGCTGTGCGAGCGGGCGTTCCTCCGGGCTGCCGTAGAGTGCGGTCGCCTCGGCGGCGCGGACGGCTTCGAGTTCGGGCGGCAGCGGCACCACCGCGGGCGACGAGGACACAGCCGGGGTGCCGGCCGCGGCGGGGTCGGTGAGCGTCGTCCCGCCCAGGACGGTGGCGAGTACAGCGGCGGCGGCCACGGTACGACTCAGTGTGCGAAGTCTTGGGCCTGTTCCCTTCATTGTGCCTCCCCGAGTTGTGGTTACTCCGGGTATTTACTGGCGGGTAGCGCAGTTGGGAATAGACGGAACAAGACAACTGCTCAACTTTTCCAGAGGTTTCGGGAGGAAGGACAGCGATGAGCGACGCCGACGCGGACGGGTTCCGGATCGAGCACGACTCCATGGGAGAGGTGCGGGTGCCCGCGCACGCCAAGTGGCGGGCGCAGACTCAGCGGGCCGTGGAGAACTTCCCCGTGTCCGGTCAGCGCCTGGAGCGCGCGCACATCGAGGCCCTGGCCCGTATCAAGGCGGCCGCGGCCCGGGTAAACGCCCAACTGGGCGTCCTGGACGCCGACATCGCGCAGGCGGTCGCCGACGCGGCGGCGGAGGTCGCCGACGGCCGGTGGGACGATCACTTCCCGGTCGACGTCTTCCAGACCGGCTCCGGCACGTCGTCCAACATGAACGCCAACGAGGTCATCGCGACGCTCGCCACCGAGCGGCTGGGCCGCGACGTGCACCCCAACGACCATGTGAACGCCTCGCAGTCGTCCAACGACGTCTTCCCCTCCTCCATCCACATCGCGGCGACCGCGGCCGTCACGGGTGACCTGATCCCGGCGCTGGAGTACCTGGCAGGCTCCCTGGAGCGCAAGGCGACGGAGTTCGCGGCGGTCGTGAAGTCCGGCCGTACGCATCTGATGGACGCGACGCCGGTGACACTCGGCCAGGAGTTCGGCGGCTACGCGGCCCAGGTCAGGTACGGTGTCGAGCGCCTGAAGGCGTCGTTGCCGCGGCTCGCCGAACTGCCCCTGGGCGGCACCGCCGTGGGGACCGGGATCAACACCCCGCCCGGCTTCTCGGCCGCGGTCATCGCCGAGGTCGCGCGCACGACCGGCCTGCCGCTGACGGAGGCGCGCGACCACTTCGAGGCGCAGGGTGCGCGCGACGGCCTGGTGGAGACGTCCGGCCAGCTCCGTACGATCGCCGTCGGCCTGACCAAGATCTCCAACGACCTCCGCTGGATGGCGTCCGGACCGCGTACGGGGCTCGCCGAGATCACCCTGCCCGACCTCCAGCCCGGCTCCTCGATCATGCCGGGCAAGGTCAACCCCGTGGTCCCGGAGGCCGTTTTGATGGTGGCGGCCCAGGTGACCGGCAACGACGCCACGGTCGCGGCCGCGGGCGCGGCCGGGAACTTCGAGCTCAATGTGATGCTGCCGGTGATGGCCAAGAACCTGCTGGAGTCGGTGCGGCTGCTGGCGTCCGCCTCCCGGCTGCTCGCCGACCGTACGGTCGACGGCATCACGGCGAACGTCGAGCGGGCACGCGAGTACGCCGAGTCCTCCCCCTCCGTCGTCACCCCGCTCAACAAGTACATCGGCTACGAGGAGGCCGCGAAGGTCGCCAAGAAGTCACTCGCCGAACGCAAGACGATCCGTGAGGTCGTGCTGGAGTCCGGCTATGTGGAGCGTGGGGCCCTGACCGTCGAGCAGTTGGACGAGGCGCTGGACGTGTTGCGTATGACGCACCCGTGACCCGGTTCGCAGCGAGGCGGGCGCCTTCCTCCTAAGATCTGCCCATGACAGGCACGGAACGCATCGCACGCTGGAGGCCGGGGGACCAGATCCTCTGGCGCTATCGCGGCCATGCCCCGGATCTGGACGGCTGCAGCGTGCACATCTGCCGGCCGGTGACGGTCGTCCAGGACACCGCGGACATGCTCGCGGTCTGGATGGCGCCGGGGACGGAGTGCGTGAAACCGGTCCTGGTGGACGGTACCCCCGTCCACCGGGAGCCGCTCGCCACCCGCTACACGGCCCCGCGCACGCTGACCCGGGACCGCTGGTTCGGCTCGGGTGTCCTCAAGCTCGCCCGCCCCGGGGACCCGTGGTCGGTCTGGCTGTTCTGGGAGACGGGCTGGCGGTTCAAGAGCTGGTACGTCAATCTCGAGGAGCCACGGACCCGTTGGGCGGGCGGGGTCGACTCGGAGGACCACTTTCTCGACATCTCGGTGTATCCGGACCGCAGTTGGCTGTGGCGGGACGAGGACGAGTTCGCCGAGGCGCAGCGCGTCGGCCTGATGGACGCCGAGAAGGCGGCGCGGGTACGGGCGGCGGGGCGGGCGGCCGTTGCGTCGATCCGGGCCTGGGAGACGCCGTTCTCGGCCGGCTGGGAGCACTGGCGGCCCGACCCGTCCTGGCCGGTCCCGAAGTTGCCCGCCGACTGGGCCCGCGCCCCGTCCGCCCGCCTGGCATCGTGACGGGCACAGGGGGTGGGGTGGAGAAGGGTCGATGTGGCGTGAAGCCGGCCGAAACCTTGCGCTTCACCGACCGCTCCGCCCGAACTCTGCGCCCTTGGGACACCGCGGGTTCGGTTCGGTTGTCCGATTCCGGTCAGCGATCGGGCTCCGGCGTATACGACCTCGTGAGACTCTTGATGCGCCCCCTGGGTGCAAACGTAGGATCGTCGTCCGCGAGGCTGCACCGTACGAGGGAGAGCTGAGCGCAGACCGAGGACCGCACGTCGTCAGCACGAGTCACCACGAGTCAGTACGAGTCATACAGGGGGTTGAGCTGTGCCGGATGCCCGCCACCCTGTCGACGCCGCCTCCAGAGCGGGTATACCGCCTCACAAGGCGTTCGCACCGCACAACCGGCCCGGACGGACGGAATCCCACGCGTGACGGAGCATCCCACCTCCCACGAAGGCAGGCAGCCCCTGGTTGCCCGGTCGCAGGAACGCACCCGGCCGCGGGCGGAGGCGGCCGGGCCGGCAGCCGTGCCTTCCGGACCGCCGCCGAAGCCGCAGCCCCAGACACAGACCCACTCCGTACAGGCCCAGGCGCAGGACATCGCCGGGACGGCGCGCCGGGAGGGCGACCGGCTGCGCTTCGTGGGGGCCGCGACGCGGCGGATCGCACGCGGCATCGACCTGGACGAGATCGTGCTCGGGCTGTGCCGGGCGACCGTGCCGACGTTCTCCGACGCGATCCTCGTCTATCTGCGCGACCCGCTGCCCGTGGGCGACGAGCGCCCGGTGTCCCCGTTCGTGCTCCGGCTGCGCCGCAGCGACCGGCTGCGTTTAAACACCGATGACGCCGAGCAGGGCCGGGTCGCCGCCATGCCCCTGCTGGACCCGGGGACCGACCTCGCGCCCGCCTCCGAGCTGTGCGAGGTGCGCTCCGGCGGTGCCCTGTCCGAGGTGCTGCGCGGAGTGCGGCCGGTCTTCGGCGACTCCGCGGCCGCCCGCGCCGCGCTGCCCGAGCTGCTCGGCGCCGGACGCAGTGTGCCAGGCGGCCATCGCGCGATACTCGCCCCGCTCCGCGGCAGGCGCCGCGTGATCGGTGCCGCGGTCTTCCTGCGCCGCCCGGACCGTCCGGCCTTCGAGCCCAACGATCTGCTCGTCGCGGCGCAGCTCGCCACGCACACCGCGCTCGGCATCGACAAGGCCGTGCTCTACGGCCGCGAGGCCTACATCGCCGACGAGCTCCAGCGCACGATGCTGCCCGACTCGCTGCCCCAGCCGACCGGCGTCAAGCTCGCCTCGCGCTACCTGCCGGCCGCCGAGACCGCCCGGGTCGGCGGCGACTGGTACGACGCGATCCCGCTGCCCGGCAGCCGGGTCGCGCTGGTCGTGGGCGATGTGATGGGCCACTCCATGAAGTCCGCGGCGATCATGGGCCAGCTGCGCACCACCGCGCAGACCCTCGCCGGTCTGGACCTGCCGCCGCAGGAGGTCCTGCACCATCTCGACGAGCAGGCACAGCGGCTCGGCGCCGACCGGATGGCGACGTGCCTGTACGCGGTGTACGACCCGGTCTCGCACCGCATCACCATCGCCAACGCCGGACACCCGCCGCCCATCCTGCTGCATCTGGGCGGGCGGGCCGAGGTGCTGCGCGTGCCGCCCGGCGCGCCCATCGGCGTCGGCGGTGTGGACTTCGAGGCGGTGGAGCTGGACGCCCCCGCCGGGGCGACGCTGCTGCTGTACACGGACGGTCTCGTCGAGTCGCGGCTGCGGGACGTGTGGACGGGCATCGAGCAGCTGCGGGAGCGGCTTGCCGACACCGCCCAGCTGACCGGCCCCGACCACTCGCCCCCGCTGGAGGCGCTGTGCGACGACGTGCTCGACATGCTGGGGCCCGGGGACCGCGACGACGACATCGCGCTGCTCGCCGCCCGCTTCGACGGGATCGCGCCCAGTGATGTCGCGTACTGGTTCCTGGAGCCGGAGGACGCGGCGCCGAGCCGGGCCCGCCGCCTGGCGCGGCGCGCGCTCGCCCGCTGGGATCTGGAGGAGCTGTCCGACTCGGTGGAGTTGCTGGTCAGTGAGGTCGTGACCAACGCGGTGCGGTACGCGGAGCGGCCCGTGACGCTGCGGCTGCTGCGCACGGACGTGCTGCGCTGCGAGGTCGGCGACGACTCCCCGCAGCTGCCGAGGCAGCGCCGCGCCCGGGACACCGACGAGGGCGGCCGCGGCCTGTTCCTGGTGAACCGGCTGGCCAGGCGGTGGGGGGCGACGCGGCTGTCGACGGGCAAGGTCGTCTGGTTCGAGCTGCCCACCCGGCCGTAGCGGACCGACCGTTCACGAGAGCCCCCCGGTCCGCCCCGTCACACGTGCCCGGCATCCCGGAGCGGTGGTGCACGCCAAGGGTTCGGGCGCGTACGGTTTCCTCGAAGTCACCAACGATGTCAGCCAGTTCACCAAGGCGGACCTCTTCCGGCCGGGCAAGGGGAGATCATGCCGTTCGCGGACGCGGCCGACCACCGCTTCAACCCGTTCCCTTCAGCGGCCCGGCCGGGCGGCACGCCGCGGGCGAGACGGTGCTGGAGGCGTAGCGAGCCGCACCGCTGAGGACGACGGCTTCGGGCAGCGGGCACGAGGGTCCGCCAGGTGCTGGACGACGCTGCCCGTGAGCGGCCGGCGTCCAACACGTCCAACGTCAGCGGGCATCTGCTCCGGGGCGTCACCAAGCCGGTGCCGGAACGGGCGTTGCAGGACCGGAGGTTCGTCGACGAGCCGTTCGGCGGCACGATCGCGGAGGTCAACGGCGGCCGGTACGTCCGCCGATAGGGCGGCGGCCCGTGATCCGGCCGGATCACGGGGCGCCGCCCTATGTGCACGGCCCGGTGGTAGGGGCGCGGGCCGACTAGTCGTTGGGCCTCAGCTGATCGTCGCGTTCGTCGTCCGCGCTGGGCTCGACCGGTGGGGAGATCGTCGGGGCGTCCGTCACCGTCTCGGTCTCCGTCGGCGTCGGGTCGCCCGTCGGCGTCGGGTCCTTGGTCTCGGTCTCGGTCGGCGTCGGGTCCGGGTCCTCGGTCTCGGTCCGCGTGGGTGTCGGATCCGGGTCCTCGGTCTCGGTCTCGGTCGGCGTCGGGTCCGGGTCGGGGACCGCGATCTCGGCCACGTCGAGGTCGAACCGCGCGTCCGACCCGCCGTTCAGCGCGCCCAGCGTGTAGTCGGCCCAGATCCTGGCCGGGAAGCCGCCGCCGCTGGCGCGGCCCGAGTTCGCCGTGCCGGTCAGCGACACCTGGCCGCCGCCGTCCTTCGGGGACTCGCCGAAAAGGGCCACCACGGTGACCAGTTCGGGCGTGTAGCCCGCGAACCACGCCGAGCGGTTGTTCTCCGACGTACCCGTCTTGCCGGCGGCCTCGTAGGCGCTGCCGGCGGCCGCCTGGCCGGAGCCGTTCTTCACCACACCGGTCAGGCCGGCGGTCACGGTGTCGGCCGTCTCCCGGCTGATCACCCGGTCGCCGATCGGGTCCGGCAGGTCGACCTGGCGGTCCTTGTGCTCGGCCTCGGCGACGATCGTGGGCGTGACCTTCTTGCCGTGGTTGTCGAGGGTGGCGTACACCCCGGCCATGTCCCACGTGGAGGCGCCCATGGTGCCGAGCGAGATCGCCGGCCGCAGCGGGAAGTTCTTGTCCGGCACGCCCAGGGCGAGCGCCGTCTCCTTCACCTTGTCGAGGCCGACGTCGACCGCCATCTGTGCGAAGGCGGAGTTGATCGACTTGTTCAGGGAGGTCTGGACGGTGACCTGGCCGTGGCTGCGGCCGAGGTCGTTCTGCGGGGCGAACGGGGTGTCGCTGCCGACGACCGGGCGCTTGCTGGTGCCGTCATAGACGGTGTTGAGGCCGATCGGGACGCCGTCCTGGGTCTCGGAGCCGTTCTCCAGGGCGGAGGCGAAGACGACCGGCTTGAAGGTGGAGGCGGGCTGGTAGTCGTCCCGGGTCGCGTTGTTCCAATAGTGCTGCACGTAGTCCACACCGCCGTAGAGCGCCAGGACCTTGCCCGTCTTCGGGTCGACGGAGGTCGCGCCGGCCTGCACGGTCGCGTCGACCTTGTTGCCCTTGCGGTCCAGCTCGTCCTCGAGCTGCTCCTTGACCGCCTTCTCCAGCGTCTTCTGCTTCTTGGAGTCGATGTTGAGCGTGATGGTCCAGCCGCCCGCCGTCAGGTCCTCCTCGCTGAGCCCCTGGCGGGCCAGCTCCTTCTTGGCGGCGTCGACGATGTAACCGGCCTGGCCGCTCATGCCGGGCGCGGCCTTCGGGGCCTTGGGCACGGGGAACTTCAGGCCCGCGCGCTCGCCCGCGTCCAGCCAGCCCTCCTCGACCATGTTGTCGAGGACGTAGTTCCAGCGCTCGGTCACCAGCTTCTTGCCGGTGTCGGAGGCGATCGCCCAGTCGTACTGGTTGGGCGCTTGGAGCAGCGCGGCGAGGTACGCGCCCTGGGCGACGTTCAGCTTCTCCGCGTCGACGCCGTAGTACGCCTGCGCGGCGGCCTGGATGCCGTAGGCGCCGCGGCCGTAGAAGCTGGTGTTGATGTAGCCGGCGAGGATCTCCGGCTTGCCCTTCTTCTGGTCGACCTTCAGCGAGATCACCAGCTCCTTGAGCTTGCGGGTGACCGTCTGGTCCTGGTCCAGGTAGTAGTTCTTGACGTACTGCTGGGTGATGGTCGAACCACCCTGCTTGCCCTTTCCGGTGAGGGTGTTCTTCACACCGCGCAGGGTGCCCTTGAGGTCGACGCCGGAGTCCTCGAAGAAGGTCTTGTTCTCGGCCGCGACGAAGGTGTACTGGACGTCCCGGGGTATTTCGTCCAGGGCGACGATCTCGCGGTTGATCTCGCCGGTACGGGCGAGGATCTTGCCGTCGCTGTACTTGTAGACGTTGCTCTGCATCTTGGCCTGCGCGTTGGCCTCGGGCACCGGGACCATCAGGTAGATCACGAAGAACGCGCCCATGGCGAGCAGACACAGGCCGAAGAAGGTGCCCAGCAGCTTCCGCCAGGTGAAGAAGCGGCGTATGCCCGTGGGCCGCGTTTTCCTCGCCCGGCGCGCACCGCGCTGCCGAGCCTGTCGCTCTTCCGCTCGGCCCATCGCTTCGTCGCTCCGCTCGTCGGTCGTCGGTCCCGGCCCTTGGCCCGCGGCGCGTGCCCGGCCGGAATCAGCTCAGAAAAGTAACACCGGGCGGACAGACAAAGAGGAAATGATCCGCCTTTTCCGGACGTGAGAATCAGCACCCCCGTCCGAAGGAACGACTCATCAGGGGGCCGGAAGGTTGCCTCTGTCCGTACGTGATCGCCTCGTCGAACTCCGGCACCACCCCCGGAAACCGGACCCGGCGAGACGGGGCCGCTTCCAGGGCGGCAGCTATGCACGCTATGTATACACCACATGTACAGTGACGGGCATGTCCATCGGTCACACCCTCCTCGCCCTCCTCGAATCCGGCCCCCGCCACGGCTACGACCTCAAGCGCGCCTTCGACGAGCGCTTCGGGCAGGACCGTCCTCTGCACTACGGGCAGGTGTACTCCACCATGTCCCGGCTCCTGAAGAACGGGCTCGTCGAGGTCGATGCGATCGAGGCGGGCGGCGGGCCGGAGCGCAAGCGGTACGCGATCACCGACGCGGGGGTAACGGATGTCTCCCAGTGGCTCACCCGGCCCGAGAAGCCCGAGCCCTATCTGCAGTCGGCCCTCTACACGAAGGTGGTCCTCGCGCTCCTCACCGGCCGCGACGCCGCCGACCTGCTCGTCACCCAGCGTGCCGAGCACCTGCGGCTGATGCGCACCCTCACCGAGCGCAAGCGGCACGGCGACCTCGCCGACCAACTGATCTGCGACCACGCGCTGTTCCACCTGGAGGCCGACCTGCGCTGGCTGGAACTGACCACCAAGCGCCTCGACCAGCTCGCCGCGGCGGTCACGGCATGACCGTCGTCCCCGGCCCGCCGGCTCCGTCTCCCACCGCTACCGGGCGCCGCTGACAGTCGACGCCGGACTCCCCCGACAGCTCCGGCGGCTACAGGAGTCCGTCAGCTGCCCGAGTCCCGCTGTTGTGCACGGCGGCGCTCGGGCACGTCCAGCGCATCCCCTCGGCCGCCGGCCGGACCCGGCGTCACGTCACCACCCGCACCGGCAGTCCCGCGACCGCCCCCCTCAATGCCCCGGCCAGCTCCTCGAACTCATCACTCCGCGCCGCTCCCGACCGCATCGCCAGGGCGATCCGGCGCGACGGGGCCGGGGAGGAGAACCGTCCCGTGCGGAGACGGTGACCGCGGGACGTCTCGACCTCCACCGCCGTCCGCGGGAGCAGCGTCACCCCCAGGCCGCCCGCCACGAGCTGGACCAGCGTGGACAGGCCCGCCGCCGTGGTCGTCACGGCGGCGCCCTCCGAGCGGCCCGCCTCGCGGCAGACGTCGAGCGCCTGGTCGCGCAGGCAGTGGCCCTCGTCCAGCAGCAGCAGACGCAGATCCCGCAGCGCCTCCCGGGGGATGTCCGTCCGGTCGGCCAGCTCATGGTCCTCGGGCGCGACCAGCACGAAGTCCTCGTCGAACAGCGGGAGTTCGCTGACGCCGGGCACACCCAGGGGCACCGCGAGCAGCAGCAGGTCGAGGCGGCCGGCGGCCAGACCCTCCAGCAGGGAGGACGTCTGCTCCTCGTGGACCTGGAGATCCAGCTCCGGATAGCGCTCATGGACCAGCCGCAGCACCGTCGGCAGCAGATACGGTGCCACTGTCGGAATCACGCCGAGCCGGAGCACCCCGGTGAACGGGGCCCGTACCGCCTCCGCCTCCTCCATCAGCTCGCCGACCGCGTCGAGGACGGCCTTGGCCCGTACCGCGAGCCGCTCCCCGGCCGGGGAGAGCAGCACCTTGCGCGTCGTACGCTCCAGGAGCTGGACACCCAGTGCCTCCTCCAGCGCGGAGACGGCCCCGGACAGCGCCGGCTGACTCATCCCGATTGCGGCTGCCGCGTCCCGGAAGTGCAGGTGTTCCGCCACCGCCGCGAAGGCGCGCAGCTGGGCCAGGCTGGGCTGCTTGGACCGCCCGCCGGCGGACTTGGCACCCGTATTGCCGGGCTGGACGGTATGGGGCATCGACACTGATAGGTACCTCCGATCAGGATGACCAAGTCTAGCTATTTCCGCGATCAATGCACCCTGTGCCACTATCAAGATCCGTCCAACCCCCATGGAAGACCCCAAAAGGGACCTTCCTGTACGCAAGGAGAGCGCGTGCTCACTGTCGGTGACCAGTTCCCCACGTTCGAGCTGACTGCCTGCGTCTCGCTGGAGAGTGGCAAGGAGTTCGAGCAGATCAACCACAAGTCCTACGAGGGCAAGTGGAAGGTCGTTTTCGCGTGGCCCAAGGACTTCACCTTCGTCTGCCCGACCGAGATCGCCGCGTTCGGCAAGCTGAACGACGAGTTCGCCGACCGTGACGCCCAGATCCTCGGCTTCTCCGGTGACTCCGAGTTCGTCCACCACGCCTGGCGCAAGGACCACGCCGACCTGCGTGACCTGCCCTTCCCGATGATGGCCGACTCCAAGCACGAGCTGATGCGCGACCTCGGCATCGAGGGCGAGGACGGCTTCGCGCAGCGCGCCGTCTTCATCGTCGACCCGAACAATGAGATCCAGTTCACCATGGTGACCGCCGGCTCCGTCGGGCGTAACCCCAAGGAGGTCCTGCGGGTGCTCGACGCCCTGCAGACCGACGAGCTGTGCCCATGCAACTGGACCAAGGGCGAGAACACCCTCGACGCCGTCGCGCTGCTGTCGGGCGAGTGATCTGACATGGCTCTCGACGAACTCAAGGCCGCCGTACCGGACTACGCCAAGGACCTGAAGCTGAACCTCGGCTCGGTCATCGGCAACAGCGAGCTTCCGCGGCAGCAGCTCTGGGGCACCGTGCTGGCCTGCGCGATCGCCTCGCGTTCGCCCAAGGTGCTGCGCGAGCTGGAGCCGGAGGCCAAGGCGAACCTGAAGCCCGAGGCGTACACGGCCGCCAAGTCCGCCGCCGCTGTCATGGCGATGAACAACGTCTTCTACCGGACCCGGCACCTGCTGTCGGACCCCGAATACGGGACGCTGCGCGCCGGTCTGCGGATGAACGTCATCGGCAACCCGGGCGTGGAGAAGGTCGACTTCGAGCTGTGGTCGCTCGCCGTCTCCGCCATCAACGGCTGCGGTCAGTGCCTGGACTCCCACGAGCAGGTGCTGCGCAAGGCCGGTGTGGACCGCGAGACGATCCAGGAGGCCGTCAAGATCGCCGCAGTGATCCAGGCCGTGGGGACGACGCTGGACGCGGAAGCCGTCCTCGCCGAGTAGTCCTCGCACGCATGACCACGAAGGGCCCCGCCGACTCCGGACTCCGGTCGGCGGGGCCCCTCGCCACTTCCTCTCGGCGGGCCCTTCTCAGTTCGTCTCGGGGGCCGTTCGCAGCGCGGCCAGGAGCGCCGTGACGTCCTCCACGAGCAGCGGTTCGAGTTCCTTCAGGTCCGTCGCCGGCCCGTCGCCGTCCTCGTCCCACTCGACGGACGCGGTGATGCCGACCACCGCCTGGCCGTCCAGCGCCTCCACCGTGATGCGGCTCAGGTCCTCCTCCACGATGACGAACGCCTGCTCCCCGACGCCCTCGATGCTCGTGATCACCACCTCGGGGGCGAACATCTCGGTCGGCCGTGCCCTCACCATTCCCTCGAACTCGGGTCCCGGGTCGGTCTTCTTGTGCAGCGTGTAGGTGATCTCGGCACCGGGAAGGGACCACACCTCGTTCCCCTCCTCGTCCGTCTCGGGCTCGTAGTCGACCGGCTTCAGCGACACGTAACAGGTGGCGCGGTGCACGGATCCGTGGTCGCGGCGCCATGCGTCGCCGGACCCTTCCGGCTTGCCGAACCCCTTCGCGAGGCCCTTCAACTCCGCGTCGTCGCACAGATCCTCGCTCGCCCGGTAGCCGCCGAGGTCGACTTCCTGCTGCGCGTACGCGTAGAGCCCGCCCGCCCAGAGCGCGGACGCGACCAGGGCGCCGCCGATCGCCCATGGCCATGCGCGATGCCGCCGCTTCGGCGAGGCCGGATCCCCGGCACCCGCGTCCGAGGGGACCTCTGCGCGCATGGTCCCCCGGCCCGCCGTCTCGGGAGCGCCGAAAGGCGGCTCCTCCCCCACCAGCTCCGGCTCGGAGATCACTCCTGCTCCTCGGTGTCGGAAGGCTGCTCCGAGCGCTGCTCGGACTTCGGCGCGGATCCGGGCTCCGCGGGCGGGTACTCGGGCGCCGGCCCGGCCGAGGGGGCTGCGCCCAGGGCCGTGGAGCCGTGCGGCGGCGGGGCCGTGCGCAGGGTCTGCTCCTTGCCGTACGCCCGCAGATAGCCGACGACCGTGTTGGTGACCGCCACCAGGGGCACGGCGACGACCGCGCCGCCGATGCCGGCGGTCATGCCGCCGGCGGCGACGGACAGGACGACCGCGAGCGGGTGGACGCGCACCGCGCGGCCGAGGATGAAGGGCTGTAGCACATGCCCCTCGATCTGCTGTACGGCGAGGACCACGATCAGCACGATCAGCGCCGTGAACACGCCCTGGGTCACGAGCCCGACGACGACCGCGAGGGCGCCCGAGACGACCGCGCCGACGAGCGGGATGAAGGCGAAGAGGAAGATGAACACGGCGAGCGGCACGGCCAAGGGGACTTCGAGGAACCAGAGGCCGAGGCCGATGAAGATGGCGTCGATCAGGGCCACCACGACGGTGCCGCGCACATAGGCGGTGAGCGTGCGCCACGCGCGGGGCCCGGCGCCGGCGACACCCGCGCGTGCCTCGGACGGCACGAGTTTGAGCGTCCACTCCCAGATGCGCTTCCCGTCGTAGAGCAGGAAGAGCGTGGAGAACATCGCGAGCAGTATCCCGGTCAGCACCTCCACCATCACGGTCACACCCTGCAGACCGGCGGAGGTGATCTCCTCGGTGTTGGTGCTGATGGTGTCGCTGAGGTTCTGCGCGATGTCGTTGATCTGGGACTCGGTGACATGGAAGGGGCTGTCCAGCAGCCAGCGCTTGAGCTCCTCGATGCCGTCCCTGACGCGGTCCGACAGATTGTCGAGGTTGTCCATGACCTGCCAGACCACGAACCAGCCGACAAGGCCCATGACGACGAAGCCGAGGATCGCCGTGCCGGCGGTGGCGAGACCGCGCGGCAGACCCAGCTTCCGCAGCCGTGCGACGGTGGGCTGGAGCATGGCGGTGACGAGCAGCGCGGCGGCGAAGGCGAGCACCACGAGCTGTACGGCGCTGATGACGCGCATCAGCACCCACAGCGTGCCCGCGAGGACGAGCAACCGCCAGCCGGCTTCGGCCGCGACACGGATGCCCCACGGGATCGCGGCGACCGGGTCGCGGCGGGCCGCGACGGCGGGCGCGTAGGCGGGCGGTGGAGGGACACTGCCGGGCGGCGGCACGACGGCGGGCGGCTCGTCCTCCGCCGCGGCCTCCTTGCGCCGCTCTTCCAGGCGCTCTCCTATCCGGGTCAGCTCGGCCCCCACACGGCCGAACCACCCTGGCACTTTCGACATGATGCTCCCTTTTGTCCCCACCATTCTCCCCTGCGCCCCAAGGGCGCGGGCGGTGCCCTCACCCGGGAGTAATGGGACCCCGACCGTACACGCACGGAGCCCCCCACCGTAGGACGGTGAGGGGCTCCGGAAAGGTTGAGCGCCGGGCGACTCTAGTACCAGTGGTTCGCCTGCCAGAAGGACCATGCGCCACAAGGGCTGCCGTAGCGGCTGTCCATGTAGTTCAGGCCCCACTTTATCTGGGTGGCCGGGTTCGTCTGCCAGTCGTCGCCTGCCGAGGCCATCTTGGAGCCCGGCAGCGCCTGGACGAGGCCGTACGCGCCCGAAGACGGGTTGGTGGCCCGGTAGTTCCAGGTCGACTCGTGGTCCACGATGTTGCTGAAGCACTGGAACTGGTCAGCGGGGACCATCTGGCGTGCCATCGCCTGGACCTCGGCGACCGTGTAGGAGGCCTTGGCGGAGAAGCTGGAAGCCGAGCGGACCGCGTCACGGTTGGCACGTGCCTCCGCCTCCTCACGCTCGCGCTCCGCCTGCTCGTCCGCAGCGGCCTTCTTCGCCTCGGCGGTCTTGGCGGCCTGGATGCGTGCCGATTCCTCGGCGGACTTCTTCGCGGCCGCGTCCGCGGCAGCGGCCTGAGCTTCGGCCTGCTGCGCGAGGGACGAGACCTGCACCTGGGCCTGCTCGCCCATGGGAATGTCCGCGAGAAGCGTCGTGTCGGCCGCCGTCGCCTCGAGAGTGTCCCCCGAAGGCTGGGTGTTGCCCGACGCGACGCCGACGACGGCGCCGACGGTGGTGACCGCAGTTGCCGAGGCGACTGCGAATCCCCGGACCGAGATCCGGCTCACACGGTTTCCTTCCAGCATCGCCCGCATAGGTGACCTCGCGAGCGCAATCGTGCCCCTGGCGCTGGCCTCCGCACTGATTGGGTCACGGGAGGCGCGGGCCCGGCGGGCAACTGCCTGAGAGCGGCTGCCACGTGGAACTCGCGGGCGGCATGCGGCGGCAGGTCTTGAGTTGTGTGTTGCTGTGCACCACTGACGGTGCGGGTGTGCCGCATGCGGGGCCTGACGGAAGCAAGACTCTGCCGGAAGCCGACACCGCAAGGCAATTCTTCGTTGCGTGTGAAAGCTCACACCCCGTTTACACCAGGGGCTTTGAAGGAATCGCGGACAGCGCGACGCCGCCCGGCTAAGCTTCTGCGCTTCACCGGGCGGCGTCAACTGACTTTTCCCTTTTGCCGGACAAGCCCCTTGAGGCGGATCCGGTTAAATGTGCCCGTCCTCCAGCATTTCGGTCACGAGCGCCGCGATCTGTGAACGCTCGGAGCGGTTGAGGGTGACATGCGCGAAGAGCGGATGGCCCTTCAGTTTCTCGACGACGGCGACGACTCCGTCGTACCGGCCGACGCGAAGATTGTCCCGCTGTGCCACGTCATGAGTGAGGACGACCCGGGAATTCGCCCCGACACGGGACAGAACAGTCAGCAGGACGTTCCGCTCCAGCGACTGGGCCTCGTCGACGATGACGAACGCGTCGTGCAGGGAGCGCCCCCGGATGTGGGTGAGCGGCAGCACCTCCAGCATGCCGCGGCCGAGCACCTCCTCGATCACCTCGCGTCCCGCCACCGCGGAGAGGGTGTCGAACACCGCCTGCGCCCAGGGGCTCATCTTCTCCGCCTCGGTGCCCGGCAGATAGCCGAGCTCCTGGCCGCCCACCGCGTACAGCGGCCGGAAGACCATCACCTTCTGGTGCTGCCTGCGCTCCAGCACGGCCTCCAGGCCGGCACACAGCGCGAGCGCCGATTTGCCGGTGCCCGCACGCCCGCCCAGAGAGACGATGCCGACCTCTTGGTCGAGCAGGAGATCGAGCGCGATGCGCTGCTCGGCGCTGCGGCCGTGGATGCCGAACGCCTCCCGGTCCCCGCGCACCAGCCGCACGCTGCCCTCGGCGGTGATGCGACCGAGGGCCTTGCCGCGCTCGGACTGCAGCACGAGGCCGGTGTGCACGGGCAGCTCGGCCGCTTCGGGGACGTACAGCGTCTCCTGCCCGTACAGCAGGTCCACCTGATCGGCGGACAGGGACAGTTCGGTCATACCGGTCCAGCCGGTGTCGGTGATGGCCAGCTCCGCGCGGTACTCCTCGGCGAGCAGACCGACGGAGGACGCCTTGATGCGCAGCGGCAGGTCCTTGGAGACGACCGTGACGTCGTATCCCTCGGCCTGGAGATTGCGCGCCACCGCGAGGATGCGGGAGTCGTTGTCCCCCAGCCGGAAGCCGGCCGGAAGCACGCCGGGATCCTGGTGGTTGAGCTCCACCCGCAGCGAACCGCCCAGATCGCCGATCGGCAGGGGTGCGTCGAGACGGCCGAACCGGATGCGGAAGTCGTCCAGGAGACGCAGGGCCTGCCGGGCGAAGTAACCGAGCTCCGGATGGTGCCTCTTGGCCTCCAGTTCCGTGATCACCACGATCGGCAGCACGACCTCGTGCTCGTCGAAGCGGCTCATGGCATGCGGGTCGGCCAGCAGGACGCTGGTGTCGAGAACGTAGGTGCGCCGGTCGGGCATGCGGCGCTTTGTGCTGTTCACCACGGAAGGACGTACCCCCTCGGACGAGGTCGGGGTGCGACGGCGTCGCGGACCATTGCGTCATCCGCCGAAGCGGACGACGGGCCGGGCCGGCCTGCTGCACGGGCCGAGCGCCGGCCCTCCGCGTGGTCCGCACCAGAGGTGCAGTCCTTCGTGTGCAAAGGGCCTCCCGGGTGAGCGGTGTCGGCCGCTCACTGAGATACGACGTTCGTGGATCGGACGTCGACCTGAAAGGGGTATTCCCTCGTACACGTGCGGCCATGCGTTGGCATATGACGTCGCACCGGTGAACAGGGGGTGACGGGAGGCCAGAGGGGCCCTGGGCCCCGGGGGTTCAGGTGCCGTAACGGCGGTGACGCGCGGCGTAGTCCCGCAGCGCCCGCAGGAAGTCCACCTTGCGGAACGCCGGCCAGAAGACCTCGCAGAAGTAGTACTCCGAGTGTGCGCTCTGCCAGAGCATGAAGCCGGAGAGCCGCTGCTCCCCACTCGTACGGATCACCAGGTCCGGGTCCGGCTGCCCGCGCGTGTACAGGTGCTCCGAGATGTGCTCGACGTCCACGATCTCGGCGAGCTCCTCGAAGCTCGTCCCCTTCTCCGCGTGCTCCAGCAGCAGCGAACGGACCGCGTCGGCGATCTCCTGTCGGCCGCCGTAGCCGACCGCGACGTTCACCAGTATTCCGACGTTGCCGAGCGTCGCCTGCTCGGCCTCCTTCAGTACGGACTGCGTATGGGCCGGCAGCAGGTCGAGCGTGCCGACGTGGTGCACGCGCCAGCGGCCGTCGGCGGCCAGGTTGCGCACGGTGTTCTCGATGATGCGCAGGAGCGGGGTGAGCTCCGCCTCGGGACGGTCGAAGTTGTCCGTCGACAGCAGCCAGAGGGTGACGACCTCGACGTCGGTCTCGGCGCACCAGCCGAGAAGTTCGGAGATCTTGTCGGCTCCCGCCTGGTGTCCCTGGGCGGCTGTGCCGCCGGACGCCTTCGCCCAGCGGCGGTTGCCGTCGAGGATCACGCCGATGTGCTTGGGCACCTGGGCATGGTCGAGGCGGCCTTCCACCCGGCGTGCGTAGAGCCCGTACACCAGGTCGCGCAGGTTCACTGTTCTTACACCCTCCATGCGGCAGTCCCCGAAGGCGCCACACTACTGCGGACGGCCCACAGTGACCCAACCCGGTCTGTCACAAGTACGTGATAAGGAGGGAGACGTGACTGATTCAATTTTCTACCGTGCCGCCCACGACCGTTATGCATCCATGGAATACCGGCGCAGCGGCCGTTCGGGGCTCAAGCTGCCCGCGATCTCGCTCGGGCTGTGGCACAACTTCGGCGACGACCGCTCGCTCGGCACGCAGCGGGCGATCCTGCGCCGTGCCTTCGACCTGGGCGTGACGCACTTCGACCTGGCGAACAACTACGGTCCGCCGCCCGGTTCCGCGGAACTGAACTTCGGCAAGATCTTCGCCCAGGACTTCGCCCCCTATCGGGACGAATTGGTCATTTCAACCAAGGCGGGGTATCTGATGCACCCCGGGCCGTACGGAGAGTGGGGCTCCCGCAAGTACCTGCTGTCCTCGCTGGACGCGTCCCTGAAGCGGATGGGCCTCGACCACGTCGACATCTTCTACTCGCACCGCTTCGACAAGGACACCCCTCTCGAGGAGACGATGGGTGCGCTGGCCTCGGCGGTGCAGCAGGGCAAGGCCCTGTACGTGGGCGTGTCCTCCTACACCGCCGAGCAGACCGCGGAGGCGGCCCAGCTGCTCAGCGAGATGGGCGTCCCGGCCCTCATCCACCAGCCGTCGTACTCGATGATCAACCGCTGGATCGAGGACGACGACCTGCTCGACACGCTGGAGACCGCCGGCATGGGCTGCATCTCCTTCGCGCCGCTGGCGCAGGGACTGCTCACCGGCAAGTACCTGAAGGGCATCCCGGCGGGCTCGCGCGCCTCGCAGGGCAAGTCGCTCGACCCAGGCCTGCTGTCGGGCGAGGTGCCGCGCCGGCTGAACGGTCTGAACGACATCGCGTCCCGGCGCGGCCAGTCGCTCGCCCAGCTGGCGCTCACCTGGGTGCTGCGCGATCCCCGGATGACGTCGGCACTGATCGGCGCGTCCAGCGTGCCGCAGCTGGAGGAGAACGTGGCGGCGCTGGCGGGGCCGCCACTGACCGACGCGGAGCTGGAGGACATCAACACTTTCGCCGTGGACACGGCGGGGACGAACATCTGGGCGGCACGGAGCTAGGGCGGTGACCGGCGCGATCCCCGCGACGCAGCCGGTGCCGTGAGCCACCGGGTGCCGGGCGGTGGCCCGGCGCCGGGGCATGAAAAACGGGCCGGTCCGTGGGGGGGGGATACGGACCGGCCCGAGGGGGGGTTTCCACCATAACCCTTTGTAAGTGGTGCTGAGTGCCACGCCATGCCGCAGCCGCGCGCCGGATCCGCCGTACGGCGCGGCGCCGAACGCGCGGAAGGCCGAACCCCGGGGTCAGCGGCCCGGCCTGGGCCCGGTCCGCTACTCCGACGGGTGACCCGGGAGTGCGGGCGCTGCATTGACGAACACATGACGCAGCGTCAAGCGATCCGGCGTTACCCCGTCGGCCTGTGAGCGACGTGACATGGCAGCAGGCGATCGGCCGGCGCCTGGCCCCGCAGGGTCTCGGAGCGGGTTCGCCTTCCCCGTCCGGGACGGGGTCGGCCAAGGATGTGCCCCGTGGTGCTGTCGATGTGGCGACAGACTGGCGGCCGACGGGAGCTCACGACGCGCCCAGCGCCCCCAGCAGCACCCCGAGGAGTGCGCCGCCGATCATGAACGGGCCGAAGGGGATCGCCGTTTTGCGGCCCGCGCGGCGCAGGAGCATCAGGGTCAGGCCGTACAGCGAGCCGAGCAGGAATCCGGCGAAGGCTCCCATGAAGAGCACCACCCAGCCGTACCAGCCGAGCACCACCCCCAACGCGAGCGCGAGTTTCACGTCGCCGAAGCCCATGCCGTCGGGGTTGATCAGGAACAGCAGGAAGTAGACCGCGCCGAGCGCGAGTCCGCCGAGCAGGGCGGTCGGCCAGGAGCCCGCTTCTCGCGGCAGCGGTTCGGCCAGGCCGAGCAGGGCGGCGGATGCCGCCGCGAGGGGCAGGGTGAGCTGGTCGGGAAGCCGGTGGACGTTGCGGTCCACGAGCGCGAGCAGGACCGCGGCCGGGGTGAACAGCAGCCAGACCGCCAGTTCGGGCCGCGGTCCCGTCGAGGCCGCGAGTGCCAGGCAGACCAGGGCCGTGACCACGGGCACGAGGACGGACGGGCGGTACGGGACCGGCGGACGGCCCCCGGTGTCCGGCGCGGCCGCCGGCGCGCCCACCACCGCCGGGACCCCGGCGGCGCAGCTCGCGCAGCGGGCCGCCCCCACCCAGCCGCGCAGTGGGCCGCCGATCGGATGCCCGGCCGGGCAGTCGGTGCGCCAGTGGTCCTCCGGCTCGACGGAAAGCCGGTACGCAGCCCGTGGCACCAGCACTCCGGCTACGGCCCCCCACACGGTGGCTACGGCGATCAGCGTCACGTCCACGTGCCGACCTTAGGCCCGACCCGACCTGTGGTCATGGGCCCAGGGGCCCACCGTCGTCGGGCCGGGGCCCATTGGCGCGCGGATCCCGCCGGGCGGCGCGCGGCGCTACGGTCGGGGCCATGGGCAGATGGCAGGACGGTACAGCCGAGTTGGCGGTCCCCGGGCGGGACGCCCCGGTGCCTGTGGAGATCGCCGCCTCGTACCGGGCGCGTACCCGGGGCCTGCTCGGCCGGGACGGCATCGACGGCGCGATCATGCTCACCCCGGGCAGCAGCGTGCACACCTTCCGGATGCGTTTCGCCATCGATGTGGCGTACCTGGACAGGGAGTTGAGGGTGCTGGACGTGGTCACGATGAGGCCCGGGCGGCTGGGGACGATCCGTTTCCGTTCCCGGCACGTACTGGAGGCGGAGGCGGGGGCGATGGCCCGGTGGGGGCTGCGGCCGGGCGTACGGCTGGGGATCGCGCCGCGCGCGGTGCTGTAGGTCCGGCCTGTCCGGTGTCAGGGCAGCTTCGCCGTCTGCTCGCGGATCAGCTCGGCCGGCACGTCGGGGCTCTTCGCGTCGACGAAGTTGGCCGTGTAGAAGGTGACGACGCTCGCAGCCCGGCGTACGACGTGGAACACGAGCGGCACCTTGGCGCCCGCCACCGCACCCGTCACCCGGTAGGCGACGGACTCGTCCCCGGCCTGCGGTGCGGGCAGCGTGTGAACGTCGGAGTAGGTGGAGACCGAGTCCGCGCTGTGGGTGGTGAAGCCCCCGGCACAGGCGTCCACCGCGGTGCGCAGCGAGGTGAGGAGCTGCTGAGCGCCGCCGTCGCTGTGCGAGGTGAGGATCAGGGTGACCACGGTCTGCGTCTCCTCGCCCTCCTCCGTGGAGTCGACCGCCGTGCGGTACACGGTGGCGGCGGCAGCGGGTTCGGGTGCGCCGTTGATCACGGCGGCCAGTGGGGCGCACGCCGGCTTGTCGGCCTTCTCCGTGCCGGGCTCGTCGCCGCCTTGCAGGGGCGTGACCTCGTACCCCGGCACATCGCCGGTCACCAGCGCGGCCCTGGTCAGCTCGGCCTCGGTGAGGGCCCGGCCGCTGCTCGGCCTTTCGGCCGGTCCCGGTTCGGCGGATGCCGTGGGCGCGTCCATGGTGGGGGCGTCGGCCGGGGTCGCGGACGTGGCGGCACGCTTGTCGTCCGGCGTGCGCTTGTCGTCGTCCTCGCAGGCGGTGGCGCCTGTGAGAGTGAGCGCGACGGCAGCCGCGGCGGTCGCGATGCGCCGTGCTGTCCTGCGGGTCCCCGTGTTCATCCCGTTCCGAACCCCCTCGCCGATGTGCGTCGCACGCTAACAACGCCGGTCCTCACGGCGCATGGGCCCGGGGGCCCAATCCGGCCACGGGGAACCCGGCCCTCTCCCCCAGCCGGCGACCCCGGCCTGCGACCACGGTTGGTGGACGGTGAGGCAGGCGAACCTCACGGGTGAGGCGTCTGCTGGTGCACCTGCGCCGCCGGGCGCAGCGCCTCCAGGACGGTGGCATTGCCGTGCTTGGCCACCCAGTCGGCCTCGTCCGCCTTGTTGCCCAGGCGGATCCCGAAGGTCCACGCCGGGTCGAGGAACAGGCTGTGGCCGCCGGTGAAGTCCAGCGCGAGGCTCCTCATCACCGGAGCCGGAGCCCCGGCCGACGTGGCGGTGCCGGCTCTGACACCCGACACATACGCACGCACCGCCGTGCAGCTCCACTCGTCGCGCCCGTCGCCGAACAGCTGCTCGCCGCAGGAGGCCAGCACGACCTCGTCCTCCGCCTCGGCCAGCAGCTCGACGTCGGCCCAGTCGGCGGCCGTGACCTGCCGGGCGGTCAGGTGGTCGTACTGGCCCTCCGACGCGAACCGCACCAGGCCTTCGTCGAGCCGCAGCCAGACCACCAGCGGCTGCGGCCGGAACTCGGGCACGTCGTCGTCCCGGTCGATCCACCCCGGGACGAGAACGTCGCGCAGACGGCGTCCGGCGACCATCCCGGCGACCTCGCGCGCCCTGGTGCTCATGAGGTCAGCCCTTCTTCTTCGGCACCTTCTTGGTGATCTCGATACTGGTGTCCAGACCCTCGCCCGACGTGAGGGCGGTCCAGAAGTCACCGTTCTCCCTCAGGACGATCGTCACGCCCTTGCCACGATAGATCAGCCCCTCCGGCTCGCCCTTCTTCAACGTGCCCTTGCCGACGAGTTCGAACGTGCCATCCTTGATCGCGTTCGCGATGTCCTCCCGGAAGCGCGGGCCGTCCTCCTTGAGCTTCTTGTACTTGGTGCCCAGGGCGTCCTCGACGAGCTTCTTGTGGCGCAGGAAGTGGTCCTTGAACTTCTTCGGGTCCCCCTCGCCGACGTCCGGCTTCCTGGCAGCCTCGATCTCATCGGCCGACATGTCGCAGTCGTTGTTGTGCACCAGGGCGTTCGCGGAGCCGACACCGACGAAGTAGGTGTGCACGCCGGCCACCGCGAGGTCGTACGTCGTCCGCCGCTGCACATAATGCCGGGCCGCGACCACGGTGAGGCCGCCGCCGGCCTCCGTACGGAGCCGGGCGCCGGGCCGGATGTCACCGGCCTCCTCCCAGCGGCGCTCCCCGGTGAGCCAGAACGGGTGCGTGTCGGTGGCCGTCACCACGGCCGTACCGGACGCCGTCCGCACGGTCAGGCGGGTGAACTCCTTGTCGTCGTACGTCGTGAACGTCCGGGTGACCGGCCGCCCACCGCTCTCCCCCGAACCGGGATCGGCAGCCGCCACGCGCATCCCGACCCGCACGGTCTCGATCGGCACCCGCCGTCCGTCGGCGAGCAGTACGGGCGTGCCGGGCAGGAAGCTGTGCCGGACGGGGCAGGTGGTCGGTTTGTCGTCGGGCTTGTCCTTGTCGGGTTTCTTCTGGTTCGGGTCGTACTTCTTCCTGGCGTCGTCGAGTGCCTTCTCGGCGTCCCTGACGCGCTTGCGGTTCTTGATGAGACCGGTCAGGCCGTCATAGAGGTCGCCGCCGTGTTTCTTGAGCTTCTGGACGAGTTCGTACGCCTTCTTCCACTTCCACGGCGCTCCGTACTTGGCGGCGAGTTTGCCGACCGCGCCGCCGACGAGGCTCAGCAGGACATTGACGAGGGTCTCGGTGCAGGCCCCCATGTCACCCTTGGTGACGCAGTCGAGGGCATCGGTGATCCCGAGCTCCTCGGCGAGGATCTTCGCCAGCTCCTTGGCGGCCTGGATCGCCTTGTCCTGGTCGGCCTTCTCGGCGGCCTGGGCGTCCTGGAGGTCCTTCAGGGCCTTCTCGTAGGCGATCTGCTCCGGGGACTTGGGCGTACCGGGGTCACCGGCCGGCCGGTCGGCCGGGCCGTCGTCCGCGGGCTTGCCGTCCCGGGCCTCGTTCTGCCGCCCCCCGTCGCCGCAGTCACCGCCGCCCGAGATCCGGCAGACCTGCGCACTGATCTTCTGCGTCAGCTCCGCACCGATCCCGGTGGCCACCAGCGAGCCGATGATCGCCACGACGACCAGGCCCAGACCGACGTACTCCAGCGGCGTCTGGCCACGATCATGCCGACGGCGCCTGCGCAGGCCGAGCAGCCTCGCATCGGTACGCGGAGTGATTCCCCGCACCCACCGGCGACCGTGTCGGCGCACATCCCCCAGTACAGACATGTCGGTCAAGCTACGGACGGCGGGAGCGCCCGTCATGGGCCCACGGGCCCATCGCAGGGCTCAACGAGCGTGTGCGGCAGGGCTGATGGGCCGGCGCGTTTCGCTGACACCTCTGCGCACGGCACACGAAGGCCGGGCCGCGTCCAGCCACGCGGCCCGGCCACCGGTACGACGATCCCGCGCCTCAGCCCTACGAGCCGCCGCTGCGCGGGTAGGAGACCTCCACCCGCCGGTTCTTCTTCCGGCCCTCTTCGTTCGAGTTGTCGGCGATCGGGAACTGCTCGCCGTAGCCCCGGACTTCGTACGTGATCCCCGCGTCGCTGAGCGCCTTGGCCAGGACCGAGTGCACGGCGTCCGCGCGCTGCTTCGACAGGACGTCCCCGTGGGCGGAGGAGCCGAGATTGTCGGTGAACCCGAAGATGCGGACCTGCTTCGCGTTCTCCTTCTTGATCTCGTCGGCGATGGCCTGGATGCGGCCGTTCGCCGCGGGGCTGAGCTTGGCGCTGTCCTTGCCGAAGAGGACTTCGGCCTGGAGGGCGTACTTCACGTCGGAGTTGGTGTCCTCCCGGCGTTCCTCACCGCCCTCGGACTCGACGACGGACTTGATGTCCAGCACCTTGGCGGGGGCGAGGGTGGCGCCGTCGACCATCTTGAGACCGGGGTCGTCGGCGTCGACCTCGACGGGGGGCGAGGCGGACGCCTCCGTGCCGGGCGGCACGCTCGGCTTGTCCTCGGCCCGCGCCTCGACCGCGGACAGGAAGTGGGAGCCGACCAGGACGGCAGCGGCGGTGAAGGCCGTGACCGCGAACCGGGCGGAGGGCAGATGCATGCGGCTTCGGGACATGGCGTCACTCACCCGGAGATCTCGACCGAGACGGTCGGGAACGTCGGCAGCTGGAAATCGATCTCGGTGGTCGACTCCGGAGGTGCCGGGAACTGGAAGAACACTGGAATCGACTTCCCCGGATCGATCTTGTCGAGTCCCGAGGTGCAAAGGCAGCGGCCGTCGGTGTCGCGGAGAATGTAGTAGCGCTTCTTGCCCGCCTTGTCGACGAGGGTCGCACCGGCCACCGAGATGCCTCCGGCGAGAACTTCCTGCTCCGTGCCGCGCCACGGCGACATGTCGTAGAAGGCCTCGGCCCCGTTGTTCTTCATCTGGGCGTTGACCGTGACGAAGCCGCCTGATTCACGCTTGACGGAGTTGATGACGAGATCGATGTCCTTGGGGCCCTTCACGGTGGCAAGCGTCGTACCGGTTTCCGGGACGACCTTTCCGGAGTCTTTGTTCTCCGAGCCGGGCTTCGCCGACGCGGTCTTCTCCTTCTCCGGCTTCTTGTCCGAATCCCCGCCGCAGCCGGCCATTGTGAGGGCCAGGGTGGCGGTGATCACCACCGCTGCCGCCCCCCTGCGGGCCTTCAGGATGCGCCGAATGCTCATGAGTGGAGTTCCTTTTCTCGTCGTTCGCTGTCAATCGACCAAATGGACGTCGAAGAGGTCCTTCGCTTCAGGCAGGTCCGTCGGGTCGTCCTCAAGGTCCCAGCTCTTGGTCTTGCAGGTGAGCCTGGGGAGGATCTCGGCGTCGTCGGGAGGCTCGCAGAGGGGCTTGACCGCCGCCTTGGCGTCGGCTGTGCCGAACTTGCCCTCCGTGCCCGGGATGACCGAGTCACCGACGGGCTTCTGCGTCCTGACGCTTGCGGTGAACGTCGGCCACGGCTCGAACGTCCGGTAGCACCGCTCCCCGTCAAGCACGGCGCCGTTCCTCTCGGCGAACTGAGCGGCAGCCCCGCACGACGGAGTGATCTCCACCTTGCCGTCGAAGATGTCCTGCCACTTGGTCGGGTCCTTGAGGGAGTCGAGCCAGGCGTCTGTGAGCTTGGCGCGGGCGTCCTGCGCGGCGGCGAGCGCCGCGGCGTCCGCCGCGCCCTGTGCGCTGTTCCGGGTGGCCGACGCCTGACCCACGGCAAAGAAGGCGAACGCGAGGAAGAGCAGGCTCCCCACCATCACCACAAAGATGGGGAATGCCTGCCCTTGGTCCTTCGTACTGCGATGCAGCAAGCGGCTCAGCCGGCCTTGATCTTGTCGATCTGCTCGTTGATCTTGGTGGTGATCTTGCCACCGATGCCCGTACCCACGATCGCGCCGATGATCACGACGACCACCATGATGATGCCCAGGTACTCCAGCGCGGTCTGGCCCTTGGAGCGCTCGCGGTCGGTCATCCGGCTGATGACGGTGTTCTTCCAGCCGTTGACGCGAACCTGCGTGTCGACCGCGGCCTTCAGCAGAGTGTCGTTCGACATGTCGTCCCCCTTCGGGTTCGGCCGACCGATGGCCGGCCGACTCGTAAGTCTCCAGGCTGTCTTCGGCGTTACCGGCTTCGTACTCGCCGGTCCCGCTGTCGACGCCGGAAACGTACGGCGGACGTACGGTCCCCGCAGAGGGTCCCAGGGCCCAATCCGGGGCCCAATTCCCTTGGTGGGCCCTGCGGCCCAGGCGTGCGTTCCCCCGATCAGCCACGACCCGTCGTCCCCCTCCCGGAACCGCGGTCGGTGCGTGCCGTGCCGATCCACACGGCGATGGCCTCGCTCCTGCTGACACTGTGAAGCTTCGCGAAGATGCGATTGATGTGGTTCTTGACCGTCTTCTCGCTGATGAAGCAGGTGGCGGCGATCTGCTGATTGCTCATGCCCGACGCGATCAGGTCCATCACCTCCACCTCCCTCGCACTCAGGCCGAACGCGTCCTTGTCACGGGCAGGTTGGGGCGCACCGGCAGGAAGGCCCGCGTCACCCCCGTGCCGCACGGACGACTGTCCCACATTCGATTGCAGATGCGAAGCATCTTCGCCCGGATTCCATGAAGTCGAGACAATCGGAGCGGGCGTCTGCGGCCCGGCGGCCGGATGGCCCCCGGTGGGCGGGAGCGTCTGGTACGCCGCGCCGAGGCCGTCCGGAAGCGGTCGGCCGGCGTTCGTCGTATGACCGCCCCGGAACTCCGCCAGGAGCGCGTTCGCCGCTGTCGCCGTGAAGTGTGCGCGGCCCTCCTTCACGTCCCGTACGGCGGCGACCAGCTGGTCCGCCGTGAACTCTCCGTGCACCAGGTAACCGCCCGCGCCCAGCCGCAGGGACTCCTGCACGATCTCGTTCTCACGGCTGTACGTCAGCATCATCACCGGCGCGGCCCGCACCAGATACGGCAGGGCCGAGATGCCGTCGACGCCCGGCATGCGGACGTCCAGCAGGATCACGTCCGGCCGGTGCGCATGGGCCGCTTCCATCGCCTGGCGGCCGTCGGCGGCCTCGGCGACGACGAGGATGTCGTCGCGTCCGCCGAGCAGGACCGTCAGTCCGGCTCTGACGACCGGGTTGTCGTCGGCGACGACCACCCGCAGGGGTGAGGCGGACGGTGGGGGGAAGGGCGGGGCCGACTGGGGGACAGGACCGTGCGCGGCAGGTGGGTCCGAGTGGAGCGGAGTGGCGTGGGACGACGTGTGCTGTGAGGCGTGGGGGGCGATGAACTGCTGACCCGACGTGCGTGAGCTCTCGTCCGGCATCGTGCGGCCTCCTCTCAGGAGTTGGTGCGTCGTGGGGACAGATGCGTGGGATGTCAGGGGGCGGCCCGGTCCGTGGCGGGCTGCCGGCCCGGGTCGTCGGGCAGGATCGCGGCCAGCGGCAGGTCGAGGCGGACCTCGGTCCCCGCGGCCGTCCTGCCGCGTCCGATGCGGATGCGGGCGCCGATGCCCGCGGCACGCTCGACCATGCCGACCAGGCCGAAGTGGCCTGTCTTGCGCAGTGACTGGAGGGTGGTGCCGGGCGGCAGTCCGCTGCCGTTGTCGAGGACGCTGACGCGCAGCATGCCGTCGACGATCCCCGTCTCCGTCCTCACCTGGGTGGCACGGGCGTGGCGGCCGCTGTTCTCCAGCGCCTCGGTGGCGATGGTGAGCATCTGGCGGGCGACGGCGCGGGGCACGGGCGGTACGGGCGGGCCGCCGAGCCTGCGGAACTGAGCGGCGATGCCGGTGCGCCGGGCGAAGTCGTCGACCCTGGCGTGCAGCTCTTCGGTGACGTCGACCCCGTCCGAGCTGAGGTCGTCGCTGCGACGCAGGTCACTGAGCAGTTCACGGGATTCGGCGGCCGCGCGGCGGGCGGAGCGTGCGACCAGTTCGGCCTGGTGCTTGACGATGAGGGGGTCCATGCGGTCGGCCGTCGCGGCGAGGCCGTCGGCGGCGAGGGCCAAGCCGTGCAGGGTCTTGGCGACGGAGTCGTGCATCTCGCGGGCCAGTCGGGCACGTTCGCCGCCGACGGCCTCGTTGACGGCGAGCCGTGCGCGGGCCTCGGTGAGTGCCTGGCTGGCGGTGCCGAAGCGCAGCAACAGGTTCCGCAGCGTGACGCCTACGGCACCGGCGATGACGCAGAAGCCGGGCAGCAGCAGCGAATTGCTCGCGGTGGCGACGGCGTCGGAGTCGGCGCCGTACACGGCGAAAAGGATCAGGGCCTGGAGGCAGGCGAAGAAGGCCGCCCCGCGCCACCCGTAGGCGAGGCCGGCGAGCAGCGGCGTGCAGATCGTGACGTAGCCGAGAGTGCTGTCGGGTCCGGCGGTGATGAGCAGGAGGGCGCCGAAGAGCGCGTCCACAGCGAGCAGCGCCGGGTGCTTGAGCAGTAGCGGGCCCCAGCGCTCCCAGTCGCGGAAGAGTCCGTACGAGAACATGAAGGTGACCAGCACGCCGGATGCGACGAGGTAGGTGGGCAGGCCGGCGTTGGCCGCGCCGAGCGCGAGCGGTGCGGAGAGGCCGATCATCGCCAGCCGGAAGCCGAAGACCTGGCGGCACAGCGCCTGGAGGGCGTTGACCTGGATGGCCAGGGTGGGCATCTGGTCCGGGTCGGCCGCGGCGCGGGCCAGGGAGATCGGTCCCAGGCCGCCCGTTATCCTCCCGATGTGCAGGGCCACTGCGCTCCCCCCTCCGCCGGCATGGTGTCAGCCTCCGACCGAGCTGAAGTCGGCGTCGGCGCCGAAGACGAAGGCCGCGACGAGGAGGATCATGGTCGCCGGGACCATGATCGACGTGATGGTCAGGGTGGCCTTCGGAACCGCCTTGGACGCCCGGCGGCGGGCGTTCTGGGCGTCGGTGCGGCGCATGTCGTTGGCGATCTGGATGAGCGTCTCGGTGATCGGCGCACCCAGTTCCTCGCCCTGCTGGAGGGCGGTGACGAACTGGGCGACCTGTTCGGACTCGTTGCGCCGGCGGAGCTCCTCGAAGGCCTTGCGGCGGCCGACGCCCATGTCCATCTGGCGCAGGGTGATGCGCAGTTCGTCGGCCCAGGGGCCCTCGTACTTGTCGGCGACCCGTTCCAGGGCCTCGCGGAAGCCGAGGCCGGCGCTGACGACGACGGCGAGGACGTCGAGGAAGTCGGGCAGGGTGCGTTCGATCTGCTCCTTGCGCTGCCGGACGGCGGCGAAGATGCCGACCTCCACCCAGAACAGCCCGAAGGCGACCATGAGCAGGGCGAGGAAGGGCTGGCCACGCAGGATCATGGCGAAGGCCCCGAAGAAGCCGAGGAATCCGTAGACGGCGCGGCGTGCCGCGTACCGGTCGATGGTGAGACCGCCGGGGTTTCCGGCGAGGTCGATCCTGCGGCGGACCTTGTTGACCCGCGCGGGCCCCATCATCCGCAGCACCGCGGGGGCGTAGCGCATGCCGAGGCGGTCGACGGCGGAGCCGACCGCGGTGGTGCGGGTGGCGCCGACCTCCAGGGCGACGGCGAGGTCGCCGGGGAGCTTGGCGTCGGCGCGGTACATGCGGATGCCGTGGAAGGCTCCGGCGACACAGAGGGCTACGGCGAGGGCGAGGCCGAGTCCGGTCATGGCGGTGCGCTCCTCCTCAGACGTCGATCTTGGACAGGCGGCGGATGACGAACACGCCGAGCCCGTAGAGCACGAGGGCGACGACGACGGCGGCCTGGCCGATGAACGAGTTGGTCATGCGGTCGATGGCGCCCGGCATCACGCGGTCCAGCAGCAGCAGCGCGCCCAGGCCCATGGCGGGGACGGCGTAGGCGGTCATGTTCACCTGCGAGAGCTGGGTGCGGACCTCGCGCCGGGTCTCCTTGCGCTCCTCCAGCGTCTCGGTGAGGTTGCGCAGGGAGCCGACCACGGTACCGCCGGCCCGGTTCGAGAGGACCAGGGTGGTGACGAGGACGACCAGCTCGCGGGAGGGCAGGCGGTCGGCGAGCTCGCCGAGGGCGTCGTCGATGGAGTGGCCGACGGCCAGCTTGTCGGCGACCCGGCCGAGCTCCTCGCCGGCCGGCGCCTCCAGTTCCTCCGCGGCCATGGACAGGGCGGTGCGCAGGGCGAGGCCGGCCTGGGTGGCGTTGGCGAGGATGCGGGAGAGCTCGGGCAGCTGGTTGATGAACTTCTCGATGCGCTTGTTGCGCTGCCAGTTGAGGAAGGCGAACGCGCCCCAGATGCCGAGCAGTCCCGCGATGGGCCCGAAGAAGGAGGCGAAGAGCGTCTGCGCGACGATCCAGAGTCCGGCGACGCACACCACCATGGAGACGAAGAACTCGCCGGGCGTGAGGTCGAGGCCGGTCGCGGCGAGACGCAGCTCGATCTTCTTGCCGAGCCCGGTCCCCCGCAGCCTGCGGTCGACGGCGCGAAAGCGCCGGCGGCGGCCCGCGAGCTCCTCCACAGGGCCGGTGTGGGCGAGCCGGTCGAGCAGCGCCTGGTGCTGCGAGCGGCCCGAGGACCACGCGTGGACGCCCATCACCCCGAGCACGCCGAACAGCAGCGTGCCGCCGATCGTCAGCATTGCGGTATTCGTCATGCGGGCTACCTACTTGGCCTCTCGGACGGCGAGCTGGTCCTCGTGCGCGGCGACGCCGAAGGCCTGCGGAACTGGCTGACCGGCCATGAAGAGCCGGTCGGCGAGACGCCGCGGGAGCGGGAAGTGTTCGTACTCTCCGTGGACGCGTCCGTCCGCACCCATCGGCCGGGCGTCGAAACGGGCCACGGAGGCGAGCCGGTACGGCTCCTGGCCCCGGGAGTCGAGGACGGCGATCTCACGGATCTTCCGCGCGCCGTCGGCGTGCCGGGTGAGCTGGACGACGCAGTCGACGGCGCTGTTGATCTGGTCGCGCAGCGCCTCGAAGGGGATCTTCACCTCGGACATGGAGGCCAGGGTCTGCAGGCGCATCAGCGCGTCCTCGGCGCTGTTTGCGTGGACGGTGGCGAGCGACCCGTCGTGGCCCGTCGACATCGCCTGGAGCATGTCGAGGGTCTCGCCGCCGCGGACCTCGCCGACGACGATGCGGTCGGGGCGCATGCGCAGCGAGTTGCGCACCAGGTCGCGAATGGTGATCCGGCCCTTCCCCTCGACGTTCGCGGGACGGGACTCCAGGCGGATCACGTGCTGCTGCTGGAGCTGGAGCTCCGCGGAGTCCTCGATGGTGATGACGCGCTCGCCCTCCGGGATGAGCCCGGACAGCGCGTTGAGCAGGGTCGTCTTCCCGGTGCCCGTCGCGCCGGAGACGATGATGTTCAGCCTGGCCTGGACGAGGGCGGAGAGCAGATACAGCATGTGCTCGTCGAGCGAGCCGAAGCCGATCATCTCCGAGAGCGTGAAGGCGCGGGGGAAGCGCCGGATGGTGAGCGTGGCGCCGGACAGGGCCAGCGGCGGGATGATGACGTTGACACGCTCGCCGGAGGGCAGCCGGGCGTCCACCATCGGGTTGGACTCGTCGACCCTGCGGTTGACCGTGGACACGATGCGCTCGATGGTCTGCATCAGCTGTTCGTTGGAGGCGAAGCGCAGCGGCAGCAGTTCGACGCGGCCACCGCGCTCGACGAAGATCTGGTCCGGCCCGTTCACCATGATCTCGGTGATGGACGCGTCCTCCAGCAGCGGTTCCAGTACGCCGAGGCCGAGCGCCTCGTCCACGACCCGGCGGATCAGCTGCGAACGCTCCGACGCCGACAGGACCGGTCCCTCGCGGCTGATGATGTGCCCGAGCACACGCTCCAGCCGCGCCCGGCGGTCGGCCGCGGCGAGCGCCGACATCTCCGCGAGGTCGATCTCCTCGAGCAGCTTGGTCCGGTACGTGGCCACCAGATGGCCGTCGTCCCGTCCTCCCCCTCGGTCCTCGGGGGCGGTGATGCGTGCCCGCAGGCTCATGTGCGACTCCTTGGCGTACCGCGGCGGTGGGCTCAGCCCTCGGGCGGGTGTGCTCAGCCCTCGGGCGGGTGTGCTCAGCCCTCGGGCGTCGTGGGTTCAGTCCTTGGGCGTCGTGGGTTCAGTCCTTGGGCGTCGTGGGTTCAGTCCTTGGGCGTCGTGGGTTCAGTCCTTGGGCATGGTGGAGCTGCGCTCGGCGTGTCCCCAGTCGCCGATGCCGGGAACGACGGAGGGAATCAGGATCCTCACGGTCACGGTCACCTCGCCTCCTCCCGGTCGTGCGCTGTAGTGGAAGTCCCCTGGACCGTCGCTGAGCCAGTCGCTGACGGCGCTGCGGCCCGCGTGGCCGCCGTTCGTCTGCCAGTTGTCGTCGCTCTCCGCGCGGGCCGCGGCCCGCGCGGCGGTGCCCGCCTGCGCCGTGGCGTAGGCGGCGACGCCGAGCTGTACGGCGGCGAGGGCAAGGATCAGCATCAGGGGCAGGAACCCGGCGAACTCCAGGGCGACCTGCCCCCGGTCGCGCCTGTTGTCGGTGGTCACGGCGCTCACCCCTCCGCCACCGCACTGGCATGGCCCTCGACGTCGAAGGGGAAGTCGATGAAGCCGGGGAACAGGACGGGCACCTTGAGCGTCACATCCGCCTCGTACATTCCGCCGGAGGCCGGGCCGCAGTCGACCCGCGCAGGCCGCCATGCGCCGAGGTCGTCCTCGGCCGCGGCCCGGCACCGCCCACCCGGATCGGCGGCGTCGGCCGCCCCCTGCCGGGCGCCCTCGTCCGCCGCATTGCCCGCGCGAATGTAGGTGTAGCCGAGGAGGGCGGACTGCCACAGCAGGACGCAGACGACCGCGATGAGCGGCAGCATGCCGAGGAACTCGACGGCCACCTGCCCCCGGTCCCGGCCAGCATCCCGGTCCCCGCCCGCATCCCGGTCCCGGCCGACAACCCGGTCCCGGCCGACATCGCGGGCCCCGCCGGAAGCCCGGCCCCGTAACCGGTGCGGGTCACGGCCCGGCGCGGTACCGGCCCGTCCCGTGATCGGTGGTGCGCTCAGCACGCGCATCGCTCAACTCTCCCCCTTGAGAGCGCCGCCTCGCCGGCGGCGCACGCCGATGGAGCCCCGGTCGCCCCGGAACCTACCGGCCTTGTCATTCCCTTCGGGCGCTTTCACGATTCCCAGTTCGCCCGCGAAGCCCCACAGGGCCTGTTTCACCGTCGACTTGGCCTCCAGGTCCTGCATCCGGCCCGCGTCGACGGCGGACTGCAGCTCCTTGAAGTTCGCGGGGACGAGGGAACGCGCGACACGGGTCCCGGTGATCCGCTCGATCAGCGCGGGCTGGATCTCGGTGTTGCGGTTGAAGCGGTTGACCAGCATCACCGTCTCCTCCGCCTTGCGGATCTGCAGCCGGTCCCAGAGCCGGACCATGCGCTTGGCCGCCCGTACCGCCACCACGTCCGGGGTCGTCACCAGCACGGTCGTGTCGCCCATCTCGACGGCGGCCGCGTTGGCGCTGTTCATCTGGGTCCCGCAGTCGATGACGACGACCTCGTAGCGGTTGCGCAGTGCGCTGACGATCTGGCGCACCGCCCTGTCGTTGACCTCTTCGCCGCGTTCTCCGTCACCGGGTGCGAGCAACAGGCCGATCCCGGTGTCGTGGCTGAAGACGGCGTCCTGGAGCACGCGCGGCGATATGTCCTGGATGCCGGCGAGATCGACGATCGAGCGCCGGAACTGCACATCCAGGTAAGAGGCCACGTCGCCGGCCTGGAGGTCCATGTCCGCCAGCGCGGTGGTCATCCCGGACGCGCGAGCGGCGAGCGCGAGCTGGACCGCGGTGAGGGTGGTGCCGACGCCACCTTTGGCCCCGGACACGGTCAGCACGATGCCGCCCGGCCCGGTGAACACGTCACCGCTGTGACCGAGATGGCGGCGCACACCCAGCGACCAGGAGGCCGCGGCCTGCACGCGCTGGGTCAACTCCTCGTACGACAGCGGCAGCGCGACGAGCCCGCGCGCGCCGGAGTCCATGGCTGCCGAGTACAGGCCGGGACTCGCGTCGGCGCTGACCAGGACGACTCCGACCGCGGGAAAGCGCAGGGCCACCTCCCGGATCAGTTCGAGCGCCGGCACCGGGCCGATCCGTTCGTGCACCAGCACGACCTCGGGCAGCTCCTCCAGGGACTCGCCGGCCAGGCGCGCGAGTGTGTCGAGCAGGGAGGTCGAGTCGGCCACCGGCGCGGCCGGCTCCGCCTCGGGCAGCTGGCTGAGCAGGGTGGTGATGGATCGGGCGGCATCGGCGTCACCGACGGCCGGGAGGATGCGTGTCGTCATCCGGCCCTCACTTATTCCTGTCCTCGTCGAGGGTGTACTTGCCTTCACCCGGGCGAAGCGTGGTCGGACTGCCCTTGGCGATCAGGGCGAGGCGTACATGGACGGCGAACGACTCGGCGAACGCCACACGCTGGGCGTCCTGGGTGTCGAGGGCGAACGTGATGGGCACGGCCTGGGTCGCGGCGGCGTTGCGGTCGTCGCCCTTGGACTCCAGGGCGGTGAGCTTGCCGACGTCGATGACCTTGGCGTTGGGGACGATGATCCGGGACTCGGCGACCTGGCCCCTGTCCTCCCCCTCGTCGTCGAAGGTGGCGAAGATGTTCACCAGGTCGCCGGGGGTGATCTTGCCCGCAACGCCGGTGGCGGCGTCGATCATGATGGCGATCTCCTGCTCGCCGTTCTCCAGTGCGGGACGCTTGACGATCATGTCGTCCTGGAGGAGTGACCCCCTGCGCAGCTGGGTGACGGCGATCTTTCCCTGCACCACGGATATGTCGGTGACCGCGCTGGAGGAGAGCCAGCGCTTGGGCACCGTGATTTTTTCGAACTGGCTCGGCTGAAGTTCCGTATAGGGAGCGATGTCCGACGAGAGCCGGTAGGCCGTCACCTCGGGCCCCACCTTCGAATTCACGTCGCTGATGACCGAAAGCACGCCGACGAACGCGCCGAAGGCGCACAGGACGGACAGGAGCAGAAGAATGACACCGCGGCGCTGGCGTGAATTCATGAGCGCGACAACCTCGTGGGGAGACGGGCAGGGACGGAGCGGACGGTGCGGGGGCGATCGGGGCCGTGCGCGGGCGTCCCCGTCGCCGGACCGAGCGGCCGCCCTCGGCGGCTACGGCTCTTGACGCATAGGTGTTCCGTGCTTCAGGACACCGCTGCCGGAGGTTTGGTTCTCCGCCGACGCGAGCGGCGCCGAACAGAATCCACAGCGGTCGCCGATGATTTCAAGGCCGCACCACGAGCACTTCTCCCGTTTGACGGACGAGACCAGCTGGTAGATGAGGGCGATGTCGGGGAGATGGGCCGCGAATTCGATCATTTTCGAGGTGCCCCACCACTTCGGCGAATCAGCCGGCAGAGCGGTTTCCTGTATCGCCCGGCAGCGCCAGGCGGGAGCGAGCGCCGCACTCACCCAGTCGCTCTGCAACTGTCCCTTCGCGACGATCAGCTGGTTGCCGAACTCGGGCCCGGAGAGTTCACCGCCGCCGAGCTTGACCACTTGCGGGTCCGGGTTGGCCAGCACGGCGAACTGCGAGCCCGGCAGCCAGGACTTGGCGTGGGACGTGAGGCCGACCGGCACCCGGTCGAGCCTGGCGACGGAGTTCAGCAGGGCCCCGGCGTAGACGTAGTGGGCCAGGAGCCGGGCCGCGGAGGCGACGATGCCCGCGCCGAAGTCGCAGATGGACAACTGGCGCAACTGGCGTACGAGGACGGCGACACCGAGCGGCGGCAGCGCCAGCTTCATCAGGGCGATGCGGTCGCTCTCCAGGACGGAGCGGACGGTGTGCAGTCTGCGTTCGTGCGCAACAGGGATCGAAGCGGGGTACAGCGCCACCACATAGCCATGCTGATCCAGCAGCAGCTGCATGTCGGCGAGCGCGGCGTCCAGCGGCTGCGCACCGGGCGCCGGCAGCAGCGCTGCCGTGGGTGTGTGTGGGTCGGTGGGCGGTAACACCAGATCAGCACTGGTGACAGCGATCGCGGTCTGCACGCTCAATTCCCCGTTCGAATCCGGCCACCGGCGATACGGCGACGGCTTCTTCACTGCTCGTGCTGCTGCATCAGCACTCTAACCACGTCCTTCGAGGCAGAGAACACCTTTCAGGTCGCCCGCAGGCAACCGGCACGACTCGCGCACCGCCAAACACGGATGAAGTCGTCAATCCCCAACTCCCGTCACAACACTCTGAATTGTTCTGGCCAGAGCTCCCTTTGGGTCCCTCATTAGGTCCGCAGGCCCACGCCAGGCAGACGTCGCCATGCGTACGCTCCGATTCCGATTCCGCGTGCGAATGGTGTGCGTGAGCTGGGAGGGGGACGACGGATGAAACGTGACCGGGGGCGACCGCGGCCGAGTATCTCGGCGTGGTCGTGGTCGTCGCCACCGTCATCGGGGCGGTGGCCGGCTCAGGCACGGGAGCGGCGATCACACAGAAGATCATTTTAGGCGCGGGACGCGAAGCGGATCGACTTCGAGTTCACCTCGACCGGCGAACGGGGCACACCCGCCAAGGGCACCCGGGTCGCGGACGTGATCGTCGCGGGCCTCGACGCCGACGAGTCGACGTACGCCGTACGGATCGACGCGGCGAAGGGCCACCTGTCCGACGACGACCTGAAGAAGATCATCGACAGCATCACCGTCCGGTAGGGCCGGCGACCGGCGGCCCTACCAGTCGGCGACCGGCGGCCGTACCGGACGGCGGCCCTACCGGACGCGGCCGGCGGCCCGCAGCCGCCCGGAACCGTCCGCCCCCCACGCCCCAGGAGGCTCACTCATGACCAGGTACGGCTACCCGGGGGCCCCCGCCCGGCGGGACGACGGGCCGAGGGCGGGGATCTGGTCACTGATGAAGTGCTGGGCGGCGGGCATCGTGGTGCTGCTGTTCACCGAGTATCTCCAGATCACCGTGGTCTACGACTACATCGACTCCCCCGGCAGTCTGGGCTCGTTCAGCGGGCGGCTGCTGCTGATCCACCTGCCCAACGCCCTGTGCGTGGCGCTGTCCGTCTGGGCCGCCGCCCGGCTGCACCGGCCGCCCTTCCGGCACGGCACCACGCAGCACCTGGCCGCCGCCGTCGCCGTGCCCGTCGCGGCCCAGCTGCTGAACATGGCCGTGCAGCGGCAGGAGCCGACCGCCGAGGGGCTGCTGATGTCCAACGCCGTCCTGGCGGTCGGATGCGTGGCCGGGTGGGCGGCCGACCGGCTCCAGGAAGGGGACTGAGGGGGCGTGCGAGGGCCCCGCCTTCCGGCAGAACCCTTGACAACCACATTGGTCTGGACCAGCTTGTACCTCCACGGTGGCCACCGTTCCGGGACTCGGCTCCGGATGAATCCCCACACCCCCAACTCCCCCACCGGAGGCTGCAAGTGGATCGCACCACACGCGCACGCAGATGGCTCGGCGCCGGCCTGGCGCTGGCCGTCGGCACCGGACTCGGCCTCATCGGCACGACGGACACCGCACACGCGGCCGACGTCAACGTCGCCAAGAACGCCGGCTTCGAGTCCGGCCTCGCCAACTGGACCTGCTCCGCGGGCAGCGGGGCCACGGTGTCCTCCCCGGTACACGGGGGCGCCTCGGCCCTCAAGGCCACCCCGGCCGGCCAGGACAACGCCAAGTGCACCCAGACCGTGAGCGTGCAGCCCAACTCCACGTACACGCTGAGCGCTTGGGTGCAGGGCGGCTACGCCTACCTCGGCGCGAGCGGCACGGGCACCAACGACGTGTCCACCTGGACGCCCGGCACAGGTAGCTGGACCAGGCTGTCGACCTCCTTCACCACCGGGGCGAGCACCACCTCGGTGACCGTCTACACCCACGGCTGGTACGGCCAGGCCGCCTACTACGCCGACGACGTAGACGTCTTCGGCCCGGACGGAGGCGGCGGCTCCGACCCCGACCCGGTCGTCCCCGCGGCCCCGGGCGCCCCGGCGGTCGGCGCCGTGACCTCCTCCTCCGTGGCGCTGAGCTGGGGCGCGGTCTCCGGCGCGACCGGCTACAACGTCTACCGCGACGGTGCCAAGGTGCTGTCGGTGAGCGGCGGTTCCGCAACGGTGACGGGCCTGGCCGCGAACACCTCGTACCAGTTCCAGGTGACGGCGACGAACTCGGCCGGCGAGTCGGCCAAGTCGGCCGCGGTCACCGGCAAGACCAGCTCCACCGGCGGCAACCCCGGCAACCCGGCCGTACCGAAGCACGCCCTGACCGGCTACTGGCAGAACTTCGACAACGGCGCGACCGTGCAGAAACTGCGAGATGTGCAGGCACAGTACGACATCATCGCGGTGTCGTTCGCGGACTCGACCGCCACGCCCGGCCAGATCACCTTCACCCTGGATCCGGCGGTCGGCTACGCCTCGGTCGCCGACTTCAAGGCGGACATCACCGCCAAGAAGTCCGCCGGCAAGTCGGTGGTCATCTCGGTCGGCGGCGAGAAGGGCAACGTCACCATCAACAGTGACGCCTCCGCCACAGCCTTCGCGAACAGCGCCTACGCGCTGATGCAGGAGTACGGCTTCAGCGGTGTCGACATCGACCTGGAGCACGGCATCAATGCGACGTACCTGACGAAGGCGCTGCGCCAGCTGTCCCAGAAGGCGGGCTCCTCGCTGGTCCTGACGATGGCCCCGCAGACCATCGACATGCAGAACACCGGTACGGAGTACTTCAAGACCGCACTCGCCGTGAAGGACATCCTCACGGTGGTCAACATGCAGTACTACAACAGTGGTTCGATGCTCGGCTGCGACGGCAAGGTCTACTCGCAGGGCTCGGTGGACTTCCTCACCGCGCTCGCCTGCATCCAGCTGGAGGGCGGCCTCGACGCCTCCCAGGTCGGCCTCGGCGTCCCCGCCTCCACGCGCGGTGCGGGCAGCGGCTATGTCGACCCGTCCATCGTGAAGAACGCGCTGGACTGCCTGGCCCGCGGCACCAACTGCGGTTCCTTCAAGCCCGCCAGGACCTACCCGGCGCTGCGCGGCGCGATGACCTGGTCCACCAACTGGGACGCGACGGCCGGCAACGCCTGGTCGAATGCCGTCGGCCCGCACGTCCACAACCTGCCCTAGGAAGTCTCCGGCCCGGCCACCGGACGCCCGCACCGGGCCCGTACCGCTGCTCCCCCGGCGGTACGGGCCTGGTGGTTCGCTCCTCGGGGCGACCGTGGCCGGTCGCTCCTCACGCCGCCGGCGTTCACCAGGGCAGGTCGCGCACCTGCTGCACGCACAGCACCACGAACAGCAGTCCCGCGCCCGCCAGCATCACATTGCCGAGGGTGCCGTTGCGCCACTCGGCAGGCGTACGCGAGGAGTTGAGCAGCCAGACCAGGGTGAGCGCCAGGAACGGCATGAAGAACGCGCCGATCACGCCGTAGACGATCACCAGTCCGAACGGCTGGTCCAGGAAGAGCAGCGCGATCGGGGGGAACGTCAGCCACAGCAGGTACGCGCGGAACGGCAGCGACTTCTCGCGGCTGCCGGACGCCACCTCCGCGCCCGTACTCCCTTCGCCCTTCTTGCGGTAGTTGGTCACGAAGTCCGCGAACATCAGGCTCACGCCGTGCCAGACGCCGATGAGTGAGGTGAAGGACGTGGCGAAGAAGCCGATCAGGAACAGCTTGGCGGTGGCCGCGCCGTAGCGGTCCTGAAGGACCGTGGTCAGGTCGATCAGGCCCTTGTCGCCCTTGGCGATCGCGACTCCGGAGGAGTGCAGCAGCTCCGCGCCGACGAAGAGCATGGCGACGACGAAGATGCCGGTCGTGATGTAGGCGACCCGGTTGTCGAGCCGCATCACCTTCATCCAGCCGGTGTTCGTCCATCCCTTGGCGTTGACCCAGTACCCGTAGGCGGCCAGGGTGATGGTGCCGCCGACGCCGCCGATCAGGCCCAGGGTGTAGATCAGCGAGCCGTCCGGGAGGACCGGCGCGAGTCCCGCGAAGGCGTCGCCGAGGTTGGGCGTCACCCGGATCGCCAGATAGACGGTGACGACGAACATCACGCCGACCAGGACCGTCATGACCTTCTCGAAGACGGCGTAGTGGTTGAACCAGACGAACGCCAGCCCGACCAGACCGCACAGCACGGCCCACCACTTGAGGTCCATGACGTCCGGGAACAGGGCGTCGAGGGGCAGCGCGCTGGAGGACATGGCGGCCGCGCCGTAGACGAAGCCCCAGACGATGACATAGCCGACGAAGTAGATCGTCGTCCAGGAGCCGAGACTGCGCCAGCCGTCGAAGAGCGTCCTGCCGGTGGACAGATGCCAGCGGCCGGCAGCCTCCGCGAGGGCGATCTTCACGACGCACCCGATGATCGCGGCCCACAGGAGCGTGTAGCCGAACTTGCTTCCGGCGATGAGTGTCGCGACCAGGTCACCGGCTCCGACACCGGTTGCCGCGACGACGATGCCCGGTCCGATGTAGCGCCAGCTCGACTTGCGCGGCGCGGAGATGGCCTCGCCGGTGTTCTCCTCGGTGGTGCCTGTCATGCGCAGCCCGCCTTCCCACTCGTCCCACGATGTGACTGGGTTACCCACGTCGGACGCCGCTGATCCCACAAGGGGTCCGCCACACAGCAGGCGCGGGCGGATGGCCGGGAGTGCTATTGACCGGAGCATGCCAGAGTCGCACGATGAGGCGCGAGCCCACTCAGGCGTCCGCCGCTCCGCCGCGACGACCGCCGGACCCGCCATGACCCGTGCCGCACCCCGCACGCCCCGCACCCCGCACGCACCCCGCATACGCACGGAGCAACCCCCCACACCCCAGGAGCACTTGTATGCGAATACGCCGACTGGGAGGACGATCCGCCGCGCTGGCGGCCGTCGTCGCCCTCGCCGTGGCAGCGCCCCTCACCGCCAACGCTTCCTCGCCACCGGACCGGCCCGCGGTGTCGAACGCGGACGGGGACGAGCAGATCAGGCAGTACCGGATCCACGGCCCGGACAGCGCCGCCGACCGCACCGCCGTCGCCGCCACCGGTGTCTCCATCGACGAGGTCGACGACCACACGATCGTCGTCAGCGCCAACGCGGCCCAGGCGAAACGGCTGCGTGCCCTCGGGCACACCCTCGATGCGTTGCCCGCCCCGCCCGACCGGCGGACCACGGCCGACGTCGGGCCGTCCGACTTCCCCTCGGCCGACGCCAAGTACCACAACTACGCCGAGATGAACGCCGAGATCAACCAGCGCATCGCCCAGTACCCGAGCATCATGAGCAAGCGCGTCATCGGCAAGAGCTACCAAGGCCGGGACATCGTCGCCATCAAGATCAGCGACAACGTGGCGACGGACGAGAACGAGCCCGAGGTCCTCTTCACCCACCACCAGCACGCCCGCGAGCACCTCACTGTCGAGATGGCGCTCTACCTGCTGCGCGAGTTCGGAGAGGACTACGGCCGCGACTCCCGGATCACCAGCGCCGTCAACAGCCGGGAGATCTGGATCGTGCCCGACCTCAACCCGGACGGCGGCGAGTACGACATCGCGACCGGCTCCTACCGCAGCTGGCGCAAGAACCGGCAGCCCAACTCCGGCTCGTCGTCGATCGGTACGGACATGAACCGCAACTGGAACTTCAAGTGGGGCTGCTGCGGCGGCTCCTCCGGATCCCCGGGCTCGGACACCTACCGGGGCGTGTCCGCCGAGTCCGCTCCCGAGGTGAAGGTAGTCGCCGACTTCGTCCGCTCACGGGTCCTCGGCGGGAAGCAGCAGATCAGGGCGGCCATCGACTTCCACACCTACAGCGAGCTGGTGCTCTGGCCGTTCGGCTACACCTACGACGACACGGCGCCGGGCATGACGGCCGACGACCGCAACGCCTTCGCCGCGGTGGGCCGCAAGATGGCCGCGAGCAACGGCTACACGGCCGAGCAGTCGAGCGACCTGTACATCACGGACGGATCGATCGACGACTGGCTGTGGGGTGCGCAGAAGATCTTCGGGTACACCTTCGAGATGTATCCGAGCGGCTTCGGCGGCGGCGGCTTCTACCCGCCCGACGAGGTGATCGAGCGCGAGACCAGCCGCAACCGGGACGCGGTGCTCCAGCTGGTGGAGAACGCGGACTGCGTCTACCGCTCCATCGGCAAAGAGGCGCAGTACTGCTCCGGAAACTGAGAGCCACCGGCCCCCGTAACCCATGCGTTCCCCGGTCGTCAGTCCGACCTGGGAGCATCACAACCGGGGGAGTGCCGACGCGAGCGGACATGGGGCGGAAGTACCGCGCATGCCCCACACCAGAGCAGGACGAAGTCCTGACAAGGTGGGGACATCACACCAGGGCCCTGTGGAATCTGGCACTGGAACACCGCCTCATGGTCCGTCGCAAGCACGACGGCGTCTCGTGGGTCTGGTCGGCAGAACAGTGCCTCCTGCTTACGGAACTCCGCAATGATCCCGATGACTCGGTGAGTTGGATCAGGGACCTCCCCGCCACGGCCGGCCAGCAGGTCCTGCGCCGCCTCGACCAAGCATTCAAGAACTGGGCGAACTTGAACCACGGGAGCGGCATGCCGGTCTTCAAGCGCCGTGCCTCACCCATGAGCATTCCGTTCCCCGGCCAGAAGGTGCGGACAAGGAACCTCAACCGCCGCTGGGCCGAGGTGTGCATCCCCAAGCTCGGCTGGCACGGCGCTTCGGGGATGCGCGCCGTGCCGTACAGCCGGTGATTCAGGGGGATCAGTCCAGGACCGCCAGGGCGTCGATCTCGATGAGCAGGCCGGCGGGGAGGCCGACGTAGACCGTCGTACGGGCGGCGGGGGCCACCGTCAGGTCCTTGAAGTACTCGTTGTAGATCTCGTTCATCTCGGCGAAGTGGGCCGTGTCGGTGAGATAGACACGGATCATCATCACGTCGTCCCAGGACGCGCCGCCCTCTTCGAGGATCGCCTTGACGTTGGCCAGGGTCTGGAGCGTCTGCTCGCGCAGGGTGGGACCGGCGGGGGTGGGCGCCTCGCCCTCGACGGCCGGGAGGAAGCCGACCTGACCGGCGACCTGGAGGAGGTTGCCCTTCCGCACGCCGTGGGAGAACTTCGCGGGCGGCGCGGTGTGGGTGCTCGGGGTGATCGCGATCTTCTCGCTCATGCGCGTGTGTCCTTCTGCGGGGTATGTCCTGAGTACTCCCGCGTGATGGCGTCGGCGGTGCGCCGCACCAGCGGGAGAAGGGCGAGCAGCTCGTCGGCGGTGACGACGACGTTCGGCGCGGACACCGACATGGCGGCGACGGCCCGGCCGTCCGCACCGCGGATGGGGGCCGCGACGCAGTTGATGGACTCCTCGTGGCCGCCGAGGTCGGTGGCCCAGCCCTGTTCGCGTACGGTCGCCAGCTCCTTGAGGAAGGCACCGGCGTTCGGGATCGAACGGGACGTGTACATGGGGTAGTCGAGCTTCTCGGCGACGGCGCGCCGCTCGGGCTCGGGCAGGTCGGCGAGCAGCAGCTTGGCGACGGCCGCGACGGTGATGGCGACGGGCTTGCCGATGCGGGAGTACATCCGGACCGGATAGCGGCTCTCGACCTTGTCGATGTAGAGGACTTCGCTCTCCTCGTACACCGCGAGGTGGACGGTGTGCCCGATCCGCTCGTTGAGCGCGACCAGGTGGGGGTGGGCGATCTCGCGTACGTCGAGGTTCTCGACGGCCTCCTGCGCGAGGGCGATCAGTCGGGCGCCGAGGCGGTAACGCTGGTCCTGCTGGCGGTAGACGAGGCCGTGCTCGTGCAGCGTGCGCAGCAGGCGCAGCGCGGTGGACTTGTGGACGCCGAGCCGGTCGGCGACCTGTCCGAGGTCGGCGGGTCCCTGCGCCAGCAGCGGCAGGATGCTCAGCGCGCGGTCGACGGTCTGGCTCATGGTGTACGTACCTCCTGGTCTTCCCCCGTCCACCCGGGGCCGAGGTGCAGTCTCCCCCAGGCCTCGTCGTCCAGGGCGACGAGCCGGTCGGCGCGGTCGGCGGCCGGCGGCGCCGCGAGGTCGCCGCGAACGGTGAGGGCGGCTGCGGCCCACAGGTGCCCGTGCCGCAGCCGGTCCCTGGCGGGCCGTCCCCTCAGGGTGGCGGCCAGGAACCCGGCGGCGAAGGCGTCACCGGCCCCGACGGGGGCGGCGACGGTGACGCGGGGGGCGGGGGCGGTGGTGACGGTGTCGCTTGCGCTGCGCGGGGAGGGGGACAGCCCGTCGCGCGTGAACGACACCGCCCCCGCCGCCCCCCGCTTCACCACCACCGTCGACGGCTCCGGCAGCGCTTCCCGGATCGCGGAGGCACCCCGCAGCCCCCAGGCCTCCTCCGCCTCGTCCTCCCCGACGAACACCAGGTCCGCCCCGCGCGCCAGGTCCAGCAGGACCTCCGGGTCGGCGCCGGAACGCCACAGGCCGGGGCGGTGGTTCACGTCGAAGGAGACCAGCGGCCGGTCCTGCCGCCGGGCGGTGAGGTCGCGCATCAGGGCGAGGCAGTCGGGCGAGAGGGCCGCCGTGATGCCGGAGACGTGCAGGACGCGGGCGGACCGGACGGCGCCGGCCGGCACGGTGTGCGGCGACATGGCCGAGGCGGCGGACCCGGCGCGGTAGTAGAGGACCTCGTGCGCGTCGGTCGCCCGGTCGGTCGCCGTGCGGAAGTAGATGCCCGTCGGGCGTTCCGGATCGCGGACCACCGCGGAGGTGTCCACCCCGTACGCCGCGATCGTCTCCACGAGGTGGTCGCCGAAGCCGTCCGCGCCCACCCGCCCGACCCAGCGGGTCCGGTGGCCGGCCGCCGCCAGCGCGCACGCCACGTTGGACTCCGCGCCGCCGATGCCGCGGACGAACGACGGCACATCGGCGAGGCGGCCCTCGTGCGTGGGCAGGAACGTGACCATGGACTCGCCGAGGCAGACGACGTCCACGGGGGCGTGCACGCTCGCGGTCATGATCGCGGGGGCTCCTCGCTGGGCGGTCGCAGGGCACCATTGACCCCGCGTTGGCTCGGATGTTAGACAGCGCTAAGTGAAATACGCAATGGCCGTTGCATAATGCGCAACGGCACAGAGGAGGGCCCCATGGCTGCCGACAACGCCGTCGCACGACTCGCCGACGAACGGGCCGACCACCGCTTCAAGGCGCTCCCGCCCGACGCCGACGGCCGGACCATCGGCGAGCTGGCCGCCGCCCGGCTCAACCTCTTCACCGACGGCTTCACCACCCCCGTCCTCGCGCTCTCCGCCGAGTCCGTGGCGCACAACCTCTCGCTCCTTCAGGCATACGCCGAGCGCCACGGCCTCGCCTTCGCCCCGCACGGCAAGACCTCCATGGCGCCGCAGCTCTTCGCGCGCCAACTGGAGCACGGCGCCTGGGGCATCACCGCCGCCATGCCGCACCAGGTCCGTGTCTACCGCGCGTTCGGGTTCCAGCGGATCTTCCTGGCCAACGAGGTGGTCGACGCCGCCGCCCTGCGCTGGATCGGGCAGGAGCTCGACACCGACCCGGACTTCCGCCTGGTCTGCTACGTCGACTCGGTGCGCGGTGCCGAGCTGATGGACAAGGCGCTGCGCGGCACCTCACGCCCGCTGGACGTCGTCGTCGAGCTGGGCGCGGGCGAGGGCGCGCGCACGGGAGCCCGCACGGAGGCGGACTGCGCGGCGGTAGCGGACGCGGTGGCCGCCACCGGGACGCTGCGGCTGGTCGGCGTCGCCGGGTACGAGGGCGAGGTCCCGCAGGCCGACGGCGAGCGCAGCGAGGAGGAAGTCTGGGGGAGGGTGCACGCATGGCTGCGCAGGCTCGTGGCGCTGGCCGCGGAGTTCGACACGGCGGGCCGGTTCGAGGACGCCGGAGAGATCGTGATCAGCGCGGGCGGCAGCGCGTGGTTCGACGCGGTCGCCGATGTCTTCGCCGAGATCCCCGAGCTGTCCCTGCCGGTCCTCAAGCTGCTGCGCTCCGGCGCGTACGTCTCGCACGACGACGGTCACTACCGCGGGCTGACCCCCTTCAACCGGGTGCCCGACGAGGGCGCGCTCCAGCCGGCTTTCCGCCTGTGGGCCCAGGTCGTCTCGCGCCCCTCGCCCGAGCAGGCGTTCGTGAACGCGGGCAAGCGGGACGCGGCGTACGACCTCCACCTGCCGCAGGTGCAGGTCGTACGCGACGCCGGCACGGGCGAGATCCGCCCGGCCACCGGCGTCACCCTCACGGCCCTCTCCGACCAGCACGGCTGGCTGCGGACGGAGCCGGGGGCGCGGCTGGAGGTCGGGGACTGGGTGGGGCTGGGGCTGTCGCACCCGTGCACCAGCTTCGACAAGTGGCAGCTCATTCCGCTGGTGGAGGCGGACGGCACGGTCACGGACTACATCCGCACGTTCTTCTGACCCTGCCGGACATCGGCCCCGAGAGGACCCCCATGGAGCTGGTCATCCGCGATGCCCGCGTCATCGACGGCACCGGCGGCGCCTCCTACCGCGCCGACGTCGGCCTGACCGGCGGCCGTATCACCGCGATACGCCGGGAGGGCGCGCCCGCCCTGTCCGGCGTCCGCACGCTCGACGCGCACGGCCTCGCCCTGGCTCCCGGCTTCATCGACATGCACGCCCACAGCGATCTGGCCCTGCTGCGCGATCTGGACCACAGCGCCAAGGCGGCCCAGGGCGTCACCCTCGAAGTGCTGGGACAGGACGGGATGTCGTACGCGCCGGTCGACGACGCCACCCTCGCCGAGGTCCGCACGGCCATCACCGGCTGGAACGGCGGCGCACCCGGAGACACGACCGTCGACTTCGACTGGCGCACGGTCGGCGAGTACCTCGACCGGCTCGACCGCGGCATCGCCGTCAACGCCGCCTACCTCGTCCCGCAGGGCACGGTGCGGATGTACGCGGTGGGCTGGGAGGACCGCCCGGCCACCGACGCCGAGCTGACCCGGATGAAGCGCCTCGTCGCCGAGGGGCTGGAGCAGGGCGCGGTCGGCATGTCGTCGGGCCTGACGTACACCCCGGGCATGTACGCGAACGACTCCGAGCTCGCCGAGCTGTGCCGCGTCGTCGCGGCATACGACGGCTACTACTGTCCGCATCACCGTTCCTACGGCGCGGGCGCCCTGGCGGCGTACCAGGAGATGGTGGAGCTCACGCGCGAGGCGGGCTGCGCGCTCCATCTCGCGCACGCCACCATGAACTTCGGCGTGAACAAGGGCCGGGCCCCGGAGCTGCTGGCCCTCCTCGACGACGCGCTGGACGCGGGCGCCGACATCACGCTCGACACCTACCCCTACACCCCCGGCTGCACGACGCTCGTCGCCGTGCTCCCCAGCTGGGCGAGCGAGGGCGGTCCAGAGGCGGTGCTCGCCAGGCTCCGGGACGAGGAAACGGCGGAGCGTATCCGCCACCACCTGGAGGAGATCGGCTCGGACGGCTGCCACGGGGTGCCGGTCGAGTGGGACACGATCGAGATCTCCGGCGTCATCGACCCGGCCCTGACGGACCACGTCGGCCGGACGGTCCGGCAGTCCGCGGACGCGCGGGGCGAAGCACCCTGGGAGACCGCCCGGTGCCTGCTGATCGAGGACCGGCTGGGCTCGACGATCCTCCAGCACGTCGGCCACGAGGAGAACGTCCGCGCGATCATGCGCCACCGCGTCCACACCGGCGGCAGCGACGGCATCCTCCAGGGCCTCAAACCGCACCCCCGGGCGTACGGCACCTTCCCGCACTACCTCGGCCGGTACGCCCGCGACCTGGGCATCCTGTCCCTGGAGGAGACGGTGGCCCATCTGACCTCGCGCCCGGCGGCCCGGCTGCGCCTGCCCGACCGCGGCCTGGTGCGCGAGGGCTACCGCGGCGACCTCGTGCTCTTCGACCCGGGGACAGTGGCGGCGGGCTCGACGTTCGAGGAGCCGCGCACGCTTCCGGTCGGCATCCCGTACGTGCTGATCGACGGCCGGTTCGTCATCGAGGAGGGGGCCCGTACGGACGTGCTCGCGGGCCGGGCCGTACGGCGCACGGCGTCCGCATGACTCACGCTTTCCTGTCACAGAATGTGACAGACAGTCAGTGGAGGCGAGCGCCTAGAAGGCTGCTGAAGATCTTGTTGTGGGGCTGTCCGGCCGGAGGCCGGGCGGCCCTTTTCGCTATGCGGTGGCCGGGGTGAGGTGCCAGGTGGTGTTGGTGCGGGTGAGTCCGAGGTTGATCAGTCGGCGGAGGTTGAGGGCGGCGGCGCGGTGGTGGAGCCAGAGGTTGTTGGCGATGACGCCGCGGTAGGGCACCCGGCGGTTGCCCTTGGCGACGAGCCAGGCGATGGCGCGTTCGACGGGTGGCCGCCATCGGCGGTACTCGTCCTGCCAGCCGGCGTCGGTGGCGGCCTGGGCCCGGGCGGCGGCCAGCAGTTCGTACTGGGGGTGGACGTTGAGGGTGCGTCCGGTCTTGGAGGTGGTGCAGCGTTCCCGCAGCGGGCAGTCGGTGCAGACGCGCTTGAACTGGGCGGTGCGGGCGCCGTCTGCCTTGATCTGGCCGAGGTTGGCGGTGTGTCCGGCCGGGCAGGTGGCGGTGCCGGCGGCCTGGTCGATACGGAAGTCGTCGATGGTGAAGCCGCCGGGGACGGCCTGCCGCAGCGGCGGCGGCTTGATCACCAGGGTGTGGCCGTCGGCCTGCAGTTGTGCGCGCAGGTCGCCGGTGCCGTAGGCAGAATCGCCGAGCACGGTTAACTCAGTGCCCTCGTCCTCGTCGGCCAGCAGACCGGCGGCGACAGCAGCCTCGTGGTTGTCGGGGCCATAGCCGCCGGTCAGGGCGACTGCGGTGAACAGGCCGGTTTCCGGCTCGAAGGAGACGTGCCCTTTGAAGCCGTCCTGGTGGCGGGTGCGGTTCTTGTGGATGTGCCGTGCGTCGGGGTCGACGGTGGACACGGTCCGGTCCGCCACCGTGCGCTTGGCGATGCGCCAGCGTCCGTCGCGTCCGTCGGAGTCCTCGGCGGGCTCCACGTCCTGGCCTGCGACCAGGGCCAGCAGGCCGACCGCGTTCGCCGCCTTCTCGCCCAGGTTCTGCTCGGGCAGGTGCCCGAGCAGGTTGCAAGCGTCAGCAACCAGCGCGTCGACCAGCGTGGCGCGGGCGGCCTCGTCGTCCCAGGCGATCCTCGGCTTGCCCGGGTCGGTGTAGTCGTGCGCCCGGCAGTGCTCCGCGGCCACCTCTCCGGCGCCGGGGACCTCGCGGATCACCCGGCGGATCGCGGAGATGATCTGGGTGACGGTGTCCTGGGTGGCCACCGCGTCATCGAGCACGGTGGAGTCCAGCGCGCGCCGCTGCCTGCCCTTGAGTACGCCGGTCGCGGCCACGATCTCTTTGACCTTGGTGAAGATCCGCATCGGATCGGCCGAGTGACGCAGCCGACGCCTAAAGTACGTCAGCAGCGACGGATCGAACGCGGTGTCAT